>CAMJOE010000040.1:0-20505 GCA_946407485.1 uncultured Prevotellaceae bacterium | reverse complement strand
AGGAACTTGGTGAAGTTCCACTTGATGTCGCTGTCCTTCTCCACGCTCTTGCTGATGGCTTTGAAGAGCGTCTTGGCCGCCTTTGCCTTCAGGCCGTTGTAGTCCTCAGTGGGCGCCTGTGCCTTCAGGTACTCGAAGATAGGCTCGGCATCGGGGCCGTTCACGTCGCCCTTCTTCATGATCTGGAACGTCACGCCGTAGTTCAACTGGCAGAACTCCTCTATCTTGGCATCGTCCTCGGGGTCTTGTTCCTTGAACTGGTTGCATGGGAAGCCGATGACGACCAGTCCCCGGTCCCTGTACTTCTGATTGAGTTCCTCCAGCCCGGCAAACTGTGGCGTGAAGCCGCACTTGCTTGCCGTGTTGACTATGAGCAGCACCTTGCCGCGGAACTGCGCGAAATCCACCTCTTTGCCCTTGCTTGTCAAGGCCTTGAAATCATAGATTGTTTGCATATTCGCTTAGTTTATTGTTTGTTAATCAATAGTCAATGGTTAATGGTCAATGATAAAATTACCCCAAGACCACATCGAGCACCATCATCAGCACAAAGCCGACAGCAAAGCCGATAGTGCTGAGGTTGGTATGTTTGCCAGCCGATGCCTCGGGGATAAGTTCTTCGACGACAACATAGAGCATGGCTCCTGCTGCGAAGGCGAGCATATACGGCAGGACAGGAATCATCAGCGAAGCCAGCAACACGACTGCCAAACCGCCAATCGGTTCAACGGCTCCGCTGAGGCTGCCAAGCATGAATGCACGCCAACGGCTGTTGCCTTCTGCCCGCATGGGCATCGAGATGATGGCGCCCTCGGGAATGTTCTGTATGGCGATACCGATAGAGACCGCCAACGCACTTGCCAGCGAGAGCCCCGAAGCGCCGTCTTGTGCTCCGGCAAACACGACACCGACTGCCATGCCTTCAGGCAGGTTGTGGATGGTGACAGCCAGGGCCAGCATCGCCGTACGCGACAGACGCGAGCGAGGACCTTCGGGCTTATCGTTTCCGATGTGCAGGTGAGGCGTCAGCTCGTCAATCATGAGCAGGAACCCGATGCCCAGCAAGAACCCGATGGATGCAGGGAACACCGACCATGCGCCCTTTGCCTCCTCCATCTCCATGGCAGGAATAAGCAACGACCATACGGAAGCTGCCACCATGACGCCCGAGGCGAAACCGAGCAACGTCTTTTGCACGCGGTCAGGCATCTCGTCCTTCATGAAGAAGACGAACGCCGAACCGAGCATCGTGCCCAGCAGAGGTATGAACAAACCAATTGCTATTGCTTCCATAAATGCAAAGGTACGAAGATTTCTTGAATCCCCGTACCTATTCCTCAAAATAATTTACTTTTCGAGTTGAATTACTTTCTACTTCGGTTCCCACTTGCAGCGGACGGGCGAAACGATGGCGCCCTCCTTCTTCAATTCTGCAAAAGCCTTGTCCACTTCCTTGCGGTCGGCACCCAGTGCCTTCGTCACATCGCCAGCCGAGACGGGCTTGCCTGCCTCGCGCATAGCTTTCAATACTTGTTCTTTCATCCTTGTTTGAGATTTAGAATTTGATAGTTTCTTCGAGTTCCATCATCTTGAAGAAATAAGCCTTGGCATTCTTCAGATAATACATCACGCCGTTCTCGCCGTTCTCGCCAAGAGCAGGCTTCAGCACAGGCATCTTGTCAACCAAAGCCTTGCCCACTTCCGGACGATTGTCCTCGACGAGCGTGCACTCGATGCGGAGCGTCTTACCCTTGAAGGCACAAATCTCGGCCTTGGGGTTGGCAGCAATCTGGCGTGTGGCGTTCGTCTTGCCAAAGGCCATGATGTAGATTTTGTCCTCGAAGTAGAGCATCGCTCCATAAGGACGTACACGAGGCTGGTCGCCTTCAACTGTGGCTAGATAGAATGTTCCTGCCTTCTCCAGGAAATCATAAACTTTCTTAACGTCTTCCATAACTACGAATTGTTAATTATAAACTATGAACTGATTTATACCTGTGTGAACAGCCAGTTCTGCACACCGATGCACTCCATCATGTCCAGTGCGCCCTGGCTCCAGTAGAGGTCTTCCTCCTCGTCCTTCAAGTAATCCTTCATGATGTCGTAGGTGGTGGGATCGTCCTTCACCGTCTCCATGCACTTGAGCAGCAACTCAACGCCGGGCTGCTGGATGGCGAGGTCAGCCTTGACGTACTCGATGGGATTCTTGATGAGCTCGCGCTCCTTCATGCCCTCGAACTTCACTTCGCCGCCGAGGTCGAGGATGCGCTCCGTGAACTTCTCCACCCAGCCCATCTCTTCGCCGAAGTGGTCGATGTACTTCTGCCCGAGCTTCGTAAAGCCTTGCGACTTGAAGATCATACCCTGCTGCTTGTGTACGATGGCACCTTCGGCCAAGTGCGTCACGAAAAACTGTAATGCTTCGATTGATTTCTTTGCTTCCATAATGTTTTTGTGTTAGTTAGTTGATAGATTATCTGATTTGCTCTGCAAAGTTACGAATCTTTTCCCTATCTTTTGCAATCCCGGACGGCACAAAACTTGTCCGAAACGATACAACTTTCAATTATTCTTCGTAACTTTGCCCTCAGAACATTGAAGATTGAAGATTGAGAATTGAAGATTGACATCTTAATTCTTCATTCTTCACTCTTAATTCTTAATTAATATATAATGTATAGTCTCGAAGAAGCCTGGATAAAGATGCACGGCAGTCGTCCCTTCGAAGGATGGGACGGGAAGATGTACTGCAATGAGACGGATGCCGCCATTACCTTCCGCGCGAACAAGACGCAGGGATTCATGGCTGCCTACACGTTCACGCTCGTCCTTGAGGGATGGCTCAGCATCATCTACAACGGGAAGGAGCTGACGCTCAAGCCCGACGACCTCTACATCTACTCGCCCGGACTTGAAGTGACCATCGTCGCAGCCTCGGAGAACTATCGGGGCATCTGCCTGCTGGCCGACGAGCACTTGTCCCTGGAACTGCCTACGACGCGTGATCTCGTCAGCATCGCCTACGCCCCGATTGTCCGTCTCCACGAGCCAAAACTGACGCTCAGGCATGACGACGCGCTCCGTCTTTCCGAGAAGATGCACGAGATTGTCGCTTACCTGCATTCCGACCACATCTACAAGACGAAGATTCTGCAGATGCTCTACGCCATCTTCTTGCTCGACCTGCTGGATGCTGAAACAAAAGCCATCTCGCACATACAGACACCTCAACGCATCGAGGAGATATTCACCGACTTCATTCGTCTGCTTCCCCAGCACTTCGCCGAGCATCACGACATCGCATTCTATGCCTCACGGCTCAACATCTCCAGCGTCTATCTCTCGCGCATCGTCCGCCAAGTGTCGGGTCGCACCGTCATCGACTACATCAACCAGATGCTCATGATGGAAGCATCCTTCCTGCTGCGAACATCGAGCCTCAGCATCCAGCAAATCGCCGACCGCCTCCATTTCGCCGACACTCCCTCACTGAGCAAGTTCTTCCTCCGCATGAAAGGCCTCTCGCCCCGCGAATACCGCAAGCGAGGATAAGCAAGTCGGAAAGAAGTCGATAGAGAAGCTAAAACGCGAGTTCGAGATTAACCGCGACAGCGAAATGCGTCTCATGGGAAGTGACTTCGACAAAACCGCCAAAGTCCTCCTTGAAAAAAAACAAAGGCTGCGAGGAATAAAAGTATTAAAGCATAGATAAGTCAAAATCTTCGAGAGGTCGCCACTGCAAACCATCAACGGCGACCTCACATTCCAAATAACATGTTATCTTATCTCATGTCAAGTTGTCACATCATGAACTTTGGCACGCTGTTTGTAAATGAAAGAGTGTACAGAGCAGTGGCTCTGGAGATAATTCGGGCGGATGCCCACTAAACTTAAAAAAATAGAAAGAATGGTTGAATTACCTGAAATGACATTTATTGTCATGCTCTTACTTCTTATTCTTTCCTGTCGACGAAACTAAGAAATCGGAAAAGGAAAACGCTTCCAAATCATGGAAACGAGATAATTCAGAAGGAAATAGATAATTCAAGCAGGAAAAGGAAAAACACCTTTTCCTGCTTTTACTTATAGCTATACTGTGATGAGATATAGTAATTAATCTGTTTTATTACATGCCGTAAAGCCTGCGTTTATTTAGCCTATGTACCATATACTCTATTGTGTCGGGCGACAGCATCACGAAGTCCTTCTAATACTTGATAAGACGATAATCCACGAATACCCTCACACATTGCAGAAAAAGAAGGGTCTTCCTCTAAATAGAATTGTGGAATCGCAACTTGCGTATCCATATTGAAAGTTAGATTATCCTTAAATTGCTCCCAAAAACTCTTTTTCTTTGGAGCTGTTCTTGCATTATATTGACGAACCGTATTATCGTGAGCCTCCTTAGCCTGGTTGTACAACTCAATTTGATTAGCAGCCTTTGCATAGGCAGCAATAACCATCAGACTTGACTGATATTTTATTAAATCTAGAGACGGAGAAACTATTGTGTTTCGAACGGGAATTCTTATCATATCTTTAAAAATAACTATTTCTTTTTATTACCATAATAGAAGATTGTGCCAAAGAATATAATGCCTACAACAGCGAGAACCATATCCCTTTTATCATTAGCTTCTTTTTCTGCTTCTGTTGGTTGTGGTCTGGGACCAACATACCTTATATGCACCCTACCTTTAACTGGAGATAACATAAGGAACATTGCCAGTAGTGATAATAAAATTTTCTTTTTCATAATTGTTTTCTTTATAAATTATGTGCTATACCGCTTGCCTTTATTTTTTGAAGCCCCGCACAACACTTATGGACATAAGAAAAGTGCAGACCTGCCATACTCCTCACAGGTCTGCTACAACCTCTAACGTCTTATGGTGAAGCCTGCACTAGATAGGTGCTGCTTCAACAGACGTTAGTTTTTGCTCTTTAATCTCTTTCGAGGTAGCAGTTCGTGAGGAGATTGAGCAAATAAACTTGGAGAAGAGGCACTTTGGCCTCAATTCCGTTGCAAAGATAGCGAATTTATATGAAACATGAAACACGAAGGCACATTTTTTGATGAAATATTTCAAAAACAAGCGTGCGCAGGCTGTGCAAAAGGGGAAACGAAGCGGAAAGGCTTTGCGGCAAAGGAAAGTTTTTGTAACTTTGCGGAGAAATGGCGTTATAACGTCATGACGAGATAACGGAATATCGAAATAACGAAATAACGAAATAACGGAATTTCGTGATAACGAAAACCTTCGTCATAACGAAATCACGTCATAACGTCATTACGACAAAAGATTGATAACAAAAGATTAAAAACTAAAGACCAGACATCATGCAAATCTCTCGTTTCGGTTTCTATTGGCTCGACACTTGGGTGATGGCGAACGTGATTCAACTGGCGACGCAGGACTTCTGTTCGCGCTTCCTCAATCACTCGAACGACCCTTGCGGACGGCAGTTCGACCAGATGACGCAAGCTGCACGTTCTGCTCCAGCCAATATCGCCGAAGGCAACTCGCGGCACTCCACTTCGAAGGAGACGGAGATGAAGCTCACGGACGTTGCCCGCGCCACGCTCTCGGAACTTGCCAACGACTACCTGAACTGGCTGCTGAGGCATGAACAGTTGCCGTGGTCAACACATTCGGCAGAATACATCGAGGTGGCAAGTGCAAGGCTCGACAAGCCGGACTATTAGGACGATGTCCTCTACCAAAGCAGCATCCACATCTTGAAGCAGAAGCACCGCTTCGACAAGTGGCTGCTTTCCGAGGATTCGATGACGGTGGCTAACTGCATCTTAGTCCTCTGCAACCGTCTTGTCCTGATGCTCAGCAGGCAGATAGAGAACCAGTTGGCGACATTCCGCGAGGTAGGCGGCTTCACGGAGGCCCTGACAGCAGAACGCCTCGCCCATCGAACCGAGAAGAGCCGACAAGACGATGCGCCACTCTGTCCGCAATGCGGCAAGCCCATGATAAAGCGCATGGCAAAGAAGGGCATGAACTCCGGCAGAGAATTCTGGAGCTGCTCAAACTATCCCGCCTGCAACGGGACAAGGAATATCGTGTGAGAAATCGATTCGTTATGACGTTATCACGGGATAACGTTATGACGAGACAAGGAAGCCGCGTAATAACGTCATAACGACAATTGGCAACAACAGTCAGAAGGGCGAGATGGCCTTCTTTAGGCGCGTCTTGAGCTCTTCGAGGCGGCCTTGGCGGATGCTGACGCGCATCTGCACGTCCATGTCGTAGGTCTGCGAGAGGACACGGGCTTCCATGTCGCGGACAACTTTCATCACGGCATTCATCAATGGATATTCGAAGCTGAAGTCGTACTCCGCCTCGACTTGTCGCTCCTCGATGGTAGCGTTGGCGATGGCTTCGGCCGTACGATCGTCTTCTTCTGATGCCCGGCTACGTCTAACTCTCTTCCTTAGAAGGAAAACTTCAGGCCTCCCTGCACGGGGAGGCCTGAAGTGGTCTTTCATTATTCTTTGACAATTACCGCTTTGCCTCGGTGGATATAGACACCAGGGAGGGATGGGCGGCGTCCGAGTTTGAAGCCTTGCAGGGAGTACCAATCGTCGTCTTTGGCTGTGCCGTCGGGCGTGGTGATGCCGGTGATGATGTCCTGCAAGTCGATGACGTAGGGCTGCCAGAATGTGCCGATGTTGGCATCGCTCACGAACTGCAACGATTCGTCGATGGTGACGATCTCTCCGTCAAGGCAGGTGCGCAATGTCATGGGCTGACCTGCTCCCTCGCCGGTAATGACGAGATAGTAGAGGCCATTCATGGCCCGCGTTGCCCCGCGACATTCGTCGCCCACAAAGGCTGCAAGCTCGCAGGTGTCTGCCACGTTCTCGCCGTCTGTCAGGCGCACCACCATCGTCATGTTGTTCGGATAGAGATATTTGCTGACGGGTGTGAAGATGCTCAGCGGCTCTGCTTTCCGACGCGGCGCAGACATGCGGGATGAAGACATGGAGGCGGCGGGATAGACAAACTGCTTCTCCGTAGAGTCGGTGCTGAAATAGACATATCCGTGGCCGCTTTCGAGCGACTGGAGTGTGCCTTCCCAACCGGTGGGACCATAGATGGAGACGGCAGTCTGCGACTTCACGATGTCGCCCACCTGCGGATTGGCTCCTGCCAGAGCCTCGCCAATGGTCATCGTCGTCAGAGGCGTGTAAGCTATCCAGTTCCAGTTCTTCCTGAGCGTGACAGGCATCTCGGAGGCTGACGGCTGACGGCCGGAAACAGACAGCTGCGTGGCAAGTTCCTGATGAAGCGTGGCAGGCGTGCGCGACACTTTCAGTTTGTACATGTCGTTTGCTCTCGGGGCGAGATTGCCGTTCCATTCCACGCCGTTGGAGTCGCTGAAGGTGTCACGGTTCTTGAGAATCATCTCCCAGCCTTGATATTCACTGAAGATAAGGTCGAGATATGAGGTCTGCGGCTCAACGCCGAAGGCTATCCAGTTCCAGTTCTCGTGGATGGGTATGAGTTGCTCCACCTTGTCGCTCTTTGTCCAGATGGCAGGCGAGTCGTAGTTGCCAATCATCTTGTCCTGCTGGAAGAGGACATCGGTGGCATTGCCATCGACAGCAATCTGTACGTCGGTGTATGCCACACCCTTCGAAGCATCCCAGATGCGGAACGTAACGGGCTTGTTGCGGTCCATTGGCTCGATGTCGGTGCCATAGACACCCAGTGTGACGTAGGCAGCGCCGCGTACCTTGGTGGGCGATGCCACGCCACGGCATTCGCCATCAATGAAGGCGGCCACCATGCTCTCGGCATTCTCCATGAGTACGCCGTTTATGTTGATTTGCCCGATGATGGTCATCTGGTGGTCGTACTTCGTCGGGTCGACAGCCCATTCGGGTGTCTGTCCGCTCACTTTCATGACAATGCGCAGCGGCTCCTGTATCTCATAGTTGCCCTGCAGACCGATGGTGATGTCGTAGTTGCCCACAGCCACCAGCGGGTTGATCTGGAAGCGTAGCGTCTTCGTCCTCAGGGGCTGCACGTCGTCAGTGCGCTCGCTGTCGACAAGCGTCAGCCACTGCGGCATATTATATAATGTATAGTATTCCGTCCTGCCGCTACGGTTCTCAATGTCCACGTCGAAGGTATAGTCATCGCCGTACTGCTTGATGACGTTCACCGAGTCCTTCGTCCACTTCAGTGTGTTGCGCTGGCAGTAGACTTGCCAACGGATGGGCAGCGACTGGTTGCCGTGCATGTCGTTGATCTTGTCGACAGTGATGTTGAGCATAGTGCCCTCCAAGTCGCGTGCGCTGACAGTGGAGCCCTCCAGCGGCATGATGACAATCTTGCGCTCAGAGGCCACCGGCTTGGCTAAGATACGGCTTTCTTTTGGTGCAGATTTCAAGGGAGGCACATCAACCATATCTATTACAAGGTAGGAAGCCTCGCTGTTCACGCTATAC
Source organism: uncultured Prevotellaceae bacterium (assembly GCA_946407485.1). Taxonomy (GTDB): domain Bacteria; phylum Bacteroidota; class Bacteroidia; order Bacteroidales; family Bacteroidaceae; genus Physcousia. The sequence continues at coordinate 12,029 of CAMJOE010000040.1, read as the reverse complement.
ATGTCATCGTCCCCGGAAGCTCCAGGAGCCATATTCTCTAATGTTCCTATCTTATGTTCAATGCCGTCGATGACGCCATCCTTTTCGAAGGGATAGTAAGCCACGAGGCCATGGGAGTAGACATCGGTTGTGTCAATGCTGTTGTACATATTCGACAACAGGCGTTCCTCCGACAACGTGGCGTGCCAGATGCGCAGTTCGTCTATACGCCCTGCATACCCCATGTTCTCTCCAACCTTTATGAACGCACCTGATATTGGCGGCACGTCGTTCTCTGAGATGACAGCCGTCCGCTGTCCGTCGAAATAGAAACTGGCTGCCTGTCCGCGTACCACATTGAGTGCCAAATGATGCCAGACACGATAGTCTACAAGACTTTCCGGCACCACGGTTTGCTTCTTCCCGCCATAGTTCAGCACGACATTGCCCTCCAAGTCGTAATAGAGCCGGAGTTTGTCCCCGGTGCCTGTTCCTGTCTCGAAGACTGTCTGCTCCTTGTCTAAAGTATTGGCTTTCTTTGCCCATAGCTCTATGGCATAACTGTCGCCGCGACTTGTGTTGATACGCGAAATGTTGGCCTGAATACCTTGATTGTCATCTAAGGTCACTGCATGGTTCTCGTGATTCATCAACCACATATCTTTGACGATGAAGTCGTGTGTGTGGCGCGTGTCGGTGGCCGCCGTGCCGTGTCCCTCGTTCATGGGCCAATGGTTCACCAGACCGTTGACATAGTTGTCTTTTGCCTGGTTCTTTGTCGCAGCCGCTTCTATCGGGTCACGGTAGATATTATACAGGCTCAGGTCGTGGATGGCACCTGTGATGTCGCCCAGATAGAGATAGTTGTCGCTGGAGTAGTCAACACCCATTAATGCCTCTAACGGGACATTCTCGTCGGTAAACAAGTAGGCTGTTGTCGTTTCATACTGTGCCAATACCGAGAACGTCTGCTTACTGGCACTGAAACTGAATGTCATATATGTCCATTCTCCAAGAGGTATTGTGTTCTGGCTCACGAATTCTGTATTTCCTGTTTTGACAACAACATTTCCTCTATCGTTGACACCCAAGCTGAATCTTTTCCCTCCATGGCTGAGGATAGTGCCCGACGCTCCCCAAATAAACCAGAAGTCGAATGAGAAGTCGCCGTTCAGGAAGATGGGATTGATGGTTTTCTGTTCTTCCAAATAGGGCGTCAACAGCTTGGCCACGTCGTGGTCGATGGGCTGGCTGTTCAGTTTAGCCGTAATGATGATGTTCTTGTCGGAGACATAGCCCGGCACGATGTCCTCGTTGAACTCGATGGCAATGTCATCGCCATAGCGCAAGATGCCGTTTGTCGGTTCGGGTGTAGTGAGGTTACGCGGCCTCATGTTGTCTTTTACCACTGTTATCTCGCTGCTGTACGCATTGACGGTCTCGGTGCCATACATCGTGCTGGTGTAGGCGCGGAAGGTGTATGAGCCCTGTGGGTATGTGTTATCGTCGCTCATGTTGAAGCGCAAGCGCAGGTCGCCCGTGGCGGGCAGCACTTGATCGTGCAGTTTTGTGGAGTCGGCACGGTTGACAAAGAATGCCAGCGTGTCGGGACGCGACCAGGTGGTGGAGCCCTCGAATCGATACTCTACACCTATCTTCGTCATGCCCTTGAACTGACGGTTGAAGTTAGTAACCTTCATCTCCAAGTTTCCCTCATTATGATCCAGAGTCATAATGTTGAGCACAGGCTCGCTGATGACGAGGTCAACTGGCGACGACGAGGGGATGAAGTGTGCGTTGAGCGTCACTTCGTCGTAGATTTTCAAAGGCTGGTACTGCGAGCAGAAGCGTATCTTGATGCCCTCATAGTCGAGGATGCTCTGGTCAGTCTGACGGATGGTGAGCACCTTCTTCGTGGTCTCGCTTTGGTTCAGCAGCACCGAGCGCCCGTTGATGGGCACGCCGTCCATGAGTATCTCCAGTCCCTGGTCGTTGGTCTTCTCTACGATGAGGAGGTTATAGCTGAAGTTGACGCCCTGATGCACGTTGGCCATGTTGGTACAGTAAAGCGTGACATTGGCCTCCTGTCCGGAGGGGATGTCGGTCAGGGTGACGTTCTTCGCTGGGTTCTGGTCACCCATGGCTATGCCCAGGTTGGGCTGTTCCATCTGCACGGTGCCGTTGCCCAAGGGTGTGCCCGGCTTGTAGTAGATAGTAGAGTCGGCTGGCTCGAAGGGGTTGTAGGTCTGGCCGCCGAAGATGGTGAAGATGTCGCTGTTAGAGTGCCATCCGTTACTATCGCCTGTTACCGCGTATTTATTGATGGACAGATCAACGTCTCGGTTACCGTCATAGATGGTATATTCCCAGTCTTGGTAGTTGCCATGGGTAGTCATCTCATCCTCGCCTTTCGTTCGCCCGTTCTCAGTGGTGAGAGTAACATTCAGCCCAATTTTGGCTGCATTTTTAATCATATGTCCTGTTGTAAGGTTGAAGATGCCGCCTATCTTCCAGCTCCAGACGTCTCCTGATCCATACGACCTTTCGTTGTGTGTGGAATAGGTATAGGTGTCGCCTCCATCGATAGAGAAGTTCTCAAACTTGCCCTCTTCGATTACTTTTACCTTTTCCTCTTCGTTATGTTTTATTGCTCCTATCCAGTTGTCTATCTGAATGTTGCACCAGTTTACACTGTCTTCTTCGTCCACGAAATCTGCGGGAACATAGCGATAGCCAAATTTGCCATACCATTCGTCACCGGGTTTGAGCCATGTGAGATAGACCGACTTGTCACCAGTGTTCACATACTGGTAGGCCGTAATGCTGTCGGCCACCTCTGTGAGAAAACTGTTGCGCTGCTCTTTCCACTTGGGTATCATCACCGTTGTTATCTCATACTGCGAGTATTTGAAGCTGGTAGCAATCTCAGTGCCCATCGAGAAGGCATCCTTTACTTGCAGGGTGTAGGGTGAGTTTCGGTCTTCTCGGGTGACCTCCAGATTGCGCACCTCACCTAAGAGCAGGTTGTAGGACGTACCTACATACACGTCGCCGTCGCTGCCTACGTATGGGTATGCGGTTCCTGTAGAGATGCTCTCGGTTACGGTGAAGTTGGTCTTGGTCTCGTCCTTGGTGCCTTTTTCCCATGTAGCGTGTATTCCACCGCCTACATCAATTTGAGATGACGCCGATGACAAAACTATAAATCCTACACCATTCCCAATGTCAAGAGACGAACCTTTAATAAGATCCAATACAAATTTCTCATCGCCGTAGGCCTTGTCAAAGGAGATTTTGCTGTACTGCGTATAGCTGGCACTCTTCAACGTGGTCTTCGACTTGGCTCCTGGCGGGTCGCGCAGCACGAAGTCGACGACATCGGGACCCTTTGTGACGAAGTTGTTGCCGGTGGACAGATGACCGAGCACTACGGCGGGCATGTCCGTCATGACGTACGTGCGTCCGTTGCGCTCCATTGTAACGTTGAAGTTGCGCGTGTAAGGAGCCGTAATGTTAGGCAATCCTGCCTGCCATTCGTAGGTGCCCCTGCCGTCAGCCCCCAGCTGATAGGTGTCTGGCTTGGGACTGTAGATGTCGCCGACCTTGTAGTCCGATGCCGGGTCATCCACCTTGAACACCACCGGCTGTTCGCTTGACATCTCGTTGACAATGGTGATGACCTGCCCGGGCAGCGGGATAATGTTGCTGACAGCCTCGTCACTGTCGTAGTTGTTGTAGGTTTCGTATGCAAAGAGATTAAAGGAATACCAGTCGCCCATCTCGTAGAGCGGATAGCCCAGCAGATAGGTTATGCTGCCGTCGGCTTCCTTGCTCCAGATGTTGTCGATGGTGATTGTGTCCTGACTCGTGCCATAGTCTATCACATAGTCCTTCAGCGTCTTGATGCCGTAGGCTCCCGTCTCGTTGCCACTCTGCAGGACGTCCAACTGTGGCGGGGCAAAGTAGGTCTGAATCATCTTGGTGTTATACTTGTAGTAACACCACACCGAGTCGCCGTCCACCACTTGCATTAAGGAGTCTGTCAGTTCCTGTCCCACTTGGGTAAGGTCTATTTCTGGCAACGAAGTGAACTCAATGTCGGGATTCTTCCTGACCTGTATACTTCTGGTGATGTATTTCAGTGGCGGCAGCAGAGCCGAGAACTCACCGGTGAGCGAGTCGGTGCGTATCTTGATGTACCTTGCATCGTCGCCCACTTCGGTCGTTGTCGTGCTCCGTATCGAGGTGGTGTCGCTCTGCCAAGTGCGCTGCGACGTCGCGTCGCTGAAGTGGTCGTCCTGCATATTGAACGAGAACGACTCGTTGAGCAGCCCCAACTGTATTTCGGCAATACCGATGTTGTTCTTCGACTCGCCGAAGCCCACTGCCAGCGTGTCGTTGCGCTCGCCGCCGCCCACACGGCCGACGAAGTTCACTAACGTGGAGTCAGAAAAGTCGTGCTGCACGGCACGGTCGAAGTAGAATGTGCCCTGTGTGGGCCAGCGTCCGCCGTCCACAAACGTGTGGCTGCCGAGGCGGGCCTCGACGTAGTGGTTGCCGATGGGCACGGAGAGGGTGTACAGGCCGTCACTGTTGGTCTGCACCGCCTTGCCTTCCTTGCTCTGAGCTATGCCGTCAACATACATCATCACGCCCTCTACGGGTATGTTGGTGCCGGCATAGTAGATGTAGCCGCTCATGGTAAACGACGACACGTCCTCGAAGTCGACGGCATGGGCAAGCGAACTCTTGCCTACGAAACGTAGCACCTTGCTGGGCTTGAACTCGTGGATGCCGTACAAGGGGATGATGGAGTAGGTAGTGCCCTCGCCGGTGAACGGTATGCCTTGGATGGAGTAGTTGCCGTCGGCATCGGTCTTGGCCTTCAGCCGCAGCGCACCTGGAGTGAGTGTCGATGGTTGCGCGTTGCTGCCCATGTGTCCATGGTGCTTGCGGTAGTTGGTGCCGTCGCGCGTGTAGTCGAAGAACTGGGCTCCAAGACCCTCGTCGAAGGTCCAGTAGGTTTCCAACTGATTCTCGTCGCCCACGAGCAGGTGGTCGTAGTTCTCCATGATAGTGTCCTCGCTGAGGCACTTCGTCCATAGGCGGAACTCGTCGGCAGTACCCTTGAAGTGACCGAGGGTGAACTGTCTGGCATCAGCCAGCTGTAATGTGGCATCGCTCAGCGTCAGCGTAGACTTCTGGACGTTGGTTTCTGTGCTGTTAGCGATAGTCAGCACATAGCAGGTCAGTGTCTGCCCGCTGCGGGTCAGTGCCACATGGTTGTAAGCGTTCTGCTTGAGGGTGATACCCTCGAAGGTCTGGGATTGCAGATTTCCTCCGGCAAAGGTCAGTCCGCCACTTGCTGTCATGCCCAAGCCGGCACCGTTGCCGAAGTCTACTATCGTGCCCTCGCTGAATGCCTCGGGATAGAGCCACAACTGAATGGAGAAGTCGCCGGTGGCAAATTTGCCGGCGGCATAGTCGTCGGAGGGATACTGCCACGTTACGGCACCGTTCATGTCGGTGAAATAGACGGAGTGGAACTGCTCCAGATATTCGCCCCCGCTGCTTGTCATCACCATCTCCACATCGACGCCTTGCACGGCAGTGCCGGTGGAGCCGTATGAGATGTTGCCAGTGACGGTGCCGGTGCTTTTGGCAAAGCCGATGTCGACCAGGTTGCTTTGGATGATGCTGCCGTCGTCGCACTTGTCCTCTACGGTCACGCGGTACTCATAGTAGACGCCAGGCAGAGCTTTATCGTCAGTGTATATGAGGTAGTCTTCAGTGCTCGACATCCGCGTCAGCACTTCCCATGCCTCGCTTTCCTGCTCGGCACGCCGACGCTCCACGATGTAGGTCTTGGCCAGCGGCGACCCCTGTTGATCGACGTGCCATGATAGTTTCACCGAGCCCTCATAAACACCCTTCGTGGTGTCGAGGCTGTAGAACTTCGTACCCTCTCCGATAGCCTTCTGCTTGGCGGTACTGGTGTTGAGCACCTTGTCGCCGATGATGCCTTCTATGCGGTAGGTGTGCGGGGCACAGGCGTTCAACGGTTCCTCTGTGTATGTCACGCCAGTCTCTGGATCCTTCTTGTCCTGCCGATTGGTGTGCTGGTCGGTGGTGCGGTGTTCCCATTGGAAGGAGTCCTGCATATCAGCAGGCGTGAGCGTGAAGATGGGCAGTGTCTCATCGTCCACATAGATTTTGAACTCGTTGCCGAAGCCCTTGCGATAAGCATCGGAAGTCCAAGTGAAGACGATGCGGTCTGGCTGCTGATCCACTTTGAGGTTGCGGATGGGCACGGTTCGCGTGGTGCTCACAGTGACGCTGGCCTTCGTATCGTCGCGCTGCGTCGTCACGTCCCAGAAGTTCGACACATAATAGACGTCATAGACTGGTGCAGTCTCGTTGGTGTAGCCGGTGTCGGAGTAACTTGTCACGTCGTGAGCCAGTTCGTCTATCTTCATACCGTCACGATAGACCACCCACTTGAAATCAGCGTAGTTGCCGGGAATGGAGGGGATATCCCACGAGAGGAGCACCTTCTTGTCGGCCTGGTTGAACACGCCCGTCAGGTTGTCGGCCTTTACGATGGGCGGGTTGATGGTGATGGTGTTGGTGATGACTGAAGAATTGTTGGCGAATTGACTGGTAATCCAGCCAATATAGAGTGGATAAGGCCTAATACCCCAATAGGTGAAGACGGGGTCCAGGTACGCCGAAACGATATAGTTGCCCACGGCAAGTCCTTTCGGCACGCTGCTCGACCAATCTCCATCATTCACCTTGTATTTCAACGTTGCCGGCTGGTTGGTTTCCCACGGGTTGTTGGTTACGAGCGCCTGTTCTTCTCCATTGTAGATGAGGCCATCGGAGAAGGTGGGTTCCTCCTTCCACTTCATCGTCTGCGTGGTGAAGTGCTGCTGGATGAAGATGTCGTTGCCGCCGGCATCTCTGTTCATATCTGCGACGCCGGTGTAGCCGTCGCTTGTATTATTGGTGAAACGCCAGTATATACCCTCCGTCCATGTGTCGCCGTCATCAGCTTTGTTTGATATTGATAGTCTGGTCATCACGCGCTTGGTGCCGCCACAAGTTCCCAGACTATTGCGGTCGCGGGTGTAATAGGCTACGATGTATGCCGTTCCTGAACCGCAACCTTTGTTAAGGTCGCCATTGAAGCCGCTGTTATTTGCTACCCTGTGATAGGTGCGTCCATTGTATACGTAGCTGTCACCTGCTTCATGGTCAGTAACGCAGATGTCGGTGATGTAGCCGGTCTTGGGATTGGCCGTGCTGCTCGTCTTGTAGGCGATATAGATGTCCCAGCCGCCGGCACCAGCATTCAGGTCGGAATTGACAACTGTCCATCCTTTGTCTGAGTACTCTTTCCTCACATTCCCGCCTTTGCCTTTCTCGGCACCAATGGTCATCACCTCGGTGATGTATTCTTGGGCCAACGCGCCGGATGCTGCTCCGAGAGCCAGAAGAGCTGTGGCGAGCAGTCGTAATGATTGTCTTGTTTTCATAATATGGGTGGTTATTTAGTTTTCGTACTTGGTCAGTTTGAGTCCTGCGGCAGTCACATATTTGCCTTCGGTGAGCGTGGCTTTGGCAGTGCCATAATATGTGCTGCCACTGTCGTCGGTGACGATGAACTGGAAGGTGCGCTGTCCTCCCGTGGGCAGCAGGGCTACATATACGGCAGCACTGGCGGATTCGCATACGATGCTGAGAGCTGAATTGCCTTTTACGCCTTGAGCATGGATGTTGGCCTGTTCGGTGTTTTTGTCAATCGACACCGTAGCTGTCTGCGGATAGGTGCCTGCATCCGAGCCTGTACCGCCGTAGCTGATGTCGAGTGACTTGACATGAATGGGCTGGCTGGTGGCTTTGTCGATGAAAGAGAACTTGCAGACGGTGAGCAGGCTCTTCATCTTCATCATGTCGGCGGTGGCTGTGCCTTCGGAGACCGACTTGACCTTTGCCTTGCCATAGACGCAGTGGAAGTTCCTTGCAAGAGTCTCCAACGTACCGTCCTGCCCGGAGAGGCATATGGTGTAGCTTTTGTTTGTGACAAACGTCGTCGCCGGATAGACCACGGCGAGGTAGTCGCCAGTATAGCAAGTGACGCTGCCCGTGAACTGCGAGACGGTAGCTGTGGTGGCGGCCGTCAACTCTCCGCTGTAGATTGCATATGTGCTGGGATTCATCCTGCTGAGGTTGCAGTAAGTCAGCTTGTCGCCTTGTGTCCACGAGGCCGTGAGAAGTTCTCCGCCGTCGTACAAAGAGGCGCGCGAGCGAGAGTGGAGTGTCTGCTGAACGGGGTCTTCCGCTTCCGTGATGGTGAGAAGCCGTTCCCTCACAAGCAACTGTTCGTCGTCAGGAGTGAAGAACGTGACGGAGTCCGCGTCTGCCAGATAGATAGTGCTCGGGATGCCGTCTTTCCAAACCATCATCCCCTGCGCCCATGCCCCGAGCCATCCGGTCAGGGCAAAGAGAGCAAGATAAAACAACCTCTTCATGTGGAATCTGTTTTGCTTAGTTTACTATATATATATAATGTGTAATGCGGCGACGTTCAATCGTCAATGCTTTGGCGTCCTACCACTCCTCCCATACATTGGAATGTTCTTTGACGGGGTTGTCGTCGTCCTCCTGACTGAAACCGTCCGAGGCAGCAGTGTAGCCGGATATCTCGCCGCTCAGGCCGTTGCTTCCAGAGAGAAGATGCTGTCGCTGAAGCAGCCAGACGAGCATCACGGTGGGTTCTTGATATGTCTTCTTCATAGTTATGGAGCAGATTGCTTTCTCTCTTTTTCTGGGGAGGATTTATATTTGAGGGTTCAGGGTTTCTGGAGTTCCTTGCGAAGCTCCTGCCAAGTTCATCCACGTGTCGCAAGTAAACTATACACTAGTAAATTGCCATTTATACACGAGTAAACTGCCATTTACTCGTGTGTCTTTTAACATCCACTCGTGAAGTTCTTCGCTGCGCATCCCTTTTCATTATTCTTCTCTTTAGTTCTAAACAACCTTTATGAGAGTTAAGAGGGTCAGGCTACTCTCAAAACCTTGGATTAAGGATTGTTTACTGCTTAATAGGGTTCGATGGCCTTCTTAAGGCGCGTCTTGAGTTCTTCGAGGCGGCCTTGGCGGATGCTGACACGCATCTGCACGTCCATGTCGTAGGTCTGCGAGAGGACACGGGCTTCCATGTCGCGGACAACTTTCATCACGGCATTCATCAATGGATATTCGAAGCTGAAGTCGTACTCTGCCTCAACTTGCCGCTCCTCGATGGTAGCGTTGGCGATGGCTTCGGCGGCTGCCGTGCGATAGGCCACAATGAGTCCGCTTGTGCCGAGCTTCACGCCGCCAAAGTAGCGGACGACAAGGATGATAATGTTGGTCAGCTCATTGGAGTTGATTTGTCCGAGGATGGGTTTGCCTGCCGTGCCGCTCGGTTCGCCGTTGTCGTTGGAGCGGAACGTCTCTCTGTCTGCCCCAATCATGTATGCCCAGCAGACGTGACGGGCATCGTAGTACTTCTTCTGATACTGCTCCACGAGCGCCATCGCCTCCTCAACCGTGCTGACAGGATGCGCAAAAGCGAGGAACTTACTCCTGAGTTCAGTGTAAGTGCCCTCGCTTTTGACTGCTATGGTTTTGTAAAGGTCTGTCATTTTCTAGAAGTTCTAGACGCTCTAGAGATTCTAGATAATCTAGATGTACTAGATCAATTTATGTATCACCAGCCCTGACCTCAGCTTCGGCTCGAACCATGTGGCCTTGGGCGGCATGATGTTGCCGCTGTCGGCGATGTTCATGATTTGCTGCATGCTGACGGGATAGAGGGCCAAGGCCATCTTCATCTCGCCACTATCCACGCGACGCTTCAGTTCGCCCAAGCCGCGCAAGCCGCCAACGAAGTCGATGCGCTTGTCACTGCGCAAGTCCTTGATGCCAAGCAGTTCGTCCAAGATGAGGTTACTGCTGATGCTGACGTCGAGGCTGCCGATGGGGTCGCTCTCGTCGCAAAGGCCGTCTTTGAGTTTGAGGCTGTACCAAACGCCACCCAGATAGAGACTGAACTCATGCAATTGTGCAGGACGATAAGGCTCGGCACCTTTGGTTGTGACGACGAAGTTCTTGCTAAGCGCATCAAGGAACTGCTCGTCGCTCATGCCGTTGAGGTCCTTGACAACGCGGTTGTAGTCGAGGATGGTGAGCTGGCTTGCGGGGAAGCAGACGGCCATGAAGTAGTTGTACTCCTCGTCGCCACGATGATTCGGGTTCTGCTTTGCCTTCTCAGCACCCACGAGCGCTGCCGCAGCACTGCGATGGTGTCCGTCTGCTATATATAAATAAGGTATAGCGGCGAAGGCCTCGGTGATGGTGCGGATGTCTTCTGCGTCCTTGACCAGCCAGAGCTGATGGCGGAAGCCGTCGATGGGGGCGATGAAGTCGTACTCGGGCGTTGTTGCTGCGATGCGGCTCACGAGTGCATCGAGCACGGCATTGTCGGGATAAGCGAAGAAGACAGGCTCGAGGTTCGCGTTGTTGACGCGGACGTGCTTCATGCGATCCTCTTCCTTATCGCGGCGCGTCAACTCGTGCTTCTTGATGACGCCGTTCATGTAGTCCTCAACAGCCGCAGCCACAACAAGACCGAACTGCGTCTTGCCGTTCATCGTCTGCGCATAGATGTAGTACATCTCCTCGCTGTCCTGCTTGAGCCAGCCCTTGTCCTGGAACTTCTGGAAGTTCTCGGCGGCCTTCTCATAGACGCGAGGGTCGTACTCGCTTGTGCCGACGGGGAAGTCAATCTCTGGCTTGATGATGTGATAGAGCGACTTCTCGTTGTCGCCAGCCTCAGCGCGAGCCTCCTCAGAGTCAAGGACATCGTAAGGACGACTCTCTACCTGCTCAACGAATTCCTTCGGTGGACGAATGCCACGAAATGGTTTTACAACAGCCATAACTTGCTACTTGTTTACTTATCAACTCGTTTACTTGTTTACTTGGAATTTCGTGATTCCGTCGCGCAGGAAGCCGACAATCTGGTTGGCGGCAGCGATGCCTGCGTTGACGTTGGCTTCGGCTGTCTGCGCACCCATCTTCTTCGGCGTAGCGAAGTAGCGACCTTCAAACTTAGCGAACTCAGCATCTGCATCGGGCTTGATGTCCGTCAGGTACTTCAGGTCCTGGCGCTCTTCCATGAGCTTGATGAGACCTGCTTCGTCGATGACTTCCTTGCGGGCTGTGTTCACGAGGATGCCGCCCTTCTTCATCTTGCCTACGAGGTCGTAGTTGATGCTCTGCTTTGTCTCCGGCGTAGCGGGAATGTGGAGCGACACGATGTCGCACGTCTCGAAGAGTTCTTCCTGACTCTTTGCGGCCGTCACGCCAGCAGCCTCGATAACTTCTGCGGGACAGTAAGCATCGTAGGCGGCGATGTCCATGCCGAAACCTTTTGCCACGCGAGCCACGTTGCGACCCACGTTACCGAAGGCGAGGATGCCAAGCTTCTTGCCCTTCAGCTCTGTGCCGCTGGTGCCGTTGAAGAAATTGCGGACGCCATAGACAAGCAGACCGAAGACCAGCTCAGCCACGCTGTTGGCGTTCTGACCGGGGGTGTTCATGGCGACGACGTTGTGAGCCGTAGCTGCTGCGAGGTCGATATTGTCGTAACCTGCACCGGCTCGCACCACAATCTTCAACTGCTTGGCAGCGTCCAGCACCTCGGCATCAACCTTATCCGAGCGGATAATCATGGCATCGACATCCTTCACTGCATCGAGCAACTGGCTCTTCTCTGTGTATTTCTCGAGTAATACAAGTTCATATCCAGCAGCATCCGTCACTGCCTTAATGCCATCTACAGCAACCTTGCTGAATGGCTTCTCTGTTGCTACAAGTACTTTCATAACTATGAACTATGAATTATGAACTATGAACTAATGCTTTGCCTCAAACTCCTTCATGCAAGCCACGAGTGCCTCGCAGCCTTCGATGGTCATGGCGTTGTAGCAGCTTGC
>CAMJOE010000039.1:0-20672 GCA_946407485.1 uncultured Prevotellaceae bacterium | reverse complement strand
CATAGACGCCTTCGCCCGTCACGGAGCAGACGATTTCCTTGTAGCCGCCGACGGCTCCCTCGCTATAGCTGCTCACCGCCATCTTCCAGCCTTTCATCTCGAAAAACTTGGAGTACATGCGGAAAAGGTCACCCGCGAAGAGGGCCGCCTCGTCGCCGCCCGTGCCGCCACGTATTTCGAGCACGATGTTCTTGTCGTCCTCGGGGTCGGCGGGTACAAGCAGAAGTTTTATCTCTTCCTCAAGCTCGGGGATGCGCTTCTCGCTCTGTGAGAGCTCTTCACGCAGCATCTCCTTCGTCTCGGCATCTTCCTCGATGGTGAGCATCTCCTTGGCGTCGGCCACGTTCTGCAAGCAGCCGATGTATTCCTTTCGTGCCTCGACTATCTTCCCGAGGTCTTTGTATTCCTTGGTCAGCTTGACGTAGCGCTTCTGATCGGCAATGACGGCCGGGTCAGTAATGAGCGTGCTGACCTCCTCAAAGCGGCTCACAAGCCCGTCGAGCTTATCCAAGAGATGATTGTTTTCCATTAATCCTTTATTTATATTAGTCATTCAGCCTCGGCTACACTGAGGCATCCTGTGTCCTCATCTGTCCCGTATTCATATATCGTGTCACTCGGCAAGTCTATTCTGTCGTTCCAAGAGATGCAGGTACGACTGGCATCGAGCTGCGCATTCTGAAAGAGACCGCACTCCGTCTCCAAGGCACGGAAATCGGGAATCGTGCGGATATCGTCTTTCAAGTCATACGTCACGATGCGCCCATCGTCGAACACGACTCTCAACAGGTAGTCCTCAAGGGGACAAAATGACTTTATTCGAGGTATCATAGCTAATGCTAAGAGGCATGGTGCTTATGCTTGTTGTTCTTTTTCTTATGTGTGAGGTAGAACTGACGCCATGCGAAGAACATGACGACGACGAGGGCTATTAGAAATATCCATTCCATAGTGCTGTATTTTAGTATTCGAACTCCCCGTACTGGCTCTTGATGAGGAGGCTCTTTCTGCCTTCCTCGATGCGGCCGACCACTTGCGCGTCGATGTTGAAGCTCTTCGAGATGCTGATGACTCGCTCTGCATCCTCGGGAGCGACATAGACCTCGAGGCGATGGCCCATGTTGAAGACCTTATACATCTCCGACCAATCGGTGCCGCTGCAGTCTTGAATGATCTGGAACAACGGCGGGACGGGGAACATATTATCCTTGACGACGCGGCAGTTTTCACCGATGAAATGGAGGATTTTCGTCTGTGCGCCGCCCGTGCAATGCACCATGCCGTGTATTCTGGGCCGCATCTCGTCGAGCATCTTCCTGACGACCGGGGCGTAGGTACGTGTGGGAGAGAGGACGAGTTTGCCGACGTTTGGCAATGAAGGATGAAGAATGAAGAATGAAGAATCTAATGCCGACACAGTTTTTCCTGTGTCTGTTCCAGATCCGGCAGGAAATTCTTCATTCTTCATTCTTAATTCTTCATTCAAGCGATAGCGTCCGCTATACACCAGCTCCTCGGGCACGGCGTGGTCGTAGCTTTCGGGATACTTTTCCGCAAGGTACTTGGCGAAGACGTCATGGCGGGCGGAGGTCAGTCCGTTGCTACCCATGCCGCCGTTGTACTCCTTCTCGTAAGTGGCTTGACCACAAGATGAAAGGCCCACTATGACATCGCCCGGGCGGATGTTTGCATTGTCGATGACGTCGCTTCGCTTCATGCGGCAAGTCACCGTGCTATCCACGATGATGGTCCTCACGAGGTCGCCCACGTCGGCTGTCTCGCCGCCCGTGCCGTAGATGCCAATCCCCATGTCGCGCAACTCCTGCATCAACTCGTCCGTTCCGTTGATGATGGCCGAAATGACTTCACCCGGAATGAGCATCTTGTTGCGACCTATCGTCGAGGAAACCAATATGTTATCCACGGCGCCCACACAGAGCAGGTCGTCCGTGTTCATGATGAGGGCGTCCTGAGCAATGTCCTTCCAGACACTCAGGTCGCCCGTCTCCTTCCAATACATATAGGCGAGGCTCGACTTAGTGCCAGCACCATCTGCGTGCATGATGTTGCAGTACTCCGGGTCACCGCCCAGGATGTCCGGTATAATCTTACAGAAGGCCTGCGGGAATATGCCTTTGTCGATGTTTTTTATCGCGTTGTGAACGTCCTCTTTTGCAGCGCTCACACCTCGCATCATATAGCGTTGATTGTCCATAAATATGACGTATCTGTTTGTTTCCGACTGCAAAGATAATATAATTATCTTATATTTGCAAATTCTTGACGCTTAATTGTTGCAAGGCATACAAGGCACCGACCATCTCTTCACGTCAATTCTGTCAAGGGATTTCTCGAAAAAGGCATCCTCTTATCATGAAAATTGCGACGGACGACCAGACGCGCTCCCGAGGGTCATTTTGAGCGAGTTTTTGCAGCACGTTATGAATCAAATCCTTACAAAACGGAGGCTCCGACGGCACAGGTGAAAAAGGACAGATAATAAGTGATTTCTGAACAAAAACATGCGGTTTCATCGATAAATTCGACGTGTCGCGATGGCAATCGCAACGTGTTGCGAAGGGCTTTCCCACGTGTAGCGTTGGCCTTTCCCACGTGTGGGAACTCGAAGCGCCTCATTACGCGTCCCTTCTCACAACACAAGGAAATAAAAAACTTGTCAGGATATTTCTTAAAAAGAAAGTTCGGGAACCACCCTAAGTGGGCAGTTCCCGAGTCTTTAACTATTATTAAAAATGTGAGGCTTCTCGGCTTAGAGCGTGTAGCCGATGGTTGCGTAGTGGCTCTTGCCGCTGCCGTCGCCGTTCTTTATGTAGCTTAACGTGTAGCCGAGAGACCACTTCTTGTTGAGCTGCAGACCCAAGCCGTAGGTCAGACCGAAGAAATGGCTCGACCTCACCTTGTCAATATTCGTCAGGCCCAGAACATAACCCATGTCCAGATTCGTGTAGACGCGCAGGTGGTCGTTGGCAAACGAGGGGCTGAAGGCACGCAGACCCGTCTTGAAACTCAGCTGGTCAGCATCGCCGGGAGAATTGAAGGGAGCGTCCCACTCAAAGTGCAGCACATCCCAATCCAATGAGACCCAGTCGTTTTCGTAAATGCCAGTCTGGAAGGCTACGCCAAGTCCGAAGCCGGCAGTCGAAGGACCGTAGGAACCGACGTTCGCATTAAGAGAGAAGTGATTGTCCTCGAAAACCTTTGCATTTGCACTCATCGCAAAAGCCATTGCCATTGCAGCAACAAGAAACTTAAATGCTTTCATAATAACATTGTTTAGTTAGTAATTGTGTGAATTAAATCAAGTGCAAAGTTACGCATTACTATGCATATCTGCAACATAAAAGGGAGAAAAGTGCCTGTTTTGCCGTGCAATTTAACCTTTTTAACCATCCCGCTCTTGGTTTGAAAGGATATTTTTTGTACTTTTGCACGTGGAAACCAAAAGATTTGCACTATGGGACTCGGAACGTATTGGGCAAGAAAAGACGACCAGACTGGCGAGCTGAAGACCGTCAAGCCGTGGGACGAGCAGGTCAGCAACGGCGACAAGCGCTTCCCCGACCCTCATCATGGGGAACAGGAAGAGGAAGAAACGCCTCAATAATGGCTTTTCTGACAACTTAACAAAGAAAAAGCGGGAAAAGTTTGCACAGTTCAAAAAAACTTCCGACCTTTGCACCGCATTTTTGAAACGCATCACTCGGAGAGATGGTAGAGTGGTCGATTACACCGGTCTTGAAAACCGGCGTGCTGAGAGGCACCGGGGGTTCGAATCCCTCTCTCTCCGCAAGGAAGGCAGCCCAATGAGGCGGCCTTCTTTCATTATGATGAAAAGAACGAGAGATTATGATGAAAAGGACGAGGGCGACCTGATCAGGCCGCCCTCGTCTCTTATCGAATCATGTGGAGATAAACGTGAAATTTATTATTCCACAGGGTCTTCCTTAATAGCTTCACCAGGCTGAGCCGTGAACTCAACGGTAAACTTAACCGCTGCTGCGGTCTCCCAATCCATACCCAGAGTCCTGTCCACCAGGGTAGCGTCTGCATTGGCAATCTTGAAGGTGTAGTTGTCGCCGCTCTTTGTCACGTTGATGGTGAGCTTTTCCTGGCTTTGGAGCTGTGTCCAGCCGCTGTTGCCTTCCATCATATAACTGAAGGAGTTCTTGTCACCCGTGAAGGTGGTCTGGCCCTCAACGTAGTCAGGGATATAGAGGCTAACGTTTCCCCATACTCCCATCTCCTGATGACTAACGTACGCTTCAACTCTCAAGCCGTTTTCGTCAATGATTACAGACTTCCAGCAAGGGTCAGAAGCATCGGGCAACATATACCTGAGGTTGAGGCCTTCGCCTATAACCATAAGGACGCCTGGCGTGGCTTGCGAACTTGTGTTGGCTGTCAGGTTAATGACCTGGTCGGCATCGGTAATCGTGATAGCCTGCTGAACCTTATATCCGTCGCCATACTGGGCCACGATGGTGGCAGGTCCGCGATAGACGGAAGGCGCCAAGAGCGAGAAGTTGCCTTCGTAGTCGGAGAAGTAGTGAGGTGTTTCGCTATGGCCATACAGCACGTAGAGGACGCACAGCTTTGTGCCAGAGCCTTCGTTGGTTACCTTACCGCTGATGACAGGTATCTTGGAAGGCATCGACATCGTAATGGTCTTCGTTTCCTGCGGAGCGAGGGTCACATTCTGCTTCACGATAATATCCGGATTGACAAAAGGCCAGCCATACTCATCCAAAACCTCTGCATAGTTGCCATACGACTCGGAGGGAACCCAGATGACCATGTTCGTATTGCTCGGCACTGTGCAGGTAGCGATGCCGTCATTGTCTGTGCGAGCCGTACGCTGCCCGTCGATGTTCACCAGAACACCAGGAACGGCCTTGCCTGCGTTGTCCTGCACCTTCACCTTGAGCGTTGCGCGAAGCTCGGGCATGTCGAGGTTGTGCCATGAGAAATGAGACACCTCGCCCACATAAGCAGTACCTGCATCGTTGAGCATGGCTTCGCCTTCTTCAACCCACAGGCCAGTGTCCTCGTTGAAACTCCAAAGAGGAACGGTATTACGAAGCACCGGCGACTTGAACTTCTCGGGGAGGGGGAACGTCACTGTGGCAGCCTTGCCGGGAGCCAACTGCAGTTTGTTGCCGGCGGGATCAGTCAGCTCAACCGCTACCATGCCATAGCTGACGAGCTCAACCTCGGAGTTGTCGGTACGCACTGCGGTCAGGTCGCCAGGCATCTGCTCGGGGAATCTTATGTCCTGCGGGTCGAGATAGACGGCCTGAGCTACCACGCCGCCGTTGTACGCCGTACCGTCGGCCTTAACATAGCCGTCGGCAGGAAGGACTACCGTGACAGGCACGTCGCCCCACGACAGCGAAAGTGTCTTGGCGGAAGACGACGTGAATGACTCCACGTAGCAACCCTTCATCGATACGTCAAGACGCAATGTCTTTTGGAAAGGCACGGAACGGACCACGGTCATGTAGCCATTCTTCTTGAATTTCAATACGACGCGCCCGTTCACGACGTTCACTCTGTCGAACTTATACATGCCGTTGAGGTCGGTCTGAACAGTCTGGTCGCCCGATGTGACGGTGACACCGCGCAGGATTCCATATTCTTCTGGTGAGACGATACCCATGACGCTGGCCGACATCATGCCATTGATGGCCGTAGGTGTCGGGGGGGTATCCGGATTAACCTTACCATCTCCCTCTTCGTCATTGTTACTACAAGACGTTACTGCCAACATAGCACACAGAGCAAAAAGCATTCCGCCCCATGCAAGAAACTTTGATTTCATCATAATAATTAATGTTTAGTTAGTAATTGTTGGTATTAGCGATTGCATTTTCCGCACAAAGATAGGAATCATTTCCTAATATTCTCTAAGTTTTTTCTCATTTTTTTACAGAAAGTTTGCTATTTGCCACATAATACTCCCTTTTGCACATTATACTAAGAGAAAAGGAGATGAAGGTTCCGCCCGTCGGAGTCTTCGCCGGAAAAGTCTCGGTCACTCGCCCACCCCGAACTCCTCGTTGGGCGTGCTGCCCATGAAAAGCTCCAGCCGGCCGCCGGCTGCGATGTCGGCGAAGTCAAGCCAGCAGCGGTTGTAGGGCTTGCCGTTCAGCTTGGCTCGCTGGATGTACTTGTTCTCCGGGCTGTTGTCGTGAGCCTCGATGGTGAACGTCTTGCCCGGATAATAGTCTTCATCCAAACGGAAGACGACGCGCTCGAACAGCGGACTGGTTATCTCCATGCGCGTATCGCCCGGGCAATAGGGATGAAGTCCCGATGCCGCCAGGACGTACCAAGCCGACATCTGCCCCACATCCTCGTTGCCTACCAAGCCCTCTACCCGGTTGGCATAGGCCTTCTGGCAGATGGTGCGCGTCCACTCCTGCGTCTTCCAGGGCTGGCCAAGGCGATTGAAGAGGAAGGGCACGGCATGTACCGGCTCGTTGGCATGGTTGTAGTATTGGTTCCAGAGGAAGTTCTCGGGCGTGTGGTCGAAGAAGGCATTCAGGTCGGCCAGCACCTTTTCCCGTCCGCCCATCAGCTCCACCATTCCCTCCACATCGTGAGGCACGAACCATCCCTGCTGATAGGGATTGCACTCGATGCAGCCATACCACTCCCTGGTCCTTGCGTCCTCGGGCCACACTTCCCATGCTCCATCGGCCTGACGGGGACGGAACCAGCCCACCTCGGTGTCGAAGACGTGGCGATAAGCCTGTCCCTTCTCGATAAGCACCTGAGCGTCCCGACGCCCCAAGGCCAAGCCCAGCTGACCGGCACACCAGTCGGCAAAGCAGTTCTCGAGCGTCCGGGAGATGGCCTGTCCGCCGGGCGTATAGCCCAGCTCGCCGTTACCCTGCAGTTCCGATGTCTTTACAGCTATGTCGTAAGCCTTCCCGGCATCGAAGGAACGAATGCCTTTCAGATAGGCGTCGGCAATGACGGGCAGCGCCGGATTGCCTATCATGCAGCCGCTATAAGCGTTCAGGAACTCCCATCGCTCGTAGTAGCCCTTCCCGCTCTCCTCTGCCAGTGTGACCAGGGAGTTAATCATGTCGCTTACCATGTGCGGATTGATGAGGCACTGGAGCGGGAACTGACTGCGATAGACGTCCCATCCGCTGAAGATGGTGCGCTTCTCGAAGGCTCCCCGGCCCTGATGCACCTCGTAGTCGCCGCCTATGTAGCGCCCATCGACGTCGGCATACAGTCGGGGGTCGATCATGGTATGGTAGAGCGCAGTATAGAAGATGGTTCGCTCGTCCTCTGTCCCGCCCGAGACTGTTATGCGGCTCAGCTCCTGCTGCCATCTCTCTTTGGCCTTTTGGCGAGCCTGGTCGAAGGTGAGGTTCGCTGCCTCGGCCTGATAGTTCTTCTGCGCCCCCTCCATGTCCACGAAGGAGATGCCCACCTTCATCTCAACGGTCTCTCCGGCTTCGGTGGGAAACTCCGTGAAGAAGCCTATGTGCCGTCCCTGCATGCTGTGCCCGCCGCGGCTGACGTGAGCCTGTCGGACCAGCTGCTGATAGGCAGGACTCGTGACGCTCTCTCGATGGCGGTCGAGGCTGTCGGGTATCTCTGCGCTCCAGAAGCCGTAGGTCGACAAAAGCCTGCTCAGCGTGGCATAGAAATAGACAGTATATCGCGCCTGACCCGCTCCGTCGCCCCAGCCGCCTCCTTCCGGCAGGCATCGCATCCAGCCTCTTATCGTGTTGGAATTCACTACCTCGATGTACTCCTCCGAAGCTGTCCCGCCTACCCGACGTGCAAGGTCAATCTGGATGCGCGACTTCTCGTTCTCGGGGAACGTGAAGCGCAGCAGACCGCAGCGGGGAGTGGCCGTACACTCCGCCTGGATGTCATAGTCCGTGAGCCGTACGGCATAGTATCCTGCCTGTGCCGTCTCAGTTTCCTTGTCGTAAGCCGAGCGATAACCTTTCAGCGAGCCGTCTTCCCGTCCTGCAACCGTATGCAGCCAAGGACCTGTGGTAGGCATCACCAGGAAGTTTCCCAGGTCGCCATACCAGCCGACGCCACTCATCTGCGTCATGGCAAAGCCCTCCAGCGTCTGGTGCTCATAGCTGTAGCCCGAGCCGTTGTCGCCGCCCGTTATCGTGTTAGGACTTACCTGCACCATGCCGAAAGGAGTGGCGGCCCCGGGGAATGTCTTGCCCAGTCCGTGATAGGCTCCGGCAGCATCCACGTTCGTACTGGCACCGATGAAGGGGTTGACGTAGGCCGTCAGGTCCTTTTCCTGCCTTCCGCAAGAGAGAAGGAACAGGCTGCATGAAATGAGAACCAGTTCTCGGAATGTCGTGTTCTTGTTCATAGAGAGAAAATGACACACTAGTAAATTGCAAACGACACACTAGTAATTTGCCAACGACACACTAGTAGTTTGGCATCGACACGTGGATAACATGCCTGCGCCCCATTTTCTGTTGGCTTTTTCATATTGCTTCCTTAATTATATAATATATGACAGGCACAAGCAGACTCGGCAGGAGGTTGACGGTCTTGCAGTCCTTGATGCCGAGGATGCTGAGGCCGGAGCTCAGGATAAGTACGCCGCCCACGATGCTCAGCTCCACCCTCATCGGCTCCGGCATGCCGTCGCCACAGAAATAGCCGATGGCGTAGAACATGCCCTGCCAGCAGAAGAGGACAGGCGCTGCAAGCAGCATAATCCATCCGTAGGAAGCAGCAAGGACGGCCGAGCTGACGAAGTCGAGCGTCGCGTTCGTATAAAGGAAGGTATTTGCCGATTCGCTCCACGACCAGCCTGCTGTTGGGGAAAGCGCCGAAAGCACAGGACCGACGATGGAGAACGTGCCGATGCAATAGAGCAGACAGCCCGTCACGAGGCCCTGGACACCATTATTCCCCTCACCTTTCTTAGCATTGAAGCGAGCATTGAGGCGGTCAACCCGTCCCGCGAGGTCGAGTTTTGTACCAATCAGGCCACCAAGAGCAAGACTCAGGATGAAAAGGACAGGGAACTCGCTCTTCGCCATGTTGGGCAGCGACGCATTCATGCCAAGCACGAGACAGCAAAGGCCGAGCCCATCGAACAAAGCCTTCTTGTACTTCTCTCCGATGCCCGTGCGTACCAATGCCCCGAAAGCGCTGCCCGAAAGGATGGTAACGGTATTGATGATGGTTCCTAACACCCTACCCTATTTACGATTTGACAATTTACGATTTACTATTTATTTACGATTTAACTATTTGGTAATTTATTCTCCCTCCTTGGAGAGGTCGTGGGAGGCTGCTTTGTTGAGCCAGGCAAGGAGTTCGCCTTCGCTGGTCATCACGTAGCGGAAAGCGGGAGCACGACTCTGATTGTATTGCTGCTCGATGTAGCGGAGCGTATCGTCCGTGGTGTCTTCTTGCAAATGCCGAAGAGAACTGTCACTAATGACGACGACGTCGGTCGTATCGTCGATGTAGGTGTTCGCATAGATACCTCTGTTGCCAAGCATCTGAAAGAGTGCTGTCGGCGCGTCGGACGGCAGGAACAGTTCCTTCATGTAAAGGGGATTCATGGCTCCCTCGTAGCTTAATCGCGAGTTGAGGTAATGCTGAAGCGTCAGGTGCAAGTCTTTGCGAATCTGTTCAGGTACGACATACGGGCTGTAGTGCCCCTGCAGGATGTCCTCGAGGTCGCTCTCGCTCAAGACCTTTGGCTTGAAGCCATGATAAGCGAGCTGCTGCAGGTAGCCAAGCGAGTCGGGAGAAGGGTTCTTGCCAAGCACGACATAATGCACGTTGCGGCTCACCCCTTGCTTTATCTCGGCTCCAAGAGCGACAATCCTATGCTGCATGCTCTTGGGCACGCTGCCAAGCAAACAGACGGCACGAACCGCAAAGGGCGACTCCTGCTGAAAGTCGGCATCGCTGAAGAGTTCGTACTGCATAAAGGCTATTCCTTTTCTTTCTTGGCAGGCAGCTGACGCACGACAATCTCGTTCGACACCTCGCCGCTCGTGAGGCAGAGCTTTGCCTCCCTCCCCTTCTCGGTATCTGTGTTCGGAACAAGGGTAAGGTTGACGCGGTGCGTGCCCTTGAGGTCCGTCATCTTACTGAGCGTGAGCCACTCTGGCGTGTCTCCTACAAAGGCGAGATCCCAGTTGTTCTCCACGTTGAAGCAAATGGAGTCGGACGTCCAGTGCGCGCTGTCCACAAGCTCAAAGTGAACAATCTTCGGGATGATGCCATAGTCATCGAAGTTCAAGTCGACGGCATATTGGGGATGCGAGATGTTGAGCATGCCGAGCTGCACGAAGGGAGACGAATAGGAATATTTGTGCGACTGGACGAGCACGCTGCCGCTGCGCGTCACGCCTGTCTTGTTGGGCTGCACCTTCAGAAAGACGCGGCAGAGGTAACGCTTTGTGTAGTCGTAGGGAATGTCGAGATGCGAGTCGCCGTCAACAGTTATCCAATCGACCTCAGGCGTTATCGTCCAGCTGTCGAAGGTATAGAAACGAAGGGAGTCAACGGTCTGGTCGGCATAGAGAATGAAACGTTGCTCCACGGGAATGAGTTCGTGGGTATCCGGGTCGCCCGAACATGAATAGGCGAGCGGAAGCAAACTGCAAGCAAGCAGCAAGGTCTTTATCTTATTCATTATATATTATATTATATGTTTCTGCGCACAAAGATACGAAAAAGTTCATAGTTCATAGTTCATAGTTCATACTTTTTTTGTATCTTTGCGCAGAAAAGTGTATATTTGCGGAGTGAATAACATCTATCATAGGGATATTATCGAGATTCTGCTTGAATGTGGACGCGACGGATTACGCATCAAGAACATTTCCCGCAGGATTTACAACAAGCACGCCGACTTCTTTGTTCGCGACCTCGACTACAGCGAGATACGCGACAGCGTGGGTCGTTACCTGTGGGAGCAGAGCCAGCGAGTCGAGTCGCCTTTCGTCCGCACACGCTACGGCACATATGCCATCAAGCCCGACTTCGCCATCCAGCTCGACCTCTTCCTCGACTTCGTGACTCGCAGCGATACACACAAAGAGCAGGCAAAGCCGACGCCCAACCCGCACCACATACAACTGGAACTGTTTTAACTTTTAAAGTAGTAAACAAACGTTGCCAGTCCCTCGAGGGCTTTCTTTCCCGTCTCCTGTATCTCGATGCTGAACTTGATGGTCGTCTTGATGGCGCCGCGCAGGTTCATGAGCTCCTCGAGTTTGGTGTGCATGCGAATGTGCTGACCGCTCAGGACGGGCATGGCAAACTTCATTTTGTCCATGCCGTAGTTCATCATGCGCTCCAGGTTGTTCACCTCGATGATTTGGTCCCACAGATGCGGCAGCATGCTCAAGGTCAAGTAGCCGTGAGCGATGGTCTGGCCGAAGGGACTCTCCCGCTTCGCCCTCTCCGTATCGACGTGAATCCACTGATGGTCGAGCGTCGCATCGGCAAACATGTTGATGCGCTCCTGACTGAGCTCTACATAATCGCTGACGCCCAGCTCCTGTCCTTCGTACTGCTGGAAGTCCTCAAAGGAGTTAATTACTACTTTTCCCATAATTCAAATCACTATTAATTCGTAATTACGGTGCAAAGTTACGAAATATTTCTTAATTCTTAATTCTTAATTCTTAATTTCTTTATATCTTTGCAACCATGATTAAAAAAGTCTTCATACTTGCCCTTCTGATGCTGAACTCTATGCTCTGTTGGGGAGAGAACTCGGCAGAGCGCACCAAGCGCAACTTCCTGCAGTTGGGGCTGACGATGTATGAGGCAGAGGACATACGCATCCTGCCAACTGCCGAGATTAAGTTCCGCGACCTCTTCGAGGCGGTGGAGAAGGCGGAGAAGTACATTCTGCTCGATTACTTCAAGTTCCAGCAAGACAGCATTTGCGGCGTTCTCATAGAGAGACTCAAGCGGAAGGTTCAGGAGGGCGTCGAGGTGCGCATCATCTTCGACAGCTTCGGCAATCACGACAGCGACTTCCCGCTTTCCGATACCTTGCAGGCCCGCATCCGCGAGTCCGGCATCGAGATTGTGGCCTTCGACCCCGTGCGCTTCCCCTGGATAAACCACCTCATGCACCGCAACCACCATAAGATAGCCATCATCGACGGCAAGACGGTCTATACGGGCGGCATGAACGTGGCCGACTACTACCTGCACGGCAAGCCGAAGGTTGGCAAGTGGCGCGACATGCACATCCGCATGAGCGGCCCCATCGTGCAGGCGTACGAAGAGCTGTTCTGGAAGATGTGGGGAAAAGTGAAGAATGAAGAATTAAGAATGAAGAATGAAGAATTTGCTGCCGCCCTGACTCCTAATGGTAACTCTGATTCTTCACTCTTAACTCTTAACTCTTCACTACCACTCCCCCAAAGGGTGAGCGTGGAGGGGGCTGTCGCTTCCCGCTGGCCGGGGGAGTCGCCGGGAATCATGCGGCAGACTTACGTCATCTGCATCGACAATGCCGAACGCCTCGTGCAGATTGTCAACCCCTATGCGATGCTTTTCGGAGAGGTGCGGGCTGCCTTGCGACGTGCTTTGCAGCGAGGCGTCCGCGTGCAGTTCATGGTCTCCACCAAGAGCGACGGCAAGGTGAACGATGACGTCATCGGCCTCGAGATGCGCAAACTGATGAAGCGCGGCGCCGAGGTCTATTACTTCGAGGACGGCTTCCATCACAGCAAGATCATGATGATAGACAGCCTGTTCTGCACAGTCGGCACCACGAACCTCGACGCACGCTCGCTCTGCTTCGACTACGAAGTGAACGCCTTCATCTTCTCCCCCGCCACGACGCACCAGCTGCAGCAGATTTTCTACAACGACATGGAGAAGAGCAGCACCCTGCTCACGCCCGAAGTCTGGCAAGAACGCTTTCCCCCTCGCCGCCGCATCCGAGGCCGCATCTACAGCATCGCCAAGCGATTCCTCTGAGGGTGTCAGAAAACGCCACGTGAAGCGTCGGGCTTTCCTTGCTGTAGCGTAGGGATTTCCTTGCTGTGGCGTTGGCAGTTCCCACGTGTAGCATTTGGAGTCGCATCGAGACTTCAGTTAGCCCCACATACTGCGATAATGTCGGAAACGCTGATGGATAAGGGTGCAGAAGGCAGAGGGGGAGTATTTTCCCCGGACACCAATAAATTATGGAAATAATATGGCAATTGGCATGGTGAAAGGCTGAAAGCCTGATAAGACCACAGGCGGGGGTGCAACCCCCGTAACGAGTGCGAGCAGGGAAAACAAACCCTGAAAGGGTGGCAGATTTTGGATGTTCTGTCGTGCTTTCAGCACTTAATTGTTGCGATGTCTTCTTTACGGGGGTTTCACCCCCGCCTATGGTCTTTTCAGCCTTTCAGGCTTCATATTCCCTCTACTAAGCTTTTACACCCACCCGAAAAGCGTACCAACTACTATATCATTGCTTAAATTATTATTAAAAGAACAACGGATTCCGCGGATTTAACGGAGTCCTGCCTGCACTGATAATCAGCAGGTCAGTCTGTCCGCCTAATCCACGTAATCCGTTGTTAATTACGACTGAGTCGTTTGTGTGTTGAGCGTTGGGCGTTATTCTGCGCCCCAGATGTCCCAGGCGTTGTCTTCTTTCGTAAGCGTCTTACCGCCATCGACTGTCTTGTCGCTGTCCTTGTTAACCTTCAGGCTGTCGGCAATCATCATGGCTGCCTGAGCCTCGTTCATTTCGATTGTTGGCTTAATATACTTCATGATGTCATTTACCATTTACTATTTAACATTTACTATCTTCTTGCCACCCACGATGTTGACGCCCTTTTGCATCTTCTGCAGGCGCTGGCCGGCGAGGTTGTAAACCTTACCATTGAGGTTAACGTTAGCGTCAAGGCTGACAATGCCGGTGGCAGTATCATCGCTGAAGACGAAGCCTTTCACGCCGCTTGTGCTTGTCAGGTAAGCCTTGCCGGCGGGGATGGTGCCTGTGGCCTTGAAGAAGCCCACTTCCTCTCCTTCGGGCATAGCCAGGACATACTCGTTGCCAGTAGTCTCGAAGGGTGCTGCTGTGCCGAGCAGGTCGTTCTCGCCCGTGATGGCAGGAGCGGATGTAGCGGGAGTGAAGCTAAAGTAACCCTCAGCGCCCTTGAGCACGACAGCCGTCTGAGCGGGAATGGTGTTGGCCTGCTCCGTAAGAGTGAGGAAAGAACCGTTCTGCTTGCCTGTAAAGACGGTGACGTTGCTGGAAAGCGTACCTGCCGTCTCGTCGTTGTAGATGGTGGCATAGCCGGCATCCGTCATGGGATAGACTGTGCCGTGCGTGTTGTCGAGTTCGGGATATGTGTCCTCGCCGATGGTCTGGAAGAAGGCATCGCCCAGCTTGTAGCAAATCTCGCCAGTGGCAGCCTGCTCTTCAGTAACACCCTCGTAGCTGTTCGTCTGGTCACCCCCCATAGGATAGGAGCAAGAGAGCTGAGGCAGCGTGGTGTAGCAGTTGATGAAGTGACCGCCAGCCGTCTCGCCGGCCATGGCATTCTGCTGGGCATTAGTGGTGGCGAACTGAATGTCGCCGCGGGCATAGCAGTTCTCCATGATAGCATTGTCGTGGTGCTCGCCGGCCATAGCACCGCAACGCAGACCCGCTGTGCTCTCGACGTAAGCGTTCACGAGGCCGAGGTTGTAAATCTTGCCGCCGCGCAGACGAGAGAAGAGGCCGCCCTCGCAATCAGTCTTCACGTAGAGGTTGCTGATGACGTGGTTGTTGCCATAGAAGGTTCCCTGGAAGGGCCTCTGCCATGAGCCGTCGTTGTTCAGGCCGATGGGCTGGAACAGCTCGCTGCTCTCCATGTCGATGTCAGCAGTCAGAGAGCCATTGGCACCCTGTTCGCCTCCGTTGACAATCATGGCGAAGCGAATCAGCTGACCGAGATTGCCGATGGTGTATGCGCCGAGCTCGGTGTCGTAGCCCGGCTCTTCGTATTCGCCGCAAAGCGTGCAGATGCCATTTGCATAGTTATGGATGCAGACAGCCTCGTCGGTCTGGATGAGGCGAACCTTAGCGCCCGGGTCCGTTGTGCCGTCGCAGGTGATGTGCAGCATGTAGTCGCCGTCAACGTCTTCAACCTTAGCATAGGTAGCGTTCTTGCCGCTTATCTCGAAGTAGTGAGCAATGCCGCCGTCGAAGCCTTCGTCCATGACAACAGTAGCGTTGTAGTCAGCATCATACTCCGTCAGTTTCACATTGTCAATATAAACCTCATGGTTCACGTGGTTGCTGGCATCGACGCGGATGCCCACCTTGCCCGGGTTCAGCAGAGCGAGGTCGGTCATGTCGCACTGCACGAAGGTCTCCACCAGTTGGTCGTCGATGTAAGTATAGACCACATTGCCTTCCACCTCAATCATCACATGACGCTTCACGCCCCAGAAGTCGATGGCCTCGAAACCGGGATAGCGCGGACCGCCGGCATGTGCCTTCCACGACTCGTTGCCGTTGTCGAGGTGATAGTAGGTGTTGACGCTGGTGTCGTTGTAGTAGTTGGGCGAGATTTGCCACATGTAGTTGCTGCCGCTCTCTGTCAGACCGAAGATGAGGGAAGCGTATCCGCTCTCGATGTTCATGTCGGCCTCGACGGTGTAGTGCATGTCGATGGCATCCTTGAACATGTTGTTGGGGAAGTACTTCCTCTCGGAGAGGTCGCGGCCCTCGGTGGTAATGGCGCCGTCGGCCCAGATGGGGTCGTTCCTCCAGTCACCGTTCGTAGCCTCGAAGTCCTCGAAATAGAGCACGTCGCCTGTCTCGTTGGCCGTCACCTTGAAGTAGTCGTAGCTGGCCGACTCGTTGGTTTCGCCGTCGTGGTCCTGACGTGTGCCTACCAGGCCGTAGCGGAAGTTGCCGTCGCGCTGGTCGATAAGTACGAACTCGGTGTCGTCGGCACGGCGCAGATAGGTGTCGGCATGCTGACCGTCGTTGCTGATGACTATCTTCGTGACAAACCAGTCGGTGGTGTTCAGCGTCACTCCCTTGTCGGCTGTGTTGATCTCGCCAAGCAGGATGCCGCCCACCTTCCAGTCGTGCGGACGGAAGAGCGACTTCGAGCCGTCGGTGCCCACGTTGAACTGCCACATGCAGATTTGGCCGCCGAAGCCCTCGTAAGCACGGAAGGCAATGCCTGCACCGATGGCATTAATCTTGAACTTCGTCTCGATGGTGTAGTTGTCAGTAAACCTGTAACTCCACGCCTGAATGCCACAAGCCATGACGGCCAGCAGCATCACAAATAGTCTCTTTCTCATGATTGTGTTGTTTGATGTTAAAGGTTATATTATATATATAATGTATAGTGT
The DNA here is from genome assembly GCA_946407485.1 of uncultured Prevotellaceae bacterium. Classification (GTDB taxonomy): domain Bacteria; phylum Bacteroidota; class Bacteroidia; order Bacteroidales; family Bacteroidaceae; genus Physcousia. The sequence goes on along the minus strand of CAMJOE010000039.1, from coordinate 4,292 downwards.
CGTTCACTTCATCAGTATCTTCCTGCCGCCGGAGACGATGATGCCCCGAGGCCATTTACGATTTGACGATTTACGATTTACGATTTGCTGGCCGCTGAGGCTGTAGGCAATCCGTTGTCCGTTGCCTGTTGTCCGTTGTCCGTTGTCTTTTATTGCGCCAATGCCGTCGGGCGTCTCCTCGAGCCAGGCCAGCACGTCGTGCGACATCTGCCCTGCGACCTTCAGCCTGCCGGACAAGATAAAGCCTTCAGAGAAGGGATTGGAGGCGGAGAAGTCCTCCGAGAAAACCACAGCGTCAGGTCCGCTGCCAGACTTCAGCACGATGTGCACGTCGTCGAACCAGGCAATCTCTGTCTTGCCGTAAGCATCGTCGTGCGCCTGGCGGAACCCTATCCTGCCAAAGGCAAAACTGCCGCTACGCTCATCGACAAGGACGTCGTCGATATACGTCTTGACGTAAGCCTCATCCTCTATCTCGAGCCTTACCTTGAAGGGATGCCCGGCCTGTATATTGACAGTGCTGGGCAAGTCTACTTCGCCCAAGAGGGAGACGCTGCCGCCAAGCCAACGATGGGGACGCAGGCGGGGATGCTGCGAGTCGGACGCGTTGAACTGCCACATGTAGTAGCTCCCTGCATCGGTAATGGAGAAGCAAATGCCCGCCGAGAGCTGCTCGACCTCCGCTTGCATCTCGATGCTGTACGTCAGCCTCTCGTCGGTGGGGTCGTCGGGAGAACCGTTCTTGAGGAGCAAGGCGTCGTCGACAAGGAAGACCGACTGGCTGGGGCGCAGCGTCAGGCTAAAAGAGGACCCCTCCCAACCTCCTCTTAAAGGGGAGGCTTCCTTCGCAGAGAAGCTATCGCTCGACGAAGTCAACTCGCCTGCATTCTTCCCCTTTAAGGGGGAGTTAGAGAGGGTCTGGAGGTCTGTTGTCTTGCCCGTATGGGGGTCGAGCAGGGTCAGCCTCGAGGCCGTCGTCTTCACGCGGATGGTGTTTGTGGCGGAAGTGGCGTCTACGTTGCCGAAGAAGAAGACGTCGTGGCCGTCTATTACCTTATGTATATAATTAAAGGGATGTGTGCCTTCCGAGAACAGCACGTCGCGCTGCGGGAGGCATTCCTCCATCACCTCGCCCAACGCGCTGGCAGATGGTGAAGGCAAGAAGTACGCCTTGTTCTCTGTGGCATCGAGCATACGTGCCACGATGCTTTGCACCTCGGCATCACCCTCCGCACCATCAGTGGCCTGCTGAGGGCGTTGCGTGGTGAAGATGACCTTCACCCCCTGCTCCCATGCCTCCTTAATCTTACGCAAGTTGCTCAGCGAGATGACTCTCACGCCGGGAAGGACGATGACAGAGAAGTGCTCGTGGTTGATGGCGTTGTTCATGTTGAGCATGCCGTCGGCCACGGTGCAGCGGTCGTCGAGAACCTCGGGATGAAGGTAGGTGAAGTCGATGCCGAGGTCGTCGGTCAAGTAGTGCGATATCTGCGGATAGTCCGTTCCCGGCACGCTGACGCCGCCTTCGTAGTAGCCCTTCGGCCCGTCGAAGTAATGGCCTGCGTATTGCGTCTGTATGGGATAGAGTACAGCGACGTCGGCCACATGACGCCCCTCGCGAGCCAACACATAGTTCAAGCGCGAAAGGAAGGCATTGAAACGAGGCAGCTCGGCGTTGTACAAAGGATTGCGCCACGACAGTTCGGGCAGGAAGGTGACGTCGCCGTCGTTGTACCACACGGCATGAGGTATCAGATGGTTGATGCCTTTCGTGTACTGCTCGATGGCCACCTGATAGAGCGTCTCCACAGATATGTTGCCCATGGCGCCGTACGTTTCGGACATGACGAAGGTCTTGTCCCAATTGTTGGCCGATGAGGACACCACCTTGTAGAAGTCCTCGGTCGGGCGGCCACCTCCTATCTTGTCGATGCCGGGCATCGCGAGGTGCTTGCCCACGAGCATCAGGTCGCCCGACACGCCGGTCGGGTTCACGATTTCCTCTTGGTCCTGATGGCCGGTGGCCACGATGCCGTGCGCCGTTGCCCAGTCGCTGATGGTCTTCATGAAGCCCTCGCTATAGAGCGTGGAGTGCAGGCTGAAAAGGAGGTTCCTGGCGTACGCCGTCTTGTCGCCTATGTCGTACCAGAGGGCTGGATAGAGCACTTCGGGCGAGAAGCCGTAGCGCGCCTCGAACTGTTCGTTGAAGTCGCCTGTCCACATTCGTCCCTGCGCCCTGTACATCGTGGGCTCGTCGAAGAAGGTGGAGACGATGGTCTGGCCGAAATCGCCGGCGAAGTGCTGATAGTACGCCTCATGCGTGTCCTTAACAAACAGGCTGACGGCTTCGGAGGACAGGTAGTCGACATTCGGGTCGCCGTCCTTGACGCACTGGCACACCATCACGTGCCAGCCGGATTGCTTGGGGGCAGTCCATGTCACCTGACCGGTCGACTCGTCGTAGTTGTCGCGAAGCGGAACAATCTCCTTTGTGTTGGCGTTCCATGCCACAATCGACATGAGCTTTCCCTGAAGGGCTATCTGGCGGTTGAAGGTGGCGCCGCTGCCCACACGGTACTCCGTCTTGTCAAGGCGCTTGATGGTATGCTCGGGATGATTGTTCATGAAGGTCGTCACGCCCGAGCCATTGATGGCGCCCATGCTTCCGCTGGGGAAGCCATACTCGTCGTAGATGGACATGTGAGCCCCGAGAGCGCGTGCCTTGCTGACCGCATCGCCATAGAGTGCGAAGTAGCTTTCAGAAAGATAGTCGGGCCGAAAGCCTCCGCCGAAAGGCAGGATGGCACAGCCGCCGTAGCCGTCCGTCGCGACCATCTGCTCAAGTTGCTGAACGAGAGGCGTGTCGGCGACCTGCGTATTGTTCCAGAACCAAAGAGGTATGGGGCGCCAAGACATGGAGGGCTTAGCAAACTCCTTTGTCTCGAGCAGAGGCGACTCTTCGCCCCATGACTGGCAACTTTGACACCACAGGCTGCACAGCAGCATCGCTATGCGCAGAATGTTTCTTCCCTGATGCTTCATTTTACTACAATCTTCTTGCCGCCGGTAATGACAATACCCTGAGGAAATTTACTATTTGACAATTTACTATATACGATTTGCTGGCCGCTGAGGTTGTAGGCGGGTAACAGCCCGTTGTCCGTTGTCTGTTGTCTGTTGTCTTCTACGGCTTTGATGCCGTCGGGACTTTCGTTGCTGACAGAGAAGAGATATTCGCCGGAGCCTACCTCGAAGATTGCATAGCCGTCAGCAGTGCCGATGTACTCCACGCCTTCTGCCTCTTCTGCTATCGTGCCGCTCTCATAGATGTAGAGCCCGTCTTCTATGGGTAGGCGCAATGTGGCGGAGGTATTAGCGGGGATGGTGATACGATAGGTCATCTCCTTTGTGCCGTCGCATTGCCACTCTGCCTTTATCTGACCGTAGTCGGAGGCGAAGTCGGCATCGACGAACGTGATGCGTTTCTGGCTATAGCGCAAGGTGTTGCGCGTGTCGGGATAGGGCTGGAGCAGGATGTGCTTGAAGCCGGGCTGTGCCTCGTCGGGAGCAATGCCTGCCATGTGGTGGTACATCCATTCGGCCACCACTCCGTAAGCGTAGTGATTGAAGGAGTTCATGCTGACGGGCCCGAAACCTTTGGCCACCGTGTAGGAGTTCCAGCGTTCCCAGATGGTTGTGGCGCCCTGGTCGACGCTATAAAGCCAAGACGGGTCGTTGCGCTGCAGGAGCAGGGTATAGGCATCGTCGATGAGGCCGTTCTCGGTAAGCGTTTGGTTCAAGATGGCAGTCCCAAGGAAGCCCGTATTGAGTTTGTAGGTATTGTTAGCGATGGCACGATGCAGGTAGTTGCGGGTGCGAGTAATGGATGACTCATCGGGCAGCAGGTTATAGCGGAGCGCCATGAGGTAGCCGCACTGGGTGCCTTGCGTGGGCACCTTGTTGCTGTTCAGATAACGGCTCTGCCACTCGGTCTTGATATTCTGGAAGAGCTGCTCGTACTGCTCAGCCTTCTGGCTGTAGATGTCGCCTTCTGACTCCGAGAGGGCGCGGCAGGTGCGGGCCATGAGGTCGGCGGTATAGGCGTAGTAGGAGACGCTGATGTAGCGGCCATCGGTAGAAACGTAGGCCACCCAGTCGCCGTGAATGGGGTCGGAGCCGTTGTACTGATAGCCGCCGCCTGCCTTAGTGGTGAGGAACTGCATGTAGCGTTCGTTGGCCTCGAAGTTGTCGCGAAGGATAGCCTTGTCGCCCGTCATCATATAGACGTTCCA
>CAMJOE010000038.1:0-20952 GCA_946407485.1 uncultured Prevotellaceae bacterium | reverse complement strand
TGACGCCTATCTTCTCGCGCAGCTGGTTGATGAAGATGCAGGTGGTGTTGGTCTTGTTGATGGTGGCGGTGAGCTTTCTCAGGGCTTGGCTCATGAGACGGGCTTGCAGACCCACCTTGTTGTCGCCCATGTCGCCCTCCAGCTCCGCCTTGGGTGTCAGGGCGGCCACGGAGTCGATGACGATGATGTCGACCGCGGCGCTGCGGATGAGCTGGTCGGCGATGTCGAGCGCCTGCTCTCCGTTGTCGGGCTGGGAGATGAGGAGCTCGTCGACGTTAACGCCGAGGCTGGCAGCGTAGAAGCGGTCGAAGGCATGCTCGGCGTCGATGAATGCGGCGATGCCGCCCTGCTTCTGCGCTTCGGCAATAGCGTGGATGGCCAAGGTGGTCTTGCCGGACGACTCGGGGCCGTATATCTCCACGATGCGCCCCCTGGGATAGCCGCCTACGCCGAGCGCGTAGTCCAGGGCGATGGAGCCGGTGGGGATGACTTGGATGTTGTCAATCCGCTCCTCGCCCAGCTTCATGATTGAGCCTTTGCCAAAGTCCTTCTCAATCTTCGCCATAGCCGCCTGAAGCGCCTTCAGCTTCTCGCTCTGCTGCCCCGAGGCAGCCGTTTCGTTTTCTTTCTTTGCCATAATGATAATTTACGATTTAACGATTTACTATTTACTATTTATTTACGATTTAGCTATTTGGTAATTTATTCCCCCCTCCTTTGGAGGGGTTGGGGGAGGCTGTTATTTACGATTTTACTTTGTATCCCTCCTCTCCCACGGGAGAGGGGTCGGAGTGAGGCTATTTCATCCTTACCTCTTTCCTCTGCCCTGCGTAATCGACGGTCTGCTTTTGGCCGTCGGGGGTGACGACTGTGAACTGGCGGCTTTGGAGCATGCCGGGATAGCTGCCTTGGCGGTCGGCTATGGTGAGGGTGCGGGTGCGGTCGTTCCAAGTGATGGGAATGGTGGAGAAGACGCCCCGCTCGTAGTTGTAGTTGTCGCCCTCGTCTTCGTAGAGCGTGAACGATGCGTCGGCGCCGGGATAGATGCGCAATTCGAGGTTGTCCCACGGCTTTTCGCCGACGTGCTGCATGACGGGACCGAGGGGCACGATGCTGCCGGCGCGGACGAACATCGGGGCTCGGCTGAGCTGCGTCTCCAGCATTACCGACTGCCCGCCGGCATAGCGCTTGCCCGTCCAGAAGTCATACCAGTCGGCTCCCTTCGGCAAGTATTTCTGCGACGTCTTGTGGGCTGACCAGTCCACTCTGCCCACATCGCCGCGCGCCACCACTTCCGCCGTGTATTGCGCCTCGAGGATGGGGGCTGCCAATATGCTTCGGCCGAAGAGGAACTCGTCCGGCATGTCCCAAACCTTGCGGTCCTGAGCGAAGTCGCTAAACAGGGGACGGAGGTAGCTCTCGTCGTGACTGGTCACCTGCCATGCGGTACTATATATATAAGGTAGCAGCCGGTAGCGCAGTCGGATGGTCTCCTCGATGGCGTCGTAAACGGGCTCGCCCTTCTCCCCGAACTGCCATATCTCGCGAGGCGCGTCGGCGCCATGACTGCGGAATACGGGGCAGAAGAGGCCGTACTGCAACCACCGGACGTAAAGCTCCTGGTACTGTGGGTTGCGTGGTGCGGAGGCGGGGCCTCGCGTGTTGTAAGCGCCACAGAAGAATCCGCCGATGTCGCTGTTGAAGTTCGGGTTGCCCGTGAGCGAGAAGTTCAGTCCCGCGGGCACCTGCTTGCGCAGCATGTCCCAGGTGGATGACACGTCGCCGCTCCACATATTCGAACCGTAGTGCTGTTGCCCCGCGAAGCTACTCCTTGTCATTATGAAGACGCGCTTCGGGGATTGCGTGCTGCGTTGTGCCTGATAGACGCCGCGAACGGTCTCCAAGGGGAAGGCGTTGCGCAGGGAGCGCCATGTGCCGCCCTCCTGCCCCGCCTTGTGGGCATAGGTGGCAGGCGAGCCGTCGAAGCAGTCGGGGTCGGTGGAGTCCATCCACCAGGCGTCGGTGCCGTAGTCGAAAAGCGTCTTGAGATGCTTCCAATAGATAGCGCGGGCCTCGGGGCTGAAGGCGTCATAGACGCGGACGCCCGAGGGGTAGTCCTTGCGCGGCGGCCAGAAGGTGAGTCCGCTCTGCGGCCACGTCTCGAAGTCGAAGAGCAAATCCTTCTCCGCCAGCTCCTGGTAGGCCTTCGTCATCGGCCCGAAGCTGGCCCAGATACTTATCATGAAGTGTGCGCCAAGCTTATGGACCTCGTCAATCATCTGCCGCCCGTTGGCGAACTCCTCGGCAAGGAAGTCCATCGCGTTCCACAGATAATTGGAGCCCCAATACTGCCAGTCCTGTATGATGCCGTCGAGGGGGACGCCCAGCTTGCGGTATTGCTGCACGATGCCGAGCGTCTCGTTCGCCGTCTTGTAGCGTTCCTTCGACTGCCAGTAGCCGAAGGTCCAGAGCGGGAACATGGGGACGTCGCCCGTCAGGTGGCGTATCTGGGCGATGACCGCGTCGGCGGAACCGCCGTACATAAAGTAGTAGTCGATGGCCTCACCCGCTTCGGAGGTCAGGGTCATGCCGTTGGTCTCGTCGTCGTCGAACTGCGTAGGCGAGTAGTTGTCCCAATAGATGCCCCACCCTTTTATGCTCTGGACGACGCTCTGATAGTCTTCGGTGTTGGATTGCTCCATTCGCTTGTGCTCTCCTCGGCGGTTCAGTTTGCCGTTCTGAATGGTGCCAAGACCATAGATGGCCTCATCCTTGTCGAGCCGGAACGCCTGACGGACGCCCTGCCCTGCTCCGACCTCGAGCGACCAATCCCGTTCCTGCAGCAGCACCTTGCCGCCGGACGTGAGGAAGGTCAGGCAGTTGTTGGCAGGGTTCAGCTTTACCGTCAACTCCTTGCTCTTGAAGGAATTGCCGTTTTTGCTGACGGCCACCTGTTCGGGTGCCGCCGTCACGACGAGGCTCTTCTGTCGCTTGCCGCCTTTCGACTTCACGACATGCACGATGCCGGGCGTGAAGAACTCAATCTCGACCTCTTGCGACCATACGAGCGATGCGCTCAGCAAGGCTGTTAAAACAAGCAAGACGCGTTTCATGACATATCTTATTTATTCAAGTTTAGGGAGTTAATGAAGTTAAAGAAGTTAAAGAAGTTAAAGGACGATACCATGGGATGCGGTGTGCATTCAGCCCCGTATTTGGCTGCAAAAGCTATTGTCCTTTAACTTCCCCAAGCGAGCATAGCGAGCTAACTTCTTTAACTTCTTTAACTCCCATAAAATCATAACATCTGAAACTAAAATCCTTTCTCTTTTCTCCTTCAGGGCCTGCCCGCTTAGAGCTCAAGGTCGCCGTCGTGTATCTCGTGCCAGGGCAGGCCTTGACTGTTGAGCTGCTCCATGAATGGGTCGGGGTCGAACTCCTCGACGTTGTGGACGCCGGGCTTGCTCCACAAACCCTTGAGGAACATCATGGCGCCGATCATGGCCGGCACGCCGGTGGTGTAGCTGACGCCTTGCATGCCCGTCTCCTCGTATGCCGCCTTGTGAGAGCAGTTGTTATATATATAATATGTGTGCTCGTTGCCTCCCCTGAGTCCACGGATGCGGCAGCCGATGCTGGTCTCTCCGTCGTAGTTCTCGCCGAGGTCCTGTGGGTTTGGCAGGACGGCCTTGAGGAACTGCAGGGGCACAATCTTTACGACGACGTCTCCGCTGCCATCCGCCTTGGGCGCCTTGTACTCCACCTCGTCGATGCGGCTCATGCCGATGTTCTGAATGACGTCGAGGTAGGTGAGATACTGCTGGCCGAACGTCATCCAGAAACGTGCGCGCTTGATGGTCGGGTAGTTGATGACGAGCGACTCGATCTCCTCGTGATGGAGCAGGTAACTCTCCTTGGGGCCGATGCCGGGATAAGTCAGGGGCTTGTGTATCTCCATGGGTTCGGTCTCGATATACTTGCCGTCCTCCCAGTAGAGGCCTTTCTGCGTGATTTCCCTGATGTTGATTTCTGGGTTGAAGTTCGTGGCGAAGGCTTTGTGATGGTTACCCGCGTTGCAGTCCACGATGTCGAGGTACTGAATCTCGTCGAAGTGGTGCTTGGCTGCATAAGCCGTGAAGATGCTGGTCACGCCGGGGTCGAAGCCGCAGCCCAGTATGGCGCAGAGTCCCGCTTTCTCAAAGCGCTCGCGATACGCCCATTGCCATGAGTACTCGAAATGCGCCTCGTCCTTGGGCTCATAGTTAGCCGTGTCGAGGTAGTTGCAGCCGGTCTGCAGGCAGGCCTCCATGATGGTGAGGTCCTGATAGGGCAGGGCGAGGTTCATGACGATGTCGGGACGGTAGCTGCCAAGCAGGCTTACGAGCTGCTCCACGCTGTCGGCATCCACTTGCGCCGTCTTGACGCAGGTGCCGTATTTCTTGTTAAGGACTTCCGCCAGGGCGATGCACTTCCTTTCGGTGCGGCTGGCAATCATGACTTCTGTGAATACGTCAGGGTTCTGACAAACTTTGTGAGCTGCGACGGTAGCTACGCCGCCGGCTCCGATAATCAATACTCTTCCCATAATTAAAGTTATTTGTTAGCGAATGCAAACTTACGAAAAAAAGTCCAAAGCGGCAAGACTTTGGACTTTTTTCTTTTACTTTCCTTGTTTTTTACGTGTCTTAGAAGCCACCGCCTTGGCCGCCGCCGCGCGGTCCGCCGCCGAAGCCGCCACGCTGGCCACCCTCGAAGTTGCCTCTTCTCTCGCCGTCGCCGTTACGGCGCATCTGGTCGCGGTTGCCCTGTCCGCGCTGGGGGCTGAGCACCTTCAGCACTTGCTGCGGAGTGAGCACCTTGCCGAATTCCTCAGCGTATTTCTTCTGAACCTCCAGGCGCTTCTGCATCGTAGCGATTTGCTGCTCCTGGCGCTCGAAGTTCTGTTTCAACTGAGCCTGGGCGTCCTCGGCTGTCAGCTCCTTCTTGTCGTTGTTGCGTTCGCCCTGCTCAAGGCGCTGGCCCTGGTTCTGATTGGTGGCAAACATCTCCTTCTGATACTGCGTGTAGATTCCTACGAAGGTCTTCTTCTCGCTGTCCTTCAGGCCGAGGTCGGTTGCCATGCGGTCTGCCGCCCTGTCGATGCGTTCGGTGATAGCCTTTTCACGTTGTTCTGCGCTCATTCTTTCCTGAGCCATGACTGCAGTGCTGCTCATGAGAGCCACGACTGCCATGATGATAGTCTTTCTCATTTCTGTTAAATTTTAGTTATGCTTTTTGTTTTCTTGTCACACCCTTTTGACCGAGCGAGATGTCGGAAAGTTTAACCGAGGAAATGGCTTCTAACGTTTTTTAACTATCTGACGGTAATGTGGAAGCAACCCTGCTTGACCTCATACTTGATGTAGCACAAGTCCCTCTCGCGTATGTCGCGCAGCACCTCGCTCAGCACCCATTTGAGCGTGTCGCTCTGCACGGCGCGGCGCTCCGGTCCGCCCGGAGGCGAGACGGTGGAGAAGCGGTTGTAGCAGATGTCGAACGTGGTGCCGAAGCGGTGGCAGCTCTCCGTGGAGGCGTTCCCGTTGCGTTGCGTCAGCCGCGCCACGTCGTCCTCCGTCCTGAGCACGCTCGAGACGATGATGCGGTGCAGCGGAATACCTTTTATATACAGGCTGTCGAGGTAGTTGCGGCCTATCATCGAGAGCAGATGGCTGGCGCGGGGCACGAGGTAGGGGATGCTGTGGGTCATGCCCTTGTCGATGCAGAAGAAGGGGTTGGCTCCGACATAGACGAGCTCGCGCCTGCGGTGCTCCGCCTCCTGCCTGTTGCGGACGGGGCGCACGCCCCAGCGACGGGCGGCCACAATCTGCACGTCCTGCACGTCGGGGAAGCACGCGGCATAGGAATAGACGCTGCGGACGGGGTGCCACTTCACGCGGCTCTCCGGGTCGGCCGACAGGTTCTTCAGCTCCAGCCCGCTCGAGGGTTCCGGAAACGCTTGCTGTGGCGTCGGACTTTCCTTGCTGTGGGAAGAGGCTTTCCTTGCTGTAGCGTCGGCCGACGCCTCTGCAGGCGTCTCATCAGCCACCGGCGCGCCCGTCACACCGGGAAAGCACAAACGCACCCCGCCAAGCAGCAGGACCGTGCCGCCAAACAAGCCTAAAAATATCTTCTTCTTGAGTCGTCTCATTGCTTTTTGCCCTACAAAAGTACAACAAAAAAGTGAAAAGTGAAAAGTGAAAAGTGAAAAATATGAGAATTGACAAATAATTATGAATTATGCACTATGAACTATGAACTTTTTTATTACTTTTGCATGAAAATTGCGACGAATGATAGAAAAACATCTCCTCATAGAGGACATCGACCCCCTGCTCCTGTATGGCGTCAACAATGCCAATATGCAAATGCTCAAGGCGCTTTATCCGAAGCTCCGCATCGTGGCCCGAGGCAACGTCATACACGTCATGGGCGACGAGCTCGAGCTTTGCGCCTTCGAGGAAATCATACAGAAACTGCAGGCGCATATCCTCAAGTACAACAGCCTGACCGAAGAGGAACTCCTGCACATCACGCGCGGCGAACGCTCGGAACGCGAGGGCATCGAGGGCGTCATCGTCTACAGCGTCACAGGCCGCCCGATATGCGCTCGCACCACTAACCAGCAGGCGCTCGTCAGGGCGTATCAGGAGAACGACCTCGTCTTTGCAGTAGGGCCCGCCGGCTCAGGTAAGACCTACACCAGCATTGCGCTGGCAGTACGCGCGCTAAAGAATAAGGAGATACGGCGCATCGTGTTGTCGCGCCCCGCCGTAGAGGCCGGAGAGAAGCTCGGATTCCTTCCCGGCGACATGAAGGAGAAGATTGACCCCTACCTTCAACCCCTTTACGATGCCCTCGAAGACATGATACCCACGCAGAAGCTTCGCGAGATGATGGAGCAGAACACGATACAGATAGCGCCCCTCGCCTTCATGCGAGGCCGAACGCTCAGCGACGCCGTCGTCATCCTCGACGAAGCACAGAACACCACAAGCGCACAGCTCAAGATGTTCCTCACCCGAATGGGCATGAACACAAAGATGATAGTGACGGGCGACACCACACAGATCGACCTCCCCCACAGCGTCCGCTCCGGCCTCATCGAGGCGCTGCACATCCTCAAAGACGTTAAAGGCATCGGTTTCATAGAACTCACCAAAAAGGACATCGTCAGGCACAAACTCGTGACACGCATCGTCGAAGCCTACGAGAACAATCAGACAGCCGACCCGAACCCCAATCCTCAGAATACTCAGAATAATCCGAATCCTCAGAATACTCAGAACAATCCGAATACCCAGAACTTATGAAAGCCCTTACAAGAACTGACTTCAACCTGCCCGGGCAGGTGAGTGTGTACCACGGTAAAGTACGCGATGTCTATAACATCAACGACGACCTCATGGTCATGGTGGCAACCGACCGCATCTCGGCCTTCGACGTCATCCTGCCCAAAGGCATCCCCTTCAAGGGACAAGTGCTCAACCAGATAGCCGCCTCGTTTCTCGACGCCACGGCCGACATCGTGCCCAACTGGAAGCTTGCTACGCCCGACCCGATGGTCACCGTAGGACTCAAGGCCGACGGCTTCAGGGTCGAGATGATCATACGCGGCTACCTCACCGGCTCGGCATGGCGCGAGTACAAAGCCGGCTGCAGGGAACTGTGCGGCGTGACACTACCCGACGGCATGCGCGAGAACGAGAAGTTCCCCGAGCCTATCATCACGCCGACCACCAAAGCTGAAGAGGGACACGACGAGAACATCTCGGCCGAGGAAATCGTACGGCAGGGACTCGTCAGCCAGGAAGATTGGGAGACCATGGTCCGGTACACGCGGGCCCTCTTCCAGCGCGGCACGGAAATCGCCGCAAAGAAAGGCCTCATCCTCGTCGATACAAAGTACGAGTTCGGCAAACGCGACGGCAAGGTCATCCTCATCGATGAAATCCACACCCCCGACAGCAGCCGATACTTCTACGCTGACGGATACGAGGAGAAGTTCAAGGCAGGCGAACCACAAAGGCAACTCTCGAAGGAGTTCGTCCGTCAGTGGCTCATCGAGCACGACTTCATGAACCAACCCGGACAGGTCATGCCGGAGATAACCGACGCATACGCTCAGAGCGTCGCCGACCGCTACATAGAACTCTACGAGCATATCGTGGGAGAGAAGTTCGTGCCTGCCGACAGCGAGGGCGACATCGCCCGTCGCATCGAAAGGAACGTGACAGAATGGCTGACATCAAAGCATAATTCGTAATTCATAATTCATAATAAAGCTGCGCCCTTGCAGTCGAAGGAAATAACTATGAACTATGAATTATGAATTATGAACTGAAGAAGGATGGCGTTCGACAGATGTTCGACCGCATCGCCCCGACCTACGACAAGCTCAACCACCTGATGTCGCTCGGCATCGACCGTCGTTGGCGACGCGCCGCCGTTGATGCCCTCGGCCAATACAAGCCGAAGGAAATCCTCGACATTGCAACAGGAACGGGCGACTTCGCCCTACTCCTGGCCAAACGCATCATGCCGCAGCACATCGTCGGTGCTGACATCAGCGAGGGCATGATGGCAATCGGGCGCGAAAAGGTCGAGAAGGAAGGGCTGCAGCATACCATATCCTTCCGCCACGAAGACTGCATGCAACTCACCTTCCCCGACGGTACGTTCGATGCCGTCACGTCAGCCTACGGCGTTCGCAACTTCCAAGACCTCGACCGGGGACTGCGCGAGATGCGGCGCGTCTTGCGACCCGGCGGACACCTCCTCATCGTGGAACTCACGCCCCCACCGCATTTCCCAATGAAGCAGTTGTTTTGGCTCTACGCCCACGTCGTGATGCCCCTGCTCGGCCGACTCATCAGCCACGACGACAGCGCCTATACCTACCTGCCCGCCTCCATGGAGGCCTTCCCCCAGCCCGAGCAGATGGAGGGCATCTTAAAGCGTGCAGGCTTCGCGGAAGTCATGTGGAAACGCTTCACATTCGGAATCAGTACAATGTATTTGGCAAGAAATGATTAAGTACGGCATCATAGGCTACCCCTTGGGGCACAGCTTCAGCAGAGGTTTCTTTACAGAGAAGTTTGCTCGCGAAGGCATTGACGCGCAGTATCTCAACTTCGAGATACCCGACGTTGCTATGCTTCGCGACGTGCTTCGCGACAACCCGGAACTGAGAGGGCTTAACGTGACGCTGCCTCACAAACAGGCAGTCATTCCGCTTCTCGACGAGATGAGCGACGAGGCGCGTGAGATAGGAGCCGTCAACGTCATACGTATCCGCGACGGCCGCCTGCGGGGGTACAACAGCGACATTATCGGGTTCTCCGAGAGCATAAAGCCTCTCCTCAAGCCGCACCACACGAAGGCCCTCGTACTCGGTACTGGCGGAGCAAGCAAGGCAATATGTGTCGGCCTCACACGCTTAGGGTTGGAGTGGACCTACGTAAGCCGTACGCCTCGCGAGGGCATGATAACCTACGAGGACCTCACACCGGAAGTGATGGCCGAGTACACGGTAATCGTGAACTGTTCCCCCGTCGGGATGTACCCCAAGGTGGATGCTGCGCCGGCCATCCCCTACGAATGCCTCACCCCGCGCCACCTGCTCTTCGACCTCGTCTATAACCCCGAGGACACGCTCTTCATGCAAAAAGGCAGGGCTCATGGCGCGACGGTGAAGAACGGCCTTGAGATGCTGCACCTGCAAGCCATTGCAAGCTGGCGCTTCTGGAACGAGTGACAAGCCATCTGACAACGTGATGCTGGCTGTCTCACATCGTGATGCTGGCCATCTCACAACGTGATGCCGGCTGCCTCACATCGTGATGTCAGCCCATAAGCCACGTTTATTTCGTTTTTTGTTTTTCCCTTATATATAAGAGGGGAAAAACAAAAAAACAAAAACAAAACGTTGCGGCAGACCCGTTGCTTTACATCATCTTCAGTTCACTTGGCTGACTAACATCCTTGGATCACGCCTCACGTCCCAAAAGTCGACGATATAGATGATGTCGCCCTCGACTCTATAAACCATTTTGTTATAGCGGTTCATCACGTAGCTCCTATATAGCTTGGGAAGGTCGGACAGCAGGTTTTCTGCGGAGCCTGCATTGGGATGGGCTTCTATGAGGCGGCGTGCCTGGCGCACCTCGTGCATGAAGACATCGCACCTTTTCTTGCCAAACTCCTTGCGAATGTATTGGGCGGTCTGACGGATCTGCTGTTTTGCCCAATCGGTTAATATGGACCTCATATTGCTTCCGTCACTCCAAGCTTTCGGTCTTCTTCAGCAAATTCCTTTTCCAAGTCTTCCATTGCCTCGTCGAAGTCTTGCCACTGGCCGTTGGCAAGTTGGTGCTCGCTTTCTTCTATCCGAGCTAAAAGTTCCTCCTTGCTGTAGGGATTCTGCACCTCTGCTTGCTTCTTTCCATATTCAGTCAGTTGCGTTCCCAGCCATATCATGTTGGAAGGCGAAAGCGTGCTGAACAGATAGTCACGCAATCCTGATAACGTTGCTGTGCTCATAGTGCAATCTCTTTAATCTTTTCGTTTTGCAGACAAAATTACAAAGTTTTCCGACAACGGCCAAATCATCAGGCAACTTTTTTCGTCAGAAGGGATAACCGATGGCGAAATGGTAGCCGAGGGATTTGCCGAAGCTTGGCATGTTGTAATAGCCGCGCTTGCCGGTGTCGTAGGGTGCGTGGATGCCGATGCCGAGATCGAAACGGATGACGAGGAAATCGAGGTCGTAGCGGATGCCGACGCCCGTGCCGAGCGCTATCTCCTTGCCAAAGTCGCGGAACCGGAACTGCCCGCCTGGCTGGTGCTCACTGTTGCGAAGCAGCCATACATTACCTGCGTCGAGGAACGTCGCGCCCTGCAGTTTGCCGACGATAGGGAATCGGTACTCCACGTTCGCCTCAAGCTTGAAGTCGCCCATCTGGTCGATGTAGGAGTACTGCGACGTCTCGGGATGATACGACCCAGGTCCGATTGTCCGCATCCCGAAGGCGCGAATGCTGTTGGCACCGCCCACCGAGAACAGTTCGCCGTAAGGTGCCGCCTTGGCGTTGCCGTAGCTATAGACGAAGCCACCGAAAGCGCGCGTCGCGATAAGGCTTCGCTTCGTCAGTGGGAACTGCCGGGTGTACTGCGCGGTAAGCTTGACGAACTGCGCGAACGGCACATCGAGGAGGCGTTTCCCCTCTTCGCTATAAGGTTTTCCGCTGATGGCGTAGATGCTGGAGAGCAGAGCCGAGGCCTCTTTGAACGAGACGGAAAGCGCGGACGGGTGCTTGGGCGTGCCTGCCCATGAGAATGTATAGGACATGCTGGGCACAAACTGGTCGCGCATCGACACGTAGAGAGCGGGATTGGCTGCAGCGATGGAGTCGAAGCGAGCTGTGCTGTGGAGCAACTGGTCGTAAGTGATGGTCAGGGGCGAGAACTCGTGCTTGATGTTTCGTTTGTGCTGGAGGGTGTAGTTGACGCCAGCGCTCCACGACACTCTGCCGAAGAAGCCGGCGCGGTTTTGCCATCGCGCCTGCAGGTCGAAGGCTGTGGTGGACACGAACTTGCGGCCGAGGCGCCGCCCCACACTGCCGAAGAAGCGGAAGCGGGGATAAGAGAGCGAGCCGCTCAGGCCGTACTCGTAGGAGTTGAGAAGCGAGCTCTTGCCCTTCACGTTGGCACCCGTCTGCCATTCGTACGAGCCCCACAGCTTGAGCGTCAGCGTCTCAGCGGCCCGGAACGCGTTTCGCTTCGAGAAGGAGAAGCTGGCGCCCGGACCAATCTGACCGCCCGTCTTGCCCGTCAGATTGCCTTGGAACTCCGCATCATACGGCTTGTCGAGGGTCGCGTTTATGACGATGTCGAGCGTGTCCGACCCGCCCCAACCCTCTCTTAAAGCGAGGGAGTCTTGGGAGATGCCCTTTCGCGGCACATAATTGATGCGGAGGTTCGAGAAGACGTTCGTCGAGGCGAGCCCTTCCTGCATGAGTTCGCTGAGGCTTTGCTTGTAGAGGTCGCCCTTGCGGAAGAGCATCGAGCGCCAGACGGCACGCGGCCGCAGCAGCGGCGCATAGCCCTTGACGGCCTTGGGCGGTTTCCTGACGTCGGCATTCTGCTCCTTGAACTTCACCGGACGGCTGTAGCCGAAGGAGTAGCCGCCTCGCAATGTCAGCGTATCTACTATCTGCCGGTCGCCATATTTATATATGTTTACGCGCGTGTTTCCTATATAATAAGGTTGCATTGCCTCCTTTGGCGCGGTGGGCGACGGCTGCACCTGCAGCTTGACGAGCATGGGGGTCTGCAGGGTGTCGGCGCGGAACGTGATGTGTTCGTTGCGCTGGTAGTAGTAGCCGCGTTCGCGCAGGGCGCTGACGATGCGCGTACGCTCCGCCTCGAGCGTGACGACGCTGAAGGGGTCGCCGCGGTGTAGCAGGCTGCCTTCCTCAAGATTCAGCTCCTCGTATTCGCTCTTGGGCGACGGGTTTCTGCTGGTTTCCCTCGCACCCTCCTTCCGCTTGTCGCGCTTCGGTTCTGCCGTCGCTCCATGTTTCTCCTCCTTTAAGGAGAGGGCGGGGACGGTCTTGGGGAAGTTCATGTAGGCGATGCTGTCGAGGTGATAGACGGGACCGGGATGGATGATGTAGCGGACGCGCTCCTTCAGCGTATCGCGCGAGTCGGGGATGGTCTCGAATCCCGTCTGCGCACGGAAGTAGCCGCGGCTGCGCAGGGTATTCTTCGCCACGGTGGCTCGGAGGCGCGGGTTGACGTTGCTTATCAGCACGGGCGAGGCCGCGAAATGGTTGAACATCCACTTGCCGAAGCGATGCTTGCTGCCCGCATACTTGTTGTAGATGAGGAGCTTAATGGGGAAGGGATGCGTCACGAAGCTGCTGCCCATGAGTGCGCCATTGGGGGCGTAGGAGAGCACGGCCTCTACCTCGCCCTTTGCCTCCTCGTAGGCCTCCTGGTCTTTCTGCGAGGCGTGGCGAAGGCTGTCGCGCACGGCCTTGCTGTCCATGTCGTCGGGCTTTATGACCGATGCGTCGCCGCTGAGCAGCCCCTCTACGGTGGTGTAGGCGTCGGCCAGTGCCGTGATGACGCCCTCCTGCTCGGCCTTCTTGTCGCGAGTCGGTCCCTTGTCGTATTCGATGCGTTTGATGCCGCGGTACAACTTCTCGCCTTCGGGCAGGTTATTCGTTATGGAACATGCCGCGACGAGCAGGCTGAGCAGCAGCAGACGCATGGCGCCGCAAAACGCTTGCTGTGGCGTCGGGCGTCGCTTGCTGTGGGAAAGGCCGTTCCTTGCTGTGGGAAAAGCCGTTCCTTGCTGTGGCGTATTTTTCAGTCTCACTTTGCGTCCTCCTTCGTTTCCTGTTTTTCCTCGACAGCCTCCCTGTTTTCCGGCCTCGGCGGTGGCAAGGCGTCCTTCTTGTTCTTGAAGATGAAGAGCTCGCTCAGCTTGTCGGCCTTCTTCCTCAGTACGATGCCGCCGCCCATCTTCGTCACTTGCCCCTCGAGCAGCGACTCGTAGTTGCGGTCGTAGAAGATGTTGACGTATCGCGAGGCACTCTTGTCGAGCCGATATTCGATGGCGATGTTGTCGATGATGGTCTGCCCGTTGTTGACGGCGTCGCGTCCGGAGCTGACCTTGCCGCCTATGATGACGCTGATGCGATTGCCCCAGAAGCGTTTGGCGAAACTGAAGCTGTAGTCGGTCGTGTTCGTACCCGTCTCCGACGTGCCGCTCTGGATGCCGAAGTTGACATCTACGGTGCTGAGCGCCTTGCCTGCAATCTCGTTGATGGCGCTCTGCAGGTAGGCGTTGAGCGTATTGGCATAGTTGTAGCCGCCATTCGTTTCGGCGTCGTCTGTGACGTACATGCCGGTGACGAGCATCGTGACGGCCACGCGCCCCCGCTCCTCAGCCGTCATCGCGCTCAACTGGTTCTGGACGGAGAGGTCTTCGGGCGCCTCCAGCGTGAACTCCAGTCCCATGTCGTCGAGCGTGCGGCTGATGGCGAGGCCGACATCGAAGGCGACGTTGCGCGGCACGCTGTTCTCGGTGACGGTGGAGCGGACGCGCTCGCTGGCGTTTATGTGGAGGCGAGGGTTCGTCATGTTACCCTGGAACTCGACATAGCTGCCCTGCGCGATTTGGAAGTCGTTGAGCGGGATGGCCATAAGCGAGTAGCGCATCGTGCCCTTGCCGATGGTGTAGCGGCCCCAGAGCTGCATGTCGTTCTCCAGATCGTAGGTGAGCGTCATCTCTCCCCCACCCTGCAGGTCGATGTAGTCGTTGCCCATGTCGCTCAGGAAGCAGTGTATCTGCGCCGTCTCGGCAATGTTGACGTTCATCTGCATATCGATGCTCTGACGCTTCACGTCGATGGCCTCCGCGGCTATGGTGTCGCTGAAATCGACAAACGTGACGATGTCCGACAGCTGGTCATCGACGGTCAGAGGCGTGTCGGTGAGTACGCAGCTCACATCCGTGCTGCCCAGCACGTCGAGCTTTCCGCGCATGCGGAGGTCGTCGAGGGTGCCCCACAGCCTGCCGCCCAGGTCAACGAAGACCTTGCCGTAGGCCAGCGAGCCCTGCCGCTTCGGCGCATTGATGAGTTGGTAGTTGCTGGCCCGCACGTTCATATCAATCAGCACCTGCTCGAGGTCGCTGAAGTCGATGTGGCCGTCGAGCACGAGCGGCGTCTTGCCTGCCGCGTACGCCTCGATACGGTTCAGCTCGACGCGGCTATTCTTGACGGTTATCGTGTGGTCTGGTATCTGGAGGTTGACGTTGTAGGCGTCTGCGTCGATGTGTAGCGACTCGGTCTTCAGCTCGCCGTTGAGGATGGGGCTGTCCGTGTAGCCCTTCAGCGTGAAGTCGCCCCAGGCATAGCCGCTCATGGCAAACGGACCGTCGGGCATGAAGGCATTGAGGATGGCGAACGGCATCTTCTGGAACGACGCCTCGCCCTCCATCTTGCCCTTGCCCTTCTCGTCGTGATACCTGCCGTTGACGAGGAGCACCTCCTGGCTATCCAACGTCATGATGCCGTCCACGTAGTGCGAACCGTCGGCATTGGGGAAGTAGATGCCGTTCAGACCGACGTCGCCGAGGCGCACGCCGTTGTACGCCATCCGCTGCACCAGCATCTCGGCCGAGACGGTCGTCGTGCTGTCGGCCTGCATGTAGTGGAAGTCGCCGTGGAGGAAGCCGCTGATGTCGGGCATGAATGGTATGACCTGCGTCAGCTCGCCCACGTTGAAGTGGTTGACGCTGAGCGATACGTCCTGCTGCGCTTCGTCGTTGGGCGTCGTGTAGAGCTTGAGGCCCGTGCCGTCGTCAGCAAGGAGGTCCACCAGGGCGTCGAGATGGCCGCTGTTGGTCAGGGTGACGAAGTTGTCCTCGTTGAGCGTGAACTGGCGATAGGCAATGATGGGGTTGAGCGGCGTGAAGTGCGCGCGGAAGCCGTTGGCAAGCAGGTCGAGACCCAGGCCAAAATCGACGCTCTTCTGCCCCTTCGCGTCGAAGAAGGCCAGGTGCGTGTTGGCGCCCGTCTCCGTCAGCGAAGCGTGGAGCTGCGACATGAAGGTGACGATGCTGTTCTTCGGTCCGTTGGCGACGCGGGCATCAAGGGCGAGGCCCGTCGGCTCCTGTTTCAGGTTCCAATAGATGCTGTCGAGCAGGATGGCGCCCGTGTTGAGCGAGTGCATGCTGCCGCGGCCGCTCAGTCCTTCCTCAGGAGAGGAGACGAGGTGCATGGAGAGGTCGCGGAAGCTGTAGCCCGTGGCGTGGCGCAGGATGCCGGCTATCGGGTTCTTCTGTCCGCAGGTCAGCTCGACCTTCATGTGCGGCAGGAGCGTCCGCAGCGTGTCCTGGCGGATGCGGAGGCTATCTATTTCCCTCGTCAGTTCCTCTGTAAAGTTGTCGATGTGCGACAGCAGGGAGTCGAGCCCCTGGTCGGAGGAAACGGCGAGGCTGAGGTCGCCGGCCAGCGCCTTCATGCGGATGAGCTCGGGCGTCAGATTGGCGTCGAGGGTGAGGTCGAGCGGGTGGACGATGCTGTCGGCTGTGGTGAGCTCGATGGCCTCGACGCGTGCCTTCAGACTGTGCGTCTGCTTGAAGTCGGAGGCGCCATCCATGTGCATCACCATGCTGGCGGCAAGGGGTTTCTTCGCAATGTGCAGGGCGTAGAGGTCGATATGGCTGAGGTCCACGTTGAAGTCGGCAGCCGTCAGCTTACGGTCCGCGATGGAGGCATTGATGCAACCCTGCATATCGAGCAGGGCATTCTGACTGTGCATCTCCACCATCGCCTTGCCCTTCTCCAGCTTGCAGTCGGCCTTGATGTTGTCGAGGTCCCACGTGGCATAGCCCAGATGCGTGACGTCGGCCTGGGCATGGAGTGCGGTGCGCGGGCTCAAGAAGTCGGTGCCGCGGCCGCTGAACTTGGCGTTGGCCGTGAGCATGTATATCGAATCCTTCGGCAGGAAGTCGTGGAGCTGCAGGTTTGCGATGCGGGCGTCGCCTTTATACGCCATCGTGTTTAGGTCGATGTCGCCGACGAGGTGCGCCCTGCCTTTGCCCTCCTGCAGCAAAGCGTCGGCCGTCAGCTTCGACGACTCGCGGAGCCGCGTGTCGGCATGTATGGTCATCTTGGGAAAATGCACGTCGGTCAGGCCGAGGTAGCGGCCTGCGCAGCGCAGGTCCATCGTCGTGATGTCCCACTTCAGGTCTGCCCCGATGTGAGCGCTGTCGGCGAGGTTCTGCACGCTGCCTGTCGCGCGGACATCGATGACCGTTGGCATCGTCACGTTGCAGGTCTGCAGCATGAGCTCGTCTATGTTACCGCCCGCCTTGAGGTCGATGTTGAGGGGCTGCGAGGGATAGCATTGGGCAAGGTCTTTCGGCAGATAGGCCGCCCCGAGCCAAAGCACGTCCTTGCTGCCCAATGAGGCTTGCAGGTCGGCCGTCAGCTGTCCGCGCTGCTTGGGCGACAGGGCATTCCAGTCGAGGTCGACGTTGCCGCTGGCCGAGCTGTGCGGCGTCTTCAGGTCAAGCCCGCACGCCGACAGGTGCTTGGCATCGAGGGAAATGTTTCCTGCAAGGTTGTCGAGTTGGAAGCCGTTTCGTTCCTTGAAGGCAAGCCTCTTCAGTTGAACATTGAACGCCGACGTGTTTTGATTGAAGGAGAGTTTGCTGAGCTCGAGCTCTGCGTCACGAAGGGCGAGGTGATTCACGTCGAGGCCTTTCACGGGGTTCGTGCCCGGGATGTCGTACGACAAGCTATCCGCTGAGAGGCTTACCTTGCCGACGCGGTACATCCCTTTGCTCAGGCTGATGTCGCCGCCGTCGAGACTCGCCTCGCGTATCGCGGCCGCCACATTGAAGCTTTGCGGCTCGTCCTTAATTCTTAACTTTGAATTATGAATTATGAATTGATGGACGTCAATCTGCCAGTCGAGGGGCGCGCTTTCCGTCGTGTCCTCTTCAGCCGCCTCACGCAACGTCATGTCGAGCGCGCAGCCGTCGAGCATAACGTCCGTCACGTTGACTTTCTTTTTCTTGAGGTCGATGTCGTCGGCCACAATCCTGAGCTTGCCGACGCGGCCGTCAAGCGCAAGCGTCTCGATGAGGTCGGTCGTGTGGATGTCGCCGTCGGCAAGCTCGATGGCTTCCACGCCGACGTGCATCGACAGCAGGCGCGAGAGGTCGAGGTCCACAAGTGCATGCTCGACGTTGATGAGGTCGGAAGGCGGCTTCGCGACGCGCACCTGGCCGAGGCTGATGTCGAGCGGGAAGGCGATATGCACGCTGCCAATCGACACGTCGAGCCCTGTCTCCTTCTCTACATAGGCAGTAAGCCTGTCGACTGCCCACCTTTGCACAGGCGGCAGATACAGGCTGGCGGCAAGCAGCACGACAAGCAGCACCAGCGCCAAGAGCGTCCACAAGATGTATTTCAGCGCGCGTTTCACGCTGCAAATTTACGCTTTTATTGCCACACGACAAAGCATTCTTTCTTTTTTTCTAAAAGAAGACGTCGAAAAACGTGACACGTCGCTCATCCAGACACGCTTCGACCTGTGTCCGTTTCCGAACAGTCATGTGTCCGGAAATGGACACTCTCGTTTCTCACTCATGTTCATTCTCAAGCAGTTACGAGTTTGGCACGCTTATTGCATATTATGAATAAGGTGACGCGACATGTTAGCAACATATTTAACTGTAAACGATAATGAATTCTCTACGACAAGCGCTCGCTATGATGCGAGATGAAAAGCTGTTCTCCGCCATTCATATTGCGGGCACGGCTAT
Source organism: uncultured Prevotellaceae bacterium (assembly GCA_946407485.1). Lineage (GTDB taxonomy): Bacteria > Bacteroidota > Bacteroidia > Bacteroidales > Bacteroidaceae > Physcousia. Next base: position 2,564 of record CAMJOE010000038.1, on the reverse strand, counting down.
GGCAATAGCTTTCACGATGGTGATGGCTGTGGTCTATTACATTAAGTTGGCTCCCATTTATCCCGAGGCGAACAGAGCCCGGACCTTGTATTTCGAGGGCATCCGCGTTGTGGCGGAAAACGGAGGTCAAGGGCAGATGCCGTTCGGCCAGAAAGCTTTGGAGGAGTGGTTCGAGGCGAGTCCCAACATCGAGTATTGTGCGCCGACAACGTTGGCCTGCGGTACGGGCAAGCTTCTCGGAAAGAGCCAACAGCCCGTCGCACTTGGTAATGGCGAGTTCATAGAGGCAGTCACGAACGAGACCAACGCGGACTTCTTCAAGATTTATGAGTACGAGTTCCTCGAGGGCAGGGCATTCACGAAGCAGGAGGTCGAGGCGCTCGACATGGTTTGCGTCATTGGCGATGGCTTTGCAGAGCGTCTGTTCGGCAAGGGCATCGAGGCGGTGGGCAAGACGGTAAGCTTGGAGGACAGCTACGAGTTGCGCGTCGTGGGTGTCGTCCGGCAGGGAAGTCAGCTCGCGCCAGACAGCTACGCCGACCTCTTCATGCCTTACACGCTCGACCATGTCATCTATAGAGACTCCCCGTATGCAGGCAACTTCTCCATCGTGGCTACTGTGAAAGACTCCAAGCACCTGAAGGCATTGCGCAAGGAACTGGAGGAATTGGAGGCACGACTGACGATAAACCAAGTGGAGATAACAGGTGGCGTCTTATTCTTCGGGGAAGGTGTCAAAACGAGAGTGGATCTGACGAGCGACTTGGAGAGTCACGCCATGCACGCTCTCCGCACATCGAACCGCAAGGATAGTCTCACCAACGTTTCCAACAGGCAACTCATCATGCACTTCGCCGGCCTGCTCTTTGTCCTGCTATTCGTGCCGGCACTCAATCTGTGCGGCATCGTGGCAGGCAGGATGGAGCGGCGCACGGCGGAGATGGCTGTCCGCAAGACCTTCGGAGCACGTCGCAGCACGCTCTTGAACCAAGTGGTGACGGAGAATCTCGTGTTGACCAGCATCGGCGGACTCATCGGACTTGCGCTTTCGTGGCTCTCCATTTACAACTTCCGCACCGAACTGCTTGGCATGTTCTTCGACAACACGACACTCAGCTCGGCTCCCATCGTGACGGGCGAAATGTTGTTCGCGCCCCTGCTATTCGTCGGATGCTTTGCCGCCATACTTGTGCTGAACGTGCTTTCCGCGTTATTGCCGGCTTGGCTTAGTTTAAGGAAACCGATTGTAGAGTCGATGATGGAGAAGAGATAAAGAGACCCCCTCTAACTCCCCCTTAAAGGGGGAGGACTTCATTCACACTAAAAACAGAACAAAACAATACAAAAATGAATAATCTTCCAAAAGTAACTTCTAAGTTCTCCCCCTTTAAGGGGGAGTTAGAGGGGGTCCGCAGGTCTTCTCTATGGCTCTTCCTCGAACTTGTCATCATTACCGTTGTGGCTTGGGTCGTGTTCGATCCGGCGATTGTAAACCTCTACTACAAGAGTTTGCCGAGTGGCTACGACAACGACCGCCTGTTGTATGCCGAGACGATTCTGAACAGAATCTCCGTGGACGGGCATTACCTCGTGACGGACGAGCGCAAGCAGGAGATGATTCGTCGGCTTGAATCGGTGGAGGGCATAGAGAGTGTCTATGTTTATGACAACAATTGGGGCTCGATTGGCTATGATAACGTCAGCTTCTACATGCTGAAGAGAGACCAGGACACACTGTGGGTTCCTCAAATCAGCTTCATTCATGATGCCAGCTTCTTCGAGACGTACGGCCTGAAACCTCTGCCCGGAAGCCCGTCGGCAAAAGAACTCTCGCACATTCAGTTGCGTTCTAAAGAGATTGTCCTGACGCGGAGCGCAGCCATTTCATACTTTGGGACGGACGATGTCGTAGGCAAGCACGTCCAGAACATGGTGAACAATACGCTCGATGAATTGACTGTCGCAGGCGTGGTCGAAGACATCCGCGTGTCTCCGGCACGTGCTCTGCGCTCACTCCTCTTCAGTCCCAGCGACCTGAATGTCTATAATATATACTTCGTCATTCGCTTGAAGAAAGGCATCAACCCCAAACGTTTCGTCGAGGAACACGGGAAGGAACTCATCGCGCAAGGCAAGACGGACTACTGCCGCATACGTCGGCTCATGACTTTCAACGAGCATCTCCAGCAGATGGAACTCGACGAAGGGCGTCCGCAAGAGGTGAACCGAAGCCTCACGTTAGCGCTGTTCTTCCTCGTCAACCTGTGTCTGGCGGTCATCGGAACGGTGTGGCTGCAGGCAAGACGCAAGACGGAGGAGTGTGGCATACGTCGCGCCTTCGGAGCCACCCGCTCGCGGCTGCTGCTCTCATTCCTCGCGGACGGTGCTTTGATGGCAACCGTCGCCGTCGTCATCGGGTGCATCATCTTCCTGAATTACGCTTACAGCGGCTACGAGATAGTGAACGGCTACGAGGACTTCGATACGATGTACCGTCCGGAATTCTTCACGCCGAAGTCCGACCTCACTTGGGTGGAGCACTTCATGCCGCACTTCCTCATCGT
>CAMJOE010000037.1:0-21110 GCA_946407485.1 uncultured Prevotellaceae bacterium | reverse complement strand
CTTCCTCCGAGACAAACGTCGTTTGCCGTAGGAAGCGACTTAGTATAGGATTGTTTTCCATATTGAAACGAGAAGTGAGAAGTGAAGAGTGAAAAATCAAAGTAACCTTTTAGAAGAGCGATGCTACGAATAATAATCCGCCAGGCCTTATGGAGTCGCTGAACCTTGAATCCAGATGGCAATGCTTCTTCTTCGTCCTTCACTCTTCACTCATTACTTATATTATATTATTACCGTCAGGAACTTCACCGTCTTGTTTTCAAGGGCACGCATGCAGTGGGGGTGTGTCGTGTCGAAGTATATGCTGTCGCCGGGCCGGAGCACAATAACCTTATCGTCAATTGTTATTTCAAGTACGCCAATCATGACGACGATGAATTCCTGTCCGTCGTGTACGTTCTTTGCATGGTTCTTGCCTTCGGGCAGCGGCTCTATCTCTGTGAGGAAGGGCTCCATTGCTCTGCCTTTGAAGCCGCTGGCGAGTGATTTGTACTTGTAGTCGTTGTGGCGGTCCACCTCAAGACCTTTGCCGCGACGCGTCACGAAGTAACCGTTCATGCGGGGTTCCTCTCCATAAAGAAGGACGTCAAGAGCGATGCCGTACTCCTTGGAGATACGGGTGAGGCGATAGACGCCGGGATCGCACTCCCCGCTCTCTATGCGGCGATAGTGCTCAACGGTCGTTTCGCACACCTCTGCCATCTTCTCGATGGGAATGTCGAATATCTCGCGCAAGCCTTTGAGGCGTTGCGATATCTGTTTGATGTCGTCCATATCGTTTCTGCTTGTATTGCTATGCGGGTGCAAAGGTACGAAAAAAACAGAGAACAAAGGCTAAAGAATAGAGATTTTTTACCTTATGTGTACCGACGAAAACAATGTGATTTAGGAACCGATGATTTGCCGTTTATAATTTACCCGTTAGTAATTGCCAAACGATACACTAGTAAATTGCAATTTATACACTAGTAAATTGCAAACGACACACTAGTAGTTTGCAATCGCCACACTAGCAGATGGCTTTACTCACGCACTTGGCCGCTTCCGTTGACGAGCCACTTGTAGGTCGTCATCTCTTCGAGCGCCATCGGGCCACGCGGGCCGAGCTTCTGCGTCGAGATACCAATCTCTGCTCCCAACCCGAACTGTGCGCCGTCGGTAAAGCTTGTCGGAGCATTGACATACACACATGCCGCATCGACCAACTGCTGGAAACGGGCAGCGGTCGCCTTGTTCTCCGTGATAATACACTCGCTGTGGCCTGAGCCGTAGCGTGCGATGTGTGCCAGGGCCTCGTCGAGGCTGTCGACGACTTTGAGGGAGAGCTTGTAGTCCATCCATTCCGTGCCCATTGCCGCCTCGTCGGTCACAATCTGCACACGCCCTTCCATCGGGGCAAGCAGGGCAGGGATGTCCGCCTCGCGGTCGCGATGAACGAGCAGGCAATCAAGGGCATTGCAGACGCTGACACGTCGCATCTTGGCATTCGCGATGATGCGCCGGCCCTTCTCAAGGTCGCCGTCTTTGTCGAAATAAGCATGCACGACGCCCGCCCCCGTCTCGATGACGGGCACGCGAGCATTGTCGCGAACGAAGTCGATGAGTTTCCTTCCGCCTCGGGGAATGCAGAGGTCCACATAGCCGACAGCACCGAGCAGTTCTGCCGTAGCTTCGTGGGTCGGAGGCAATAGGTAAACCCCCTCTAACTCCCCCTCAAAGGAAGAGGACTCCCTCCCTTTAAGTGAGAGGTGGGAAGGGCTTTCCTCGCGAAGCACTTCGTGTATGAGGTCGACTATCGCGCGGTTGCTTTCGTCGGCGCTATGGCTGCCCTTCAGCAAGCAGACGTTACCGCTCTTGAAGCAGAGGGCGAAGACATCGAAGCAGACATTGGGGCGAGCCTCGAAGATGACGCCTATCACGCCGAACGGCACGCTGATGCGTCGCAGGTAGAGACCATTGGGAAGCGTCCGCTCCTTACTTATTATACCCAGAGGCGACGGCAGTCTGGCCACGTTGCGAAGGTCGGCAGCGATGCCTCGGATGCGTTCCGGCGTGAGCTGCAAGCGGTCATAGAGCGGGTCGCTTGGCGTCAGCTTCTGGAGGTCGATGGCATTGGCAGCAAGCAACTTAGCTGTCTCAGCCTCAGCCCGGTCAGCAAGGCGCAGGAGCACATTGCTGCGCTGCTCGTCCGTCAGAAGCATGAGCGTCCGGCTCGCTTGCTTTGCCTTTTGGAAAAGGAGCCTCATCCCATCCCTCTCCGATGAAGAGGGAGACGTATTTGCTATATCATGCATGGTCATTGGTCAACGGTCAATGGCAGGAATTCTGTATGGACGGTTTGTGCCGGGTTCTCTATGAGGGCAGGCAGGATGGCGTCTCGATTTCCATTGGCAATAATGACGCGGATGCCTGCCTGAGCTACTGCGAGGGCCGTGTTGAACTTCGACGTCATGCCGCCCCTGCCGGCTTTGCTCTTGGCGGGAAGTATGAAGCGGCTCACGTCGTCGCCCAAGCGCACCTGGCGAATCACTTCGCTGCCGGGCTCCATTGGGTTGCCGTTGTAGAGGCCATCGACGCCCGTGAGCAAGACAAGCATTTCGGCTCCCATCATTCGGGCAATGAGGCCGGAGAGTTCGTCGTTGTCCGTGAACATCAGCTCCTCGATGCTAACGGTATCATTCTCGTTGACGATGGGCAGGACGCCGTTTTCCAGCATCACTTCCATGCAGGCCCGTTGGTTCTGGTAAGAGCGCTCGCTCTGGAAGTTTTCTTTTGTCGTGAGCACTTGCCCGACGTGTATGTTGTATTCGCGAAAGAGGTCGTAGTAGAGGTTAACGAGTTTCACCTGCCCCATCGCCGAGAAGAGCTGGCGCTGCTCAACGGAGTCGAGGGAATGGTCAACGTGAAGCTCGCCCCGGCCACAAGCGACGGCACCGCTCGTGACGAGCACTACCTGATAGCCCTGCTCGCGCAGCCAGGCGATTTGGTCAACGAGGGCCGACATGCGGGTGATGTCGAGCTTCCCCCGGTCGGTCGTGAGGACATTGCTGCCCACTTTCACTACAATGCGTCTTCTCATCGTTCGTAACTCTTAATTCATAATCATCATCATCATTATTACTCACAGAAAGCACGGCGGCTCTTCATTCCATATTGAGAATTATGACTTATGAATTATGAATTGATTTCTGCAGGCCTGCCTTGAGGCAACGTATCACTGCCGAGTTGAAGGCAGCATGGTCCAGTTCGTTCAACCCTTTGATGGTGATGCCGCCGGGTGTCGTAACCTTGTCGATGGCGGCTTCCGGATGCAGACCCGTCTCGTGGAGCAGGGTGACAGCACCTTGCATGGTCTGCATGGCAATGCGCTTGGCATCGTCGGGATAAAAGCCCATCTCGACGCCTCCTTCTGTCATCGCACGGAGGAATCGCATGACGTAGGCGATGCCGCAACCAGCCATCATCATGCCTGCATTCATCAGTCGCTGGGGTACGACCTTGCACTGCCCTACCCTCTCGAAGAGTTTTGCGGCCTGGTCTGCCTGCTCGGCTTCCTCGACGAAGGTCATGCTCTCGCCGAACTCGGCTGCAATGTTGGGCATGGCATAGACGTCGATGCGGTCGTTGCGAATGCCTGCGGCGACGGAGACGACGAGTTTGCCGGCCAGCTCCGACGCAATCTCCGCGATGACTTGCTCTATGAGCCAGGGCTTCACGGCAAGCAGGACGACATCTGCGCCCTCGACGGCTTTGCGGTTGTCGAGCGTGACGGCGATGCCCGGACATGCTGAGGCGAGGCGGTCGAGCGTCTGCTGCGTGCGGGCAGAGGCCGTGATGTCGGCTGCCATGCCTGCTTTCGCCCACCCTTTCACCAGGGCGCCGCCCATGTTGCCTGCACCTATGACTGCTATCTTCATGACAATACGGCTTTTAGTTTCGCAATGAAGCTGTCGGCCTCCTGCTTTGTGAGGCAGAGCGGCGGAAGCAGACGGAGGACGTTCGTACCCGAGCAGCCCGTAAAGCAATGCTGTTCGCTGACGAGCTTCGTCCGCGGCTCTTTGTATGGGATATCCAATTCGATGCCAATCATCAGACCTCGTCCGCGGACCTCCACGACGTGCGGAATCTGTGCGTCGCGTATGGCCTGCATGAGGTACTCGCCCACCTCGGCAGCATTCTCCACGAGGTGCTCGCTCTCGATCACATCGAGGACGGCGATGGCGCCTGCACAGGCCAGATGGTTGCCGCCGAAGGTCGTGCCGAGCTGACCATAGACGGGCGTGAACTCGGGGCTGATGAGGACGGCGCTCATGGGGAAGCCGTTGCAGATGCCTTTCGCGACGGTGATGATGTCGGGGCGGACGCCGAGGTGCTGATGCGCGAAGAACTTGCCGCTGCGTCCGTAGCCGCACTGTATCTCGTCGCAAATCAAGACAGTATTGTATTCGTGGCAAAGCTGCTGCAACTGCTGCAGGAAGTCGGCCTCGACCAGTCGGATGCCGCCCACGCCCTGTATGCATTCCACGATGCAGGCGCAGACGTCTCCCCGCTCTATCTCAGCCTTCCAGGCATCGATGTCGCCCAGCGGGAGGTAGGTAACGTGGCCGTTGGCATTGACGGGCGCAATAATCTTCGGATTCGCCGTCACTTCTACGGCCAGCGATGTGCGCCCGTGGAAGGCTTTTTCGAGAGAGAGGATGCGCGTCCTGCCGTTGTAGAACGACGCGAGTTTCAATGCGTTCTCGTTTGCTTCAGCACCGCTGTTGACGAGGAAAAGGCTGTAGTCTTCGTATCCGCAGGCTTTGCCGAGGCGTTGCGCGAACTCGCGTTGCAAGGGGTTTTGCACGGAGTTGCTGTAGAAGCCGAGTGTCTGCAGCTGCCGCGTCATGGCCTCTATGTAGTGGGGATGGCAATGGCCGATGCTGATGACGGCATGGCCGCCGTAAAGGTCGAGGTATTCCTGTCCCTCGCTGTCCCAGACGGTGCAGCCCTTGCCGCGGGCGATGGTCACATCCATCAGGGGGTAAACGTCGAAGAGTTTCATAGATTATTATTTCGTTATTGCGTTATAACGTGATGGCGTCATTATGGGTTGATTCGTCATTAGGAATCAGAAGGCAGAGGCTTTCAGTCGCAGGCCCTCGCTCTCGTCGAGGCCGAACATGAGGTTCATGTTCTGGACGGCCTGCCCTACGGCTCCCTTCAGGAGGTTGTCGATGCAGGAAATCATGAGCAGTTGGTCGGCGTACTTCTCCACATAGACAACCGCCTTGTTCGTGTTGACGACCTGCTTCATGTCGGGACTCTTCGCGACGAAGTGCGTGAAGGCAGCGTCGCGATAGTAGTCGGCATAGAGCCGCTGCACGTCCTCGATGGGGAGGTCGCACTTGGCGTAAGCCGTGACGAAGATGCCGCGCGTGAAACAGCCTCGCTGGGGTATGAAGAGGACACGCCCTTCGTAACCCGGGCACAGCTCCTGCACGGTCTGGTTGATTTCCAGCAAGTGTTGGTGCGTGAAGGTCTTATAGACGGAGATGTTGTCGTTGCGCCAGGAGAAATGGGTCGTAGCGCCTGGCTTCTGCCCTGCCCCCGTGCTGCCGGTGATGCCGTTTACGTGGATGTCGCCGCTGATGATGCCAGCCTTCAGCGCGGGCAGCATGGCGAGCTGGATGCAGGTAGCGAAGCAGCCCGGGTTGGCGAGGTGGAGGCAGCCCTGTATCATGGAGCGGTGCGTCTCCGGCAAACCATATACGAAGTCGTGCCCTCCGGCAATGCGGAAGTCCTGCGCCAAGTCGATGATCCTGACGCTTGCTGGTATCTCATGCTCTTGCAAGAACTGCCGGCTCTTGCCGTGACCAAAGCAGAAGAAGACTACATCCACTTGGTCGAAGGGCATCTCCGAGGTGAAGCAGAGGTCGGTCTCGCCGAGCAAGCCCTCGTGCACCTCGCTGACGGGATTGCCGGCATTCGACTCGCTGTTGGCAAAGACGATTTGCGCCTGCGGATGCCCCAGCAGGACCCTGATCAGCTCACCGCCAGTATAGCCGGCGGCTCCAAGTATTCCTATTCTTATCATTACAATCAATTTTATCTCTCAACAGGGGGTGCCTCACAGCGCCTCACGAGGGAACTGAAAATCCCACAGCAAGGAAAGGCTAACGCTACAGCAAGGAAAGGCCGATGCTACAGCAAGGAAAGGCCAACGCTACAGCAAGGAGAATCCGACGCCTCGCGTGGGGTCTGCCGGCGCCCCGTTTATCTCTTCTCGTCGGGATGAGCCAGATAGTAGGCTCTGAGCGCAGTGGACGTCACTTTGATGAAGCCCTTCGCGTCCTCGCTTGTCCAGGCCTTCGCCGTCTCGCCGTATTCGCCGAGCTTGTTCTTCACGAGGTCGTTGGGGCTGTCTACGCCGACGGTCTGGAAGCAGAGCGGACGCAGCTCCAGCGTCACCTCGCCGGTCACGTTCCGCTGACTGCTCAGGAGCATCGCTTCGATGTCGGGCATGACGGGCTCCAGATATTGGCTCTCGTGGAGGAACATGCCGTACCAGTTGGCCACTTGCTCTTTCCAGTACTGCTGCCACTTGGAGAGGGTGAACTTCTCGAGGTATCGGTGAGCGCCGATAATCAGCATGGGTGCTGCCGCCTCAAAGCCGACGCGGCCCTTGATGCCGATAATGGTGTCGCCCACATGGCAGTCGCGACCGATGCCGTAACGCGCGCCGATTTCCTCCACTTTCTGTATCGCCTTGATTTTGTCGTCGAAGCGTTCGCCGTTGACGGAGCATATCTCGCCCTTCTCGAAGCCTATCTTGAGCAGCTCCGGGCCCTCGGCCGTGGGGTGCTTCAGGTAAGCGCTCTCGGGCAGACCCTGTTTCGAGTCGAGAATCTCGCCGCCGCAAATGCTTGTGCCCCACAGGCCGACATTGTAGCTGTACTTGAGCTTCGTGAAGTCTGCGAAGTAGCCGTTCCGGTTGAGATAGTCCACCTCCTCCTGTCGCGAGAGATTGCCGTCGCGCGTCAGCGTGATGATTTCCACGCCGGGACACATCACGAGGAAGGTCATGTCGAAACGAATCTGGTCGTTCCCCGCGCCGGTCGAGCCGTGGGCAATGGCCGTGGCGCCAATCTCTTTGGCATAGCGCGCAATGGCCAACGCCTGGAAGATGCGCTCGCTACTCACCGAGATGGGATAGCAGTTGTTGCGCAGCACATTGCCGAAGACCATGTACTTGAGCGACTTATCGTAATACTCCTGCGTCACGTCGAGGGTGACGTACTGCTTCGCACCCAATTTGTAGGCGTTCTCTTCGTTTGCCTTGAGCTGCTCCGCGCTGAAGCCGCCGGTATTGGCACAAGCCGCATAAACCTCGTATCCCTTTTCCTTTGCCAGATACATCACGGTGTAGCTGGTATCCAGTCCGCCACTGAAGGCTACTACTACCTTTTTCTTTTCCATTTTTTATATGTATGAACTTTGAACTCTATAACTATGAACTATGGACTATGAACTATGAACTCTACTCTATTCCGCGCAGGACGAGCGTCCGCATGACGTCCTTGATGACCTCGAGCGACGTCGGCTCGCCGTGGTGCTTGTCAGGGTCCCACAGCATCCCCGTGCAGACGCAGAACTTGCGCTGCTTGGCCTCGAGGATGTCGTGATTGATGCAGCCCTGACACCCGTGCCAGAAGGCGTCGTCGTCTGTCAACTGGTTGAAGCTCACAGGCACATACCCGAGGGCCGTATTCATCTTCATCACGGCATCGCCACTCGTCAGGCTGAATATCTTGGCATGAGGCCAGCGCAGACGGGCCAGCGTGAACGTGTAGTCCTTAATGCGTTTAGCAACGCCCAGTCCCTGATAGTCGGGGTGAACGATGAGGCCGGAAGTGGTGACGTAATGCTTGTTGCCCCACGTCTCAATATAACTGAAGCCGACGAATGTATCGCCGTGCAAGGCCAATACTGCCTTACCCTCACGCATCTTCGTCGCTACATACTCATGGGTTCTTTCTGCAATGCCCGTGCCACGCTTGCGGGCAGCTTCGCGGATGGTTTCAATAATCGTGTCAACATACACCTCATGCTCGGCATCAGCCACCAGCACGCGGATGTCTTCACTCTTTATGTCTTTCATCTATCCTTTGTCTCCTAATATATATAATAATGTATAGTGAATAAACTTTTTTCCTTAGTCTCAGCCCGAAGGATTCAGAGGGAAGGCCCTTACGTTAACTTCGGGAACATGTCGCGAATGATGAAGCCGGCCTCCTCCCTGTCAACGCCTTCGGCCAGCACAACAATGATGGTGTCGTCGCCAGCCACAGTGCCGAGGAAATTCGGGTGCTTCAGGTTGTCAACGTCATAGGCCACCATGCTGGCGTGCCCAGGTGGCGTGTGCACGACCATCAGGTTGCCAGAGAAATTGAGTCGCCATTTCGTCTGGTTGATTTCTTCAAGCGTGGGCACCGGCTCGAACTGTCCCTCGCGAGGCAATGCATAGACGCTGAGGCCGCTACGCACTCGCACTTTACTAATCCTCAGCTGCTTGAGGTCACGGCTCAGCGTGGTCTGAGTGCTGATGAAGCCTTCCTCCTTGAGCTCCTTGAGCAGCTCTTCCTGACTCTCAAGGCTGTTCATGCTCACGATCTTGCGAATGGCTTGCAGTCTCGCCTTTTTATCTAACTTCTCCATATTAGTGAGTTTTGTAAGTTTGTGGGCACAAAGGTACAACTTTTTATGCAAACAATCACAATTTTCTGCGCATAATATGCACTTCCCTACGCTTTTTTTCGCATAGGGCTACGTTTTTGCCTGCATATTACATCTTATTCCGCGATAACACGAAGCTGCACAAGTTCAATCTTCGTTGTCGTCTTCTTCGTTACTTTAAACTCCCACGAACCGATTCTGACAGGTTCGTTGAGCTTGGGGAAGTTCTGGAATTCGTGAAGGATTAGTCCGCCGACGGTCAAGTACTCGTCACTCTCGGGCAAATCCAGGTCGAGGAGCTCGTTGGCCTGAGCTATCTCGAGGCGTCCTGAAAGCAGATACTCGCCCGGACCCGTCTGCCGCGCCGTGTAGTTCTTACTGTCGTGCTCGTCCTCTATCTCACCAAAAATCTCCTCCACCAAGTCCTCCATCGTGACGATGCCACTCGTGCCGCCGAACTCGTCGACGATAACCGCCATCGAGCGCTTCTGGTTGATGAAGATGCCGAGTAGCTTTTGGGCGTTCATCGTCTCGGGTACGATGGAGACCTCGTGGATGTGGCGCGTCCAGTCCTCACCCTCGGCCAAACGGAACATCTCGACTGTGTGGATGTAGCCCACGATGTCGTCGATGTCCTCCTTATACACGATAATCTTGCTGTGCCCGCTTTCCACGAACTGCGTCCTCAGCTCTTGAAGGGAGGTGTCAACGGAGACGGCGGTTATCTCTGTGCGTGGCACGATACAGTCCCTCACCTTGACCGAGCTGAAGTCAAGTGCGTTCTGGAAGATTTTCACCTCATCCTCGATGGCTTCGTCGTCGGTGGCCTTGTCGATGTTACTCTGTATGAGGTAGTCGAGATCCTCGCGGGTGAAGGTCTTCTCGGGTGTGGCCTTCTTCACTTTCTTGCCTGCCATCCACAGCAGCGACTTGCCGAGCGAACTCGTGAATTTGCTGACGGGCCACAGGACGATGTATATAATATAGGCGGGCAAGGCGAAGATGCGCATCATCCTATTGGGGTTGATGCGGAAGAGTGTCTTTGGGATGAACTCGCCCGTGACGAGGACGATGAGCGTGGATATGATAGTCTGCAGGAACAGACACAGTGGCTCGTTGTGACAATTGCCGTCGGGACTGTGTATGCCAAGCGGTATGAGGATGAGACTGCTGACTATGCGTGCCATGAGGATACCATAGACGACGAGCGCGATGTTGTTTCCCACGAGCAGGGTCGATATGAAGCTGTTGGGGTGGCGATAGAATGTGTCGATGAGCCGCGCCGCAAAGCCTTGCTCCTCCCTGTCCATCTCGAAGCGCAGCTTGCTCGACGAGACGAAGGCTATCTCCATTCCCGAGAAGAAGCCCGAGAGCATGAGGATGACGATGGTTGCTATTATGGTCGAGGAGTCTATCATCTGGCGGTCGGTTCGGTTTCTTGTACGGGGAAGGTTCCCACTGAATTGAGGACGGAGTACTTCGTCATCTGTTCGTTGCTGTAAAAGTGTGTGCCTTCGAGTTCGCGGTCAGGCGTCGTGATGTGCATGTACTGGTAGTTCCACATCTCATGTTTGTCGAGGTCCCAGAAGAGCTCTTCGGTGCGGAAGACGTCGCCGTTGACGTTGCGCACCACTACTCTGCCGCGCAGTTCCCAGAGCTTTTGCTTGTGCAGGTATGCCGTGTCGGACTGCACGAAGAGATCAATATGAAACTTCTCGTCGAAGCGTTCCATGAGCATTCCCTTCATGAACTTCCAGGTGGGCTGTGCGCCGTTCTCGCCGTTGTAGATGTCCCACTCCTCGACGACCATGTGGTAGCGCATCACGCCGCTATCGCTGATGAAGGTGTTGATGCCTGTTGAGTGCATGAAGAGCAACGAGTCCTTGGCGCTGATGGGTTCTGCCAGATGCTCCACTTCGCCTGCACAGCCGAACGACAATAATATCAGGGAAAAGAAAATGGACAGCAGAAAAAGTTTCTTTCCTTTCATTACTTGATGCGTTTCTTGGCGTTTGAGGCCCTGATCTCTAATCTTTAGTCCTTAATCCCCTATCTTTAATCCCGGATTTCCCTGCTTATTCAATCTTGTACTTCACGAACCAGCGTTCGTTGAACGTCATGCCGAGATTGATGAGCAGATAGTCTTCCTTCACCATTCCCGTGCCGCCGGCGGAGCGTCTGAGCCAGCTGAAGCCGACGTTCACGACCGAACGGTTGTTGAGTTTGTTCGTGATGGGCAAGCCGACGCCTGCGCCCATGCGGAATTCCACGGGACCATTCTGTCCGTTTATCTTGAAGAGGGGCGTCGAGAAGTTCATGCCGGCGCGGTACTGTATGCGCTTCAGGTAGGACTTCACGAACGGGTCGGGGGTCCACTGGACACCAAGGGCGAACTTCGTCATGTCCTTATAGAAGCCTTTTGCCGGCACGTAGTCGCTCCCTTTCTCTGCTGGGACGTGGCATTTGCTCCACAGCTCGTGGCGGACATCGAGAGCCAACAGGAGCGTGTTCTTGTGCTGCCAGGCGGCGCCGAGGCCGAAGGTGTAGGGGATGTCGAAGGGCGAGGAGGCGATGGCCACCGTGTCGAGCGACACCTCGAGTGCCGCGTCCTGAGCTATCTTGTGACCCAGGCCGACCGTCGCGCCGAGGTTAAGCCAGTCCTGCGGCGTGAGGCGGACGGGGTACTGCAGACCGAAGTCGAGCTTGTAGGTCTTGAGTGAGGCGCGGCTTATCTTGGTGACGTTATTGTACGCGGTAGATGTCTGGCCGCCTTCCATGAAGACTGAGATGATCTGATGATCGTACTGTCCCCAGAGGAGGCTTGCGTTCATGCCGACCGAGATGTTGCGAAACGCCCTCCATCCCAAGCCGATGTAAGCCTGGTTCAAGCCGCCGCTGCCGTCGTAGGCTGTAGAGGCCGTGATGTCCTGCGTCGTGTTGTAGTCGTTGCTGACATGCTGGTTGAGCGAGGAGAAGCTGTATCCGATGGCCGTATATGGCATGACGCCGACGGCCAGGCCAAGCCTTTTGCCCACGTGCATGCCGGCATGGACGTAGTCGAGCGACGCGTTGTTGGTCCCAACCCTTGTCGTGCCCTGGCTCATCTTTCCGAACGAGGCCTTCATTCCCACGTCAAATATGAGGCTCAGCGAGTCGATGGCGGAGTAAGATGCGGGGTTGGCCGTGTTGATGCGATTGCCGATGCGGACACCGATGCCTGCACCGCCCATGGAACGGTTGAAGCCGTTCGACTGCTCGACAGGCAAGCCAAGCCCGAAGCGCGAGTATGAGGAGTTCGTGCTGCTCATCTGGGCCAGGCCCCTCAGACAGGGGACGAGGAGCAGCAGGAGCACAAGGACCCTATGATTCTTCCTTTTCAATTCTGCATTCTTCATTATAATCAAGTATCTTGTTCAGTCCTCTCGGCACGAGATACCTGTCCGAGAAGATGATGTTCTTGATGTTCGTATCGAAATTGATATGGTCACCGCCGGTCAGGAACACCTGCAGGTGGGGGAACTTCGAGCGCATGGACTTGATGTATCCCTCTATTTCGTACTTCATGCCCCTCAGCACGCCGCTGCGAATTGCCGTCTCGGTGCTGTATCCCATACCTGGGACCTCGCCTTCTGCTTCGACAAGGGGGAGACGCGCGGTGAATTCGTGTAGGGCTCGCAAGCGCATCTGCATGCCCGGGGCTATGTTGCCGCCCCAGTAGTTGCCGCGTGCATCGATCACTTCGTAGGTGATGCAGGTGCCGGCGTCGATGATGAGGAGGTCGGTGGCGGGCTTCAGCGAGCTGGCGCCGATGACGGCGGCCAGGCGGTCGCTGCCCAACGTCTCGGGCGTGCGGTAGCGATTCGAGATGGGGACCGGCGTGCCGGGCGAGAACCTGAGCAGCGTGAACTGCAGACGGCCCAGAGCAGCCTCCTCGCCCGCTGTCAGGTCGCGAACCGAGCCCACAATGCCTCTGCTGAATTGATGCTTGTGTACGAAATCGTCAAGCCCCGTGAGGTCTCCGCTCTCAGAACGTATCACATCGACTGGGTCGTCACCCTGGAAAGCCACCATCTTAGTGACGGTGTTTCCTATGTCTATAATCAATTTCACGGGTGCAAAGATACGACTTTTAATTCATAAATCATAATTCGCAGTTCACAATTACGGCTTTTTACGTATTTTTTGCAATTGTGTCAGTCGAGATTGCAGGGGAAAGAAGGCCTGACGACACGTTGTCGCGGTCCTGACAACACGTTGTGAAGATGCCAGCATCACGATGTAAGGACGCCAGCATCACGATGTGAAGATGCCAGCATCACGATGTGATTTTCAACGCCACAGCAAGGAACAAAATATCCCACAGCAAGGAAAGCCCAACGCTACAGCAAGGAAAGCCCGACGCCACAGCAAGGAACTCTCGACGCTACAGCAAGGAACTTTCGATCCCACAGCAAGGAACTTTCGATGCTACAGCAAGGAACTTCCGACGCCTCTGCTCGAATGCCCTCATGCAGCCTGATAAAATATTCAATTTTTAATTTTCAATTTTCAATTTTTATTCCTACCTTTGTCCCCTGAAAACTGAAAAACAACCGTTATGAAGCAGCGACTGGAATCACTGGATGCTTTGCGGGGCTTCGACCTCTTCTGCCTCGTAGCCCTCTCCGACATATTGGAGGAACTGCATGAAGTCATCGACAAACCCTGGATGAACAGACTGATGGAGAACTTCACACACAAGCCGTGGGAAGGCTTCTCAGCATGGGACCTCGTCATGCCCCTGTTTATGTTCATGGCGGGTGTGGCGATACCGTACTCTCTAAGACGCACCCCCAGCACCTCCCTCACAGGGAAGGGAGAAGCGCATCAGGAACCCTCTCCCATCAAGGGAGGAGACGGGAGGGTTTACTGGCGCCTGTGTCGCCGCTTCCTCCTGCTCTGGCTCTTCGGCATGATGGTTCAGGGAAACCTCCTCGCCCTCGACCCTCAGCGCATCTATCTGTTCACGAACACCTTGCAAGCCATTGCCGTCGGCTACCTCTTCAGCGCAATCATCTACCTGCATACTGGCTGGAAGACCCAGATAGGCATAGCCGTCGGCCTCCTGCTCACGTTCTGGGGCGCGATGGAATGGGTGACGATAGGCGGCTTCGGCGGAGGCGACTACACCCCTCACGGCAACCTGGCAGAGGGCATCGACTCGATGGTGCTCGGACGATTCCGTGACACCGCACAAGTCATCGACGGAGAAGTGGTCGTCAATCCGCACTACACCTACACCTGGCTGCTGAGCAGTCTGAACTTCATCGTGACGGTATTGAGCGGCGTCCTGGCAGGCGAAGTGCTCAGAAGCAGCATGAAGCAGGGCCGCAAAGCCGTCGTGCTACTCGCCGCAGGCGCAGTCCTCGTGGCGCTCGGCTGGACGTGGGACATCGTCCATCCCGTCATCAAGCACATCTGGACGGGTTCCATGGTGTTCGTCAGCAGCGGATACTGCCTGCTGCTTATGGGTCTCTTCTACTGGTGGATCGACTGCCGCGGCCACAACCGTCACCTCACCTTCCTCAAGGTTTACGGCATGAACAGCATCACGGCTTACGTCGTCAGCCACGTCGTCAGCTTCAAGAGCATCTCGCGCTCGCTCTTCTTCGGCCTCGAGCAATACGTGGGCGACTACTACGACACCCTAATCCAGCTCAGCAACTGCACGATTCTCTTCCTTATATTATATATAATGTATAGGAACCGAATATTTTTGCGAGTCTGAGCTAAGCTATTTCAACTTTTTTTCGTACCTTTGCGCCCGTGTTTCGCAAACTGATCATAATTCTGTGCCTTGCGTTCCCCGAAATCCTCCCTCTGACGGGGATCGGGGCGACCATGCTTGCCGAGCCGGACAGCATACGCGTGACGCTCCTCACCTGCTCGCCAGGGCCGGAGGTCTATTCGCTGTATGGCCACACCGCGCTTCGCGTGCAAGTGCCGGACGACAGCCTCGACGTCGTCTTCAACTACGGCGTGTTCGACATGTCGAAACCCTTCTTCGCATGGCACTTCGTGCTTGGGCAGACCGACTACATGGTGATGTCCATCCCCTGGCAATACTTCCCGAAGGACTACGAGATGCGAGGCTCGAGCATCACCGAGCAGGAGCTGAACCTGACGCGTGCCGAGGCCAGCCGCCTGCTCGGCAATCTCATCGAGAACTGCCTGCCCGAGAATCGCAGGTACCGATACAATTTCCTTTATGGCAACTGCACGACGAAGGTGCGCGACATGGTGGAGCAAGTCGTCGTGGGTAGCATCCAGTACCCCGACTCGTTGCCTCAGCAGACCGCCCGCGAGATTCTGCATCAGTACACGGCCGGGCATCCGTGGGCTCAGGATGGCAATGACCTCCTGCTCGGCGCCGAGGTGGATACGGTCATGTCCGAGCGGGCAGCGATGTTCATCCCCTATAACATGATGCAAGCCTTCGACGGGGCCTTCATCCGCAATGCCAAAGGCGACATGCGTCCCCTCGTCAGGAGCAGGAAAGTCATACTGGAGGCCAACCCCGCCGCCCCGCAAGCAGGAGGGAAAGCCGGCGCATCGCCCTCGCTCCTGGACAGCTTGGCCGGGAGGTTCTCACCCCTGCAGGCAACCTTTGCCTTTGGTGGCCTCTGCCTCTTCATCATGTTGCTCGAGGTTTGCTTCAAGTCGCGTTTCTGGCTTTGGGACGTGCTGCTGCTCCTCCTGCAAGGTTTGGCAGGCACCCTCCTCGCCTTCATGTTCCTCTTCTCAGAGCATCCCGCAGTGGACAGCAACTGGCAGGTCTGGCTGCTCAACCCCTTATATCTCGTCGGCATTCCTTTTGTCATAAAATCTGCCACACGAAGCAAGACAAACGCCTGGTTTAGCGTCTATTTTTCCGTTTTGGCACTATTCTTGTTATTTTGTCCGTGGATACCGCAGGTATTTGCGAAAATAACCGTACCTTTGGCATTGTGTTTGCTCACAAGACCCGTCAGCTACTATCTCGTGAAGGATAAAAAGGGGAAAGGCGAAAGGTTGAGAAAAGCGAAGCGTAACAAAAGGTGAACATTTGATGGTAAATAGATACAGACTGCTTTCCTCGCTCATCGTGCTGCTTGCCGTGACGAGTTCCAACGCTCAAGAGGCGCCGGGGGTGCCCTCTTTGGTAGTGAACATCGTCATCGACCAGTTGCGCAGCGACTACCTTGACGCCTTCACGCCTCTCTACGGACAAAGGGGCTTCCTTCGCCTCAAGGAGCAAGGCCGCTTCTATTCGCAGGCGGAGTATCCTTTCAGCTCGCCGGATCCGGCCTCGGCTGTGGCATGCCTGATGACCGGCACGAGTCCCTACGCCAATGGCATCGTGGGGGATCGGTGGCTCGATAGGCAGACGCTGGTGCCCGTCTTCTGCGTGGACGACGAGACCTACCCCGGCATACATACCGACGAAAAGTCTTCGCCCAAGCATCTCGCCGTCTCGACCATCGGCGACGAACTGAAGGTGTCGTCGGAAGGAAAGAGTATGGTCTATTCCATCGCGCCGACTCGCGAGACCGCCATTCTCGGTGCAGGCCACGCGGGCAACGGGGCCTTCTGGCTCGACGACTGGACGGGCAAGTGGGCCACTACGTGCTACTACGACGATTATCCCAGTTGGGCGACGGACTACGACGTGCGCTCTTCGCTGGAGAGTCGTATCGACAACATCCAGTGGAAGCCTCTCAACGAGCAGGTCGAGAACTTCCATTACTTCGTCTCTGACAAAGGAAAGGTCAAGGCCTTCAGTCATAAGTTCAAGTCGAACCGCAAGTACCGCGAGTTCAAAGCTACAGCCTGCGTCAACGACGAGGTGAATCTCTTTGCCAAGGAAGCCATCGAGAAGGCGGGCCTTGGCGCAGACGCCGTCACCGACATGCTGACGCTCACCTACTATGCGGGCGCTTACGACCACCAGTCCGCCTCGCAGTACGGCATGGAGCTGCAGGACACGTACGCCCGCCTCGACCGTCAGCTCGAGGACATCTTCGACTTCGTGGAGCAGAAGGTGGGTATCGACAAGACGCTTTTCATCGTTACCAGCACCGGCTACTTCGACTCGGAGGAGCAGATGGATCTGAGCAAGTACCGCATCCCGACGGGTGTCTTCTCCATCACCAAGGCGAAGGCGCTGCTCAACATGTACCTTATCGCCGTCTATGGCCCTGGCGACTACGTCGAGACCGCCATCGACAATCAGCTCTACCTTAACCTCAAGCTCATCGAGAACCGCAATCTCAACCTGACAGAGGTGCTGGACCGCTGCAGCGCGTTCCTCATACAGCTGAGCGGCGTGAAGGATGTCTACACGAGTCAGCGGCTGTCGCTCGGCGCCGGCACACCAGGCATCAGCAAGCTCCGAAACGCATACAACCCGAAATGCTCGGGCGACATACTCATCCAGGTTTCGCCGGGATGGCTCCTCAACAACGAAGACACACACGAACAGACGCTCAGCCGCGAGTCGTACCTGAGTTTCCCGCTCTTCTTCCTCGGCGCAGGCATCGTGCCGGAAAAGGTGAGGATTCCCGTCAGCATCGACCAGGTGGCGCCCACCGTGGCACAGGCCCTGCGCATCCGCGCGCCGAACGCTTGCCCACAGGCTCCGCTCAACTACTGAAACGCCTCAAGAGGGAAAGCCAAACGCTACAGCAAGGAACGCCCGACGCCACAGCAAGGAACGCCCGATGCCACAGCAAGCGTTGGCCGACGCCACAGCAAGCGTCAGACTGCACAAAACCAATCATTAACGAACAATACATTATATATATATGGACATTTCCAAATTTCTGGTAAAACTATTCGGTGACAAAAAGACACGCGACCTGAAAGCCTATCGCCCCATGGTGGAGGCGGTGCTGAAGGTCTATCCTGAGATACAGGCGCTCTCGAACGACGAACTGCGCGCGCGTTCGAAAGCCATCAGACAGCGCATACAAGACTCCGTCACGGACCTGCGCGGGCAGATCCAGGTGCTGAAGGACAAGATTCCCAACACAGACATACAGGACCGCGCCCCCATCTTCGCGCAGATCGACAAGCTCGAGAAGGACGTGCTCGAGACCTTTGAAAAGGCTCTCGACAAGGAGCGCGCAGAAGTATTCGCCATCGTGAAGAGAACAGCAGAGCTGTTTGCAACGAACGAGACTGTCGAGGTGACAGCCAACGACTTCGACCGTGACCTCGCCGCCTCGCACGACTTTGTGGACATCGAAGGCGACAAGGCCATCTACCACAACCATTGGGTGGCAGGCGGCAACGACCTGAAATGGGACATGGTGCACTTCGACGTGCAGCTCTTCGGCGGTACCGTGCTGCATCAGGGCAAGATAGCCGAGATGTTCACGGGTGAAGGTAAGACGCTTACCGCCACACTCCCCGTCTTCCTCAACGCGCTGACAGGCAACGGCGTACACGTCGTGACGGTCAACGACTATCTGGCAAAGCGCGACTCGGAGTGGATGGGACCCATCTACATGTTCCACGGCCTGAGCGTCGACTGCATCGATAAGCACCAGCCCAACAGCGAGGCACGCCGCAGGGCCTACCTCGCCGACATCACCTTCGGCACAAACAACGAGTTCGGTTTCGACTACCTGCGCGACAACATGGCCCAGGACCCGAAGGACCTCGTGCAACGCTCCCACAACTACGCCATCGTGGACGAGGTGGACTCAGTCCTCATCGACGATGCACGTACGCCGCTCATCATCTCCGGCCCCGTCCCCAAAGGCGACGACCAGCAGTTTGAGCAGTACCAGCCCCTCGTGGAGCGTCTCGTCGGCGTGCAGAGGCAGTTGGCCACGCAGTATCTTGCCGACGCGAAGAAACAGATAACCGAAGGCACGGAGGCCAACGACAAGCAGAAGACGGCCGAGGGATTCCTCGCACTCTTCCGCAGTCACAAGGCGCTGCCGAAGAACAAGCCGCTCATCAAGTTCCTCTCTGAGCCAGGCATCAAGGCCGGCATGCTCTCCACAGAAGAAATCTACATGGAGAACAACAACCGCCGTATGCACGAGGCCACCGACCCCCTCTATTTCGTGGTCGATGAGAAGCTGAACAGCGTGGAACTGACCGACAAGGGCAACGAGTGGCTGGCCTCTCAGGTCAACGACCCCGAGCTCTTCATCCTGCCCGACATTGCTACCATCCTCTCGCAGATCGACCATTCCGGCAAGACAGACGAGGAGAAGCTCGAGGAGAAGGACCGCATATTCAACGACTACGCAACGAAGAGCGAACGCGTGCACACCATACAGCAACTGCTGAAGGCTTACACGATGTTCAACCTCAATGATGAATACGTCATCCAAGATGGCGAGATAAAAATCGTGGACGAACAGACGGGCCGTATCATGGAAGGCCGCCGCTGGAGCGACGGCTTGCATCAGGCTGTCGAAGCCAAGGAGCACGTCCAAGTGCAGGCTGCTACGCAGACCTACGCCACCATCACTCTGCAAAACTACTTCCGCATGTACCACAAGCTGGCGGGTATGACGGGTACCGCCGTCACCGAAGCAGGCGAGTTCTGGGACATCTACAAGCTCGATGTCGTCGAAGTGCCTACGAACCGTCCCGTCGTACGTGTCGACATGAACGACCGCGTCTATCGTACGCAACGCGAGAAGTACAAAGCCGTCATCGAAGAAGTCGAGCTGATGCGCACCAGCGGTCGCCCCGTGCTTGTCGGCACCACGAGCGTCGAAATCTCTGAGATGCTATCCAAGATGCTACAGATGCGCAAGATACCTCATCAGGTGTTGAACGCAAAGCTGCATCAGAAGGAAGCCGACATCGTGGCACTGGCCGGACAGAGCGCCATGGGCACCGTCTATGTGGCCACTGACGGCAGGGCATTCAACGAGAAGAGTGCCGCCGTAAACTATCAGACAAAGCTCGAGGCTGAAACGGCTAAGAAGGAAAAGCGCGAACCGCGTGAAGCCACCGAACTCATTAAGACCGAGGAGCGTATGCTTGGCACGGTGACCATCGCCACCAACATGGCAGGTCGTGGTACGGATATCAAGCTATCGCCCGAAGTGAAGGCAGCCGGCGGCTTGGCCATCGTCGGCACAGAACGCCACGAGAGCCGCCGTGTGGACCGTCAGCTGCGCGGACGTTCTGGCCGTCAAGGCGACCCGGGAAGCAGCGTCTTCTTCGTCAGCATCGAGGACAAGCTGATGCGACTCTTCGCCAGTGAGCGCATAGCCCGAGTAATGGACAGTCTCGGCTTCAAGGATGGCGAGATGATAGAGCACAGCATGATAACGCGAAGCATCGAGAATGCGCAGAAGAAGGTCGAGGAGAACCACTTCGGCGTCCGAAAGAATCTGCTTGAGTACGACGACGTCATGAACAAGCAGCGTACCGTCATCTACGAGAAGCGACGCCATGCCCTCATAGGCGAACGCCTCGGCATGGACATCAGCAACATGATCTGGGACCGCGTCTGCAACATCCTCGAGAACAATGATTACGAAGGCTGCCGCATGCGCTTCCTCGAAATCATGGCAATGGAGGTGCCATTCACCGCCGAGCAGTTCGAGACGATGAAGCTCGACGACGTGGCCGAGATGGCTTACCAGAAGGTGCTCGAGCGCTTCCAACAGAAGCAGGAAATCATGATGCACAACGCCAACAAGGTAGTGACGCACATCTACGAAAGCCCGCAGGGAGCGATGTACGAGAACCTCATGGTGCCCGTCATCGCAGGCAACCGTCAATACAACATCCCGTCGAACCTGAAAGAAGCCTACGAGAGCCAGTCGCGCTCCGTAGTGACAGCTTTCCACAAGGCCATCATCCTGCACATCATCGACGATGCCTGGAAGGAGAACCTACGTCTGCTCGACGAACTCAAGCACAGCGTACACAACGCCAGCTACGAACAGAAGGACCCCCTCCTTATCTTCAAGTTGGAGAGCGCAAAGCTATTCGACGACATGATCAACCAGATAAACGACCGCACCGTAGGCATCATCATGCGCGCCATGATACCTGAGCTGCAGATACAGGAGGCACCGCAACAGGAAGAGCCTCGCCGCGAGCGTCCGCGTTTGCAGGAGTCGCGAGGGGAACTGACCGACGCAGGAATGCAGCAAGCCGCATCTCGCGACACACGCGACCGCCAGCCGGTGCAGCCCATCCGTCGTGAGAACCTGCCCGGTCGCAACGACCCATGTCCCTGCGGCAGCGGCAAGAAGTTCAAGCAGTGTCACGGAAAGAACCTGTAAATAATCTATAGCCACTATAGGAACTATAGGAACTACAAAAACCCATCCTATGAAAGCAAGCAAACAGACAATCCAGCAGATTGAGCGCACACTGCGCAAGGTCATCGC
>CAMJOE010000036.1:0-21219 GCA_946407485.1 uncultured Prevotellaceae bacterium | reverse complement strand
TGATTTCCTTCTCCTTGGCAGCAAGCAGCTCGTCAACCTTCTTGATGAACTTGTCGTGCATCTTCTGCATGTCGCCCTCTGCGTCTTTCTCGAGGTCCTCGGAGAGCCCGTCCTTGACGCCCTTCTTCAGCTTCTCGATAATCTCGCGGCGTGTGTTGCGGATGCTCACTTTGGCCTGTTCGCCCTCCTTGCCGCACTGCTTGGCAAGCTGCTTACGACGCTCCTCCGTCAATGGGGGAATGCCTAGGCGGATGATCTCGCCATTGTTCTCGGGCGTAATGCCCACGTTACTGTCCATGATGGCCTTCTCGATGGGACGGAACATGCTTTTGTCCCAAGGCTTGATGGCGATGGTACGGGCGTCGGGCGTGTTGACGGCGGCCACCTGGTTCAAAGGCACCATGCTGCCGTAGCTATCCACACGGATGCCGTCCAGAATCTTCACGTTTGCCTTGCCGGCACGAATATGTGCCAAGGCTTCTTCGAGGTACATCACTGCCTCTTGCATTTTCTCCTCGGCTTTGCCAAGGGTTTCCTTTACGTCAATCATACATATTAATATTTAGTCCTTTTAATGTGCATTTATGCTCATTTGTTTAGCAAAAGTAGATGTTTTTTGTTAAAAAAACAAAGACATGCGCTGATAATTACACAAAAATGACTATATTTGTCCCCAAGAATGCAGAAAAGTATGGAAATTGATGCCCGAATAGACGAATTACTTGCCAATCTGAAGCCAATCACCCTGGACCAGATGAAGGAGATTCGTCTCATGAATCGCACAGACACCAAGTTTGTGACGAACAAGGAAAACCTTGCACGCCTGCTGGAGCTTGCGCAAGGAAAGTACTACGCTCAGTTTCATTGCGATGCCAAGATTGCTAACTACATGACCACCTATTGGGATACCGACGGCTATCGCTTCTACTTGCAGCACCACAACGGACGTACGCCGAGGCAGAAGGTCCGCGTAAGAACCTATATGGACAGTGACGATACATTCCTCGAGGTCAAGACGAAGAACAACCACGGCCGCACGAAGAAGAAGCGCGTCGCCGTGCCAAGCCAGGAGATTACGGGCGAAAACGGCAACGAAGAGTTCCTGCAGGAAAAGGTCCACCTTGGCCTGGCTGACATTCATCCCACGGTTCGCAACCAGTTTCGCCGCATCACGCTCGTCAATTACGGCAAGACGGAACGACTGACCATCGACTATGACGTCAGCTTCCACAACTACGAGACAGGGAAGGATGCACACGTGGGACCGCTCGTCATCATTGAATTGAAGCGCGACGGCAACGTGTATAGTCCCATCCTCGATATCCTTCGGACGCTCCGCATCAAGCCAAGCGGCTTCAGCAAGTACTGCATCGGGTCGGTCATGACAAACAAGGGACTGAAGCAGAACTTGTTTAAGGCGCGCCTGGTCAAGCTGAGCAGACTGGCAGGGCATAAGCTGCAAGCCGATTGAGAAACTGGAACAAACAAAAAAGAACTTATCAAACATCATTTATATGGAATTCTTGAATAACATTAACTATCAGCTGGGCAACATGATCGGCTTGACATTGCTCGACCCCCAGCACTTCATCTCTCTGGTAATGCGATTCGTCATCAACCTCATTGTGGTGACAATCATAGCGCGTCGCTATTACTATCCTCGCAGCCGCCGTCGCGATTACATGTTCATCTTCATCCTGATGTCTCTGAGCATCTTTCTGCTCGTCAGCCTGATGGAAGGCGATGGCATGAACCTTGGTGCCGCGATGGGACTCTTCGCCATATTCGGCATCATGCGTTTCCGCACTGAAGCCGTGCCCATTCGCGAGATGACGTACCTGTTCATGCTCATAGCAGTGAGCGTCGTGAACGCACTAAGCCGTGCGGAGTATCATCCTAAAGCAGACTATTGGGATGGCTTTGGCCTGGTGACCATCGTCTTCGTGAATCTTGTCTTCGTCGGTATGGCATGGATTTTCGAGAGCGGTAAGCTGGTCAGCTCCAGCTGCAGCAAATACATTCTCTATGACAATGTCGCCCTCGTTGCTCCCGACAAGCGCAAGGAGCTGAAAGCGGACCTCGAGGCACGCACTGGCTTAAAGATACAGCGCATTGAGGTGGGAACCATCGACTTCCTTAAAGACTCGTGCATGATTCGCATCTTTTACGACAACCGTTTAGACCGCGGAAACAGTATAGAAGGAATGATTAAAATGCCCCGCACATGACATTGCGAAGATACATACTTGCAGTCTTGCTGCTTGCTCCCTGCACCTGGCTCCCCCTTTCGGCGCAGGAGGGCAACGACGAGGTAGGCGTCTGGTCGGAGCTCGGCATTGAAAAGGCCATCACGAGAAACTGGGACGTCGGGCTCGACCTTGAATATCGGGCACAGAACAAGGCACGTTTCTCCGTCGGCCTTGGCACGAGCTACAAGGTCAACAAATACCTCAAGTTCGGCCTCAGCTACAGTTTCCTCTACTCCGAGAAGAACAAGTACAAGGTCAAGGATGAGGTGATAGCTGGTTCCGACGACTGGACGACGGGCTACAACCTCATCGATGAATGGTACCCGCGTCACCGTTTCAATGCTGAGGCCACGGGCAGCGTCAAGCTCTGGAGCTGGTTGAAGGTGTCGCTCCGTGAGCGTTACCAGCTGACGCACCGCAGAGCCTGGAGCGCAACCAAGCTGATGCATCGCGAAGATCACATCAAGCAGGTGGACTTCGATGAGGATTGGAACGAAATCTCCTGGTATGAGACCTTCGTGTCCGACAACACGGAGCTGAAGGAGTATCCTACATTCACCGACCAGGTGCTGCGCTCGCGCCTCAAGCTTGAATATGACAAGAAGCGCTGCCCCTTCTCACCCTACGTGTCGGCCGAGTTCCACAATAGCGTGAGCAAAGGTGACCACATGCTCCTCCAGAAGATACGCACGGCGGCGGGCTGCTCGTACAAGTTCCGCAAGCGCAACGAGGTGTCGCTCTCCTATTTGATTACCTTCGACATGTACGACATCGAGGAGGACGAGCTCGTACGCCAGACGGTGCGACTCCACGACAGACTCCACGCCATCAACCTTGGCTACAAATACAGCTTCTGACATCACACAGGACAGATTACATTATAATATCTAATAAGACATGAAAGCTAAACTCTTCTTGGCAGCTATGCTGCTTATGGTCGGCGCAAACGTGATGGCCGACGAGTATCAGTATCTCACCATTACTTACAGCGACACGGAGCGGAGCATCTCTCTGCCTATCATTCAGAAGATCTCCTTTGCCGACGACTATGTTGTAGTGACGACAACGGAAGGCGTACACAAGTACCCCATCTCTCTATTAGACAAGATTACCTTCACGGAAAACGCCACGGCCATCAAGGATTTGCCTGAGCAGGCCAAAGACCTCACCTTCAAGGACGGCACGCTTGCTGTCAAGGGCAACGGCCTTCTGCGCATCTACGGCGCTAACGGCGCTCTCGTCAGCATTGCCAACGTGAAGGAGGGTGCCAACATCAATCTGGGCAATTTCCCCGCAGGCGTTTACATCGTCCGCATGGGCGATAAGACTATCAAAGTCAGGAAGTAAGAGAATATGAAGAAACTGTATATCACCCTTTTCCTGCTGCTTGTCACCGGCTCTTCGCTCTTGGCGCAGGAACAGATTCGTGTCTGGAAACAAGGCACGGGCACGCGTTTCGTGAACCCCGAGATGCTGTTCTCGGAGGACGCGTCAACGTTCACGGTGGCCGACTCGACATATTCCGTCGGCCAGGTTGACAGCATCACGGTGGTGCATACCATCAGTGTCACCTTCGACGGCAACACGGCGGCCGTTGACCTGGGTCACGCCAGGAACGTCACCTATACGACTGACGGCGCCCACGTCAACATCGTGAGCACGAACACGAAAAGCGAGCTGGAGCTGGTCCTGCAAGGTCAGAGCACGCAAGGCTCGCTGACGTACGTGGGTCCGCTCAAGTGCAAGTTCTACCTGAATGGGCTGAACCTGAAGAGCAACAAAGGTGCCGCCATCGACATCCAGTGCGGCAAGCGCGTCGACCTTATCCTTAACCCCGGCACCGAGAACGTACTGGAGGATGCTGCCGGCGGCGTGCAGAAGGCTGCCCTTTATTGCAAGGGACACCTCGAAGTGTCTGGCAGCGGCTCTCTCACCGTGATGGGCAACACCAAGCATGGCATTGCCACCAATGAGTACATGGAGGTGAAGAGGAGCACGGGCAGCATCACGGTCAGCAAGGCCGTGTCTGACGCCATGCACATCGAGCAGTACTTCAAGATGAACGGTGGAGTGGTGAACCTCAGCGGACAAGGCGGGGAAGGCCTGCAGGTCGAGATAAAGACGCTCGACGATGACGTGACGCCCGACCCCGACAAGGAAGACAACGGCATGACCTTCATCAACGGAGGCACGCTCAATATCACGGCAAGCGCTCCCAACACGAAAGGCATCAAGGCTCCCATCGACCTGATTGTCACCGGCGGTACGTTCGAGATTGCCGTTCCGGGTGCAGGAAGCAAGGGCATCTCCGTGGACCGCGACATGATTGTGGGTCAGGAGTCCGGAACCACCCTGATTACCGTCCGTGCCACTGGCGGCATCTATGAGGATGAGGAAGAGAATGACTCGTACTGCACGGGCATAAAGGTAAAGCGCAACCTCATCGTCAATGCCGGCACCGTCCGTGTGTCGAACAAAGGCAACGGCACTCGCGGCATCAGGATTGGCGGCACCCTGACGAAGGGCCCGGAGGCCACCGTGCAGGGTAGCATATCATACAGCGGTAATTGACGGCCTACAGGTCGTCGCCGGCTGCGCCAAAGCGCTTCACGTCCTCGATGACCTTGAGCAGGTACTGTCCGTACTGGTTCTTGAGCATGGGCTGTGCCAACTGCCGCATCCTCTCCTCGCCGATCCAGCCTTTACGGTAAGCGATGCCTTCCAAGCAACCTACCTTGAGGCCCTGCCTCTTCTCGAGCACCTCGATGTATGTGGAGGCTTCGGAGAGGGAATCGAATGTGCCCGTATCAAGCCACGCGAAGCCTCTGCCGAGGGTTTGCACTTTCAGTTCGCCGTCAGCCAGGAAGCACTGGTTGACGGTTGTTATTTCATACTCTCCGCGGGCGCTTGGCTTGATGTTCTTCGCCACCTCGACCACCTTGTTGGGATAGAAGTAGAGACCCACAACGGCGTAATTGCTCTTGGGATGCTCCGGCTTTTCCTCGATGGAGAGACAGTTGCCCTGCCTGTCGAACTCAGCAACGCCGTACCGCTCCGGGTCGTTGACCCAGTATCCGAAAACGGTGGCCTTCTGCTCTTCCTCGGCAGTGCGCACCGCTTCCTTCAGCATGGCACTGAAGCCGTTGCCCTGGAAGATGTTGTCGCCCAGCACGAGGCAGGCGCAGTCGTCACCTATGAAGTCGGCCCCTATCGTGAAGGCCTGTGCCAGTCCGTCGGGTGAGGGCTGCTCGGCGTAAACGAAACGCACGCCGTAGTCGCTGCCGTCGCCCAGCAGGCGCTTGAAGCCGGGCAGGTCGTAGGGCGTGGAGATGATGAGGATATCGCGTATGCCAGCCTGCATCAACACGCTGATAGGGTAATAGATCATCGGTTTGTCGTAGATGGGCATGAGTTGCTTGCTGATGCCTTTCGTGATGGGATAGAGCCGGGTGCCTGAGCCGCCGGCCAGTACAATTCCTTTCATGGTTATTGTTGTTTTAATTGATGAGACGAGTGTTACTGATATTTGGAAGTTAAAGAAGTTAAGGGAGTTAGCTCGCTATGCTCGCTTTGGGAAGTTAAAGGACGATAGCTTTGCAGCCAGATTGGCAACTGAAGGCGCTCCGCATCCAAAAGGTATTGTCCTTTAACTTCTTTAACTTCATTAACTTCTTTAACTCCAAAAGATTGAGTCTTTCATTCTTTCCTCATGACGTTCTAACGTTATGACGTTATGACGGGGTTTCTTAAACCTCGAAGTCGAGACAGGTGCGGAGGCTGGTGTAAGGGCGTACCTTGCCGTCGGCCACGGCGACGTGCTCGGGGTGGACGGCATAGGCCTTGAGCGATGCTTCGTCGGTGAAGGTGCTGTCGAGCATGATGTCGGCATTCGACGAGTCGAGGCGCCCATCGACATTCACCTTGATGCTGAGCAGTCCGGGTATGCGGCCGGCCAGTCCTTCCAGCCCTGCCTTGATGTCCTGCTTCACGTGTTGTTTCTCTTCCGGCGCGAGGTCGTCCCTCAGCCGCCACAATATGATGTGCTTGACCATATAATATATATATAATGTAAAGTTGAGAGCAAAGATACTGCTTTATATTGAAAATTGAAAATTGAAGATTGAGGAATCGGGATTTCACTCTGCGTTTTCCTGTTTCTGTCGAGAGGGACGGGAACCTCCTTCGTGAGGCATCGGCTGACGCTTGCTGTGGCGTTGGCTTTTCCTTGCTGTGGGAACTCGACTTCCTTGCTGTGGCGTTGGCCGATGCTTGCTGTGGCGTAGAATTCCCCCTAAAGGGGGTTAGGGGGTCTCTCTCTCTTGGGTCAGTTTCTACCTGCGGTGGCGGGTGGAGAAGATAGTGGGGGTGATGTCGAAGCTCACCCATCCCCAGCTCTGGAACGTGCTGGCATCCTCACCCTTGAAGAGCTGTAGCGTCCCCGAGGCTATCATCATGCTGAGGCCGCCGCGCAGCGTGACGTACTGCCACGGACGGTAACTCGCCTCCACGTCGATCTCGCTGCCCAGGTTCCTGGCAAAGCGATACTTGCCGTTGTACCGGCGCATGATGGCTATCTTCGACGGGTCGGTAAGCTCCTCGATTGGGTCTTTGAGGAAGTTGTTGATGGGTCGGCCCGTGGCAAGCCAGTGGAAGGCCATCTTCAGGTCGAACTTCGGACAGGGCGTGAACAGCGCTTTCATGTTGAGGTCGTTGATGCCGTAGAGGGGCAGCACACCGTTGCCGAAGTAGTCCATCGAGCCGAGAAACTCGTGGTAGGAGCCGTAGAGGAGGTTGAAGGTGCGGTTCGTGCCGGGCATGCCGTCGCCGCCGCTGAGGTAATCGTCGCCGATGGAGGCGCGCCACTTCGGCGTGAACTGCATGCCCACGTTGCCGCTCATCATGAACGCCCGCACGTCGCTGTCCCAACGGTCACGGCCTATCTGGTAGTAGAGCGAAGCATCGAAGAAGAAGCGGTTCCGCTCGTAGTTCATGTACGTACCGAACGTCTGCATGAAGTTGATGCCATTGCCCTTAGCATCGTTCACGCCCTGGCTGGAGAAGAGACCG
The DNA here is from genome assembly GCA_946407485.1 of uncultured Prevotellaceae bacterium. Taxonomy (GTDB): domain Bacteria; phylum Bacteroidota; class Bacteroidia; order Bacteroidales; family Bacteroidaceae; genus Physcousia. The sequence goes on along the minus strand of CAMJOE010000036.1, from coordinate 13,903 downwards.
CTGATGTGGAAGGGCGCCTCGTCTGCTCCGAAGCGATACCACAGCGCCTGCATGTTCTTGTAAAGCTTCTTGCCCCGCGTGTTCGTGCCGTAGAGGCCGTCGTCCACCATGTCGCCCGTCTGGTTGAAACTGGCGATGGCATGCAGCTGGTGCTGTTCGTTGCGCCACCCCAGGCGGAGGGCGTCGTGGGCGCGACCGGCCACGTCCCAGTCGTGCCTGCCGAAGAGGCGCTCGTCGTCATAGGCAAGCTCCTGCCGGCCCAGCTGTGCGAAGAAGCCCTTGCCAAGCATTATCTTTGCCCAGGCCTCGTGAAGGGCTATCTTGCTCGACGAGCTCTTCTGTCCGCCCCCATACCAGACGCCCGAATGCTGGGCAGCAATCCGCATGCTGATATTCCTGCGCTCCCAGCCGAAGCCAAGGCGCACGCGGTCGTCCACCGAGAGTTTGTATGCCTTGCTCCCGTCGGGGAGCGTGCCCAGGCCTGTGCGGAACTCGCCGAGCGAACTGACTTGCGCATCGACGCTGAAGTCGCCGTAGTCGGGAGCCCCCGCTTCCTGAGCCGAGGCGGCCACCGCAATGGAGGCAGCCCATATCGTCAAAAACTTTCTCATATCTTAGGTTTCCACTTAATTCTTAACTCTTAATCCTTAATTCTTAATCTCAATAAGTATGCACACTCACGCCCTGGGCCGACGGCAGGTAATTGATGCCCCACCAGCACATCTGCAGACAGAGGAAGCACAGTATCTGCCAGAGCAGCGCCGGCCGTACGCTCGCGGGACGGCCCCTGCGCAGATGCAGGAAGATGAGGTAGCAGAGCCACGTGGCAGCCGCCCACGTCTCCTTCGGGTCCCACGACCAATACGTGCCCCACGCCTCCTTTGCCCACAGCGCGCCGAACAGCATGCCGATGGTGATGAACGACAGGCCGACGCGCGTCAGGTTGTCGATGGCCGAGAGGTCCCTCTCCTTGCGGAAGAGTTGCCACACGGACATCAAGGCGGCGACACCCGTCGTGGCGTACGCGAACATATATATAATGACGTGAGGCGCGAACCAGGGACTCTGCAGGGCAGGCATCAGCTCCTTGTCGTGAATCTCAGGCTTCAGCAGGTTGATGCAGATGAAGACGGCGCTGAGAAGCGTGCTGAACAGCAGTATCCAGCGGTAGCGCCAGCGGCTGTATGTTATCAGGCCGACCAACGGAAGGAAAAAGGAATACCAAAGCCTCGTCTCGCCCATGGTGCGCAGAGGCGGTCGCTCCAGCGAATGCCACATCAGGGCTATGTATGCTCCAAAGACAAGCAGGCCGCAACCCGTCAGCAGGAAGACGAGCCTCTGACGTCTGCCTCGAAGCGAGAGAACTGCACCGGCCGCCCAACATATCAGGGCAAGCAGGGCAAAGAGCCATAAGTCATTCCAATTTACCATTTAATCATTTACCATTTACCATTTGACAAATCGGCGTCTTCTATTTAATCATTTAACATTTACCATTTGACAAATCGGCGCTTTCTATTTAATCATTTACCATTTACCATTTGTCGAACCGGCACTTTTTATTTTATCTGTTAGCTTTTTCTATTTGACCAATTACCACTTACGAACAGACTCACTGCGCCTGCCAACATCATGAAGATGCCGGCATAGACGTAAGGCAGCCAGGGGTCCCTCACGAGCTCGAAGACGCTGATACTGCTCTCGTTGCCGCGCGCCTCGTCGTAGCTGTACTGATATATCTTCCAGCCTCGCACGGCCAAAGGCTTGTTGACGCGAATCGTGTCGCGAAGGGCAAGGCCGCTCTTCGTATAGACCGTCACGTCGGAAGCATAGCTGAGCTTCGGCTCCTGCTCGATGAAGAAGTCGTGCAACTCGATGGCGACGGGCAGCTGATGTATGCGGTGCCTCTCGTCCACTGCCCGCCATTCGGTTTTGCCCTCTTGCGTCGTCATCAGCAACTGCTGCATGTCGGCGCTCCCAAGCGTGCCGGCCACCAACGCAATGAATAGGCCGAGGTGATTCAACAGGAAGGAAACGTTCCTCCAAGACGGGCGGAGCCGCGTCATGCACACCGAGCCGACCAGCACCATCAGCCAAAGATACGAGAGGACAAAGGGCCAGAAGGACAGCATGTCGGTAATGCCGATGGGTTCCGTCGGCACATGGCCCGCCGGCACTTGCCTCGTGACGCCCATCAGCACAGTCAACATGGCACAGGCCAACAGCGCAGGAATGCCCGCCTGCAACGTGGCAAGCCATCGGAAGAAAGCGATGCGATGCCTGAGCAGATGCATTGCGATGATGCCGAGCAACAGCAAGGCCAGGACGATGCCATTGATGGGCCAGGCCATCGCTTCCCATCGCACGGGACCCACCGTCAGCTGCAATGCCATGCCCACTGCTATCAAGCCGCCTGAGACAAGGCAACCCTCTGTCATTCCCCACGTTTTACGCATAATTCTTCAATACTTCACGCAAAGATACGAATAAATTGAAAAATGAGGACTAAAAATCAAAAATTATTTCTTATCTTTGTACACAATTAGTCATTCATCACTATGAAATACATCAGTTGGAACGTCAACGGCCTTCGTGCCATTGTAGGAAAAAACTTTAGCGACGTGTTTGCTCAGCTCGACGCAGACTTTGTGTGCCTTCAGGAAACCAAGATGCAAGCCGGACAGCTTGACCTGACCTTCCCGGGCTACACGTCATACTGGAACTATGCCGAGAAGAAGGGATACTCGGGCACTGCTGTCTTCACGAGGAAGGCGCCTCTTGGGGTGACCTACGGCATAGGCATCGAGGAGCACGACCATGAGGGAAGAGTCATCACGCTCGAGCTTGAGGACCACTTCCTCGTCTGCGTCTATACGCCCAACAGTCAGGACGGATTGAAGCGCCTCGGCTATCGGATGGAGTGGGAGGACGCGTTCCGCGAGTACTTGCTTGCGCTCGACAGGAAGAAGCCTGTCGTGGCGTGCGGCGACATGAACGTAGCCCACGAGGAAATCGACCTGAAGAATCCGAAAACGAACCGCATGAATGCGGGTTTCACCGACGAGGAGCGAGCCAAGATGACAGCATTGCTGGGCTCGGGCTTCGTAGATACATTCCGCTTCTTTTATCCTGAGGCGACGGACCGCTACAGCTGGTGGAGCTATCGCTTTCGTGCGAGAGAGAAGAACGTGGGCTGGCGCATCGACTATTTCCTTGTGTCGGAGCGCCTGACGCCGCGCCTGAAGTCAGCCGACATCTGCGATGGCATCATGGGCAGCGACCACTGCCCCGTCTCCCTGATACTGGAGTAGTCAGCAGGGGCGTTGCTTGGGGAGGTGGAAGACGTCCTGTACCTCCTTCATCGCCTTGTCGGTCATTCCCTCGGGCTCACAGCCGGCAGTCCGCGCTGCGAGGTATATCTTCGCCGCCTTGCACAGCACGTCGGTCTGGTCGAATGCGTCCATGATGTCGGTCCCGACGGCCACCGTGCCGTGTTTCTCCCAGAGGACGACGTCGTGGCTGCGTATCTGTTCGAGCGTGGCGTCGGCAAGCTCAACGGAGCCCGGCAGCGTGTAGGGCACGATGCCTATGCCGAGCGGGGCGAACGCCAGCGTTTCCGGAATCATCGACCACAGCACGCGTGTCAGTTCGCCTGGTTGGAGAAACCGCCGTATATGACTCAGGGCGACGAGCTCGATGGGGTGGGTATGGAGCGTTGCCTTGTATGAGGAGCCCGACCCGATGAGGTAGTCCTGCAGGGCGAGATGGCTGGGCAGCTCGCTCGTAGGCTTAATGGGGGCGTCGGCTATGATTTCGTAGCGCTCGCAGTCATCGCAGATGCGGATGATGGCACCGTTTTCCATCGGCCTCCGCGCCAGGTCGCGCATCCGTTTGCCTGTGCCTTTGGCGTAGAAGTACTTGCCTTTGAGGTGCGGCAGCTTCTTGCCGATGGGCTCGCTGGGTGCAAGGGCGGGCAGGCTGCGCAAAGCATCGTCGGCCAGCTCCGTAATGTTGACGGTGATGTTGCCACCGTTTCGCTCGGCCCATCCGTTCTGCCAGAGATAGCCTGCCACCTCGGCAACCTGGGCAATTACTGCCTTTAGTTCATCGTTCATAATACATGATAAATGGTTACGCATGCAAAAATACAAAATTATTTTTGATTAAGGACAAAGGATTGCGGAATATTTCGTAACTTTGCACGCAACTAATGACTCCATAACTGTTAACCAAAGATGGCAAACCTCAAATCCTTAGCAAAAGACACGGCTATATACGGAATGTCGAGCATCGTAGGTCGGTTCCTCAACTACCTGCTCGTGCCGCTCTACACCCACTACATGCCGAAGGCCTCGGGCGACTATGGCGTGAGCACGAACATGTACGCGTACACGGCTTTGTTTTTCACGATATTGACGTTTGGCATGGAAACGACGCTGTTCCGCTTCGCCAACGACGAGCGTGAGACGCCCGACACGGTCTTCTCCACGGGCTTTACGATGGTGGCGAGCCTCGCGTTGCTCTTCCTCGTGCTTGTCTTCGGATTCATCACGCCTATCGCCGACAGCCTCGGCTATACAGCTCACCCGGAGTACTTGCTGATGATGGCCACGGTGGTGGCACTCGACGCGTTGCAGGCGCTACCTTTCAGCTTCCTCCGCTTCCAGCATCGCCCCATACGCTTCATGTCGCTGAAGATGCTCTTCATATTCCTCAACATCGGCCTCAACCTGTTTTACTTCGTGGTTCTCGGCAAGACGAGCGTCTTCTACGTATTCTTCATAAACCTCATCTCGACGGGTCTCGTCACCTTCTTCTTCATTCCGGACCTGGTGAAGATCCGTTGGAAGTTCGACTCCGCACTGCTTCGGCGGATGCTCTCCTACTCGTGGCCCATACTGCTGCTGGGCATTGTGGGCGTCCTGAATCAGGTGGCGGACAAGATACTCTTCCCGCAGGTGTACCCCGACGCGGCACAGGCCAACGTCGAGCTCGGCGTGTATGGCAGCTGCGTGAAAATAGCGATGATCATGGCTCTGATTACTCAGGCCTTCCGCTACGCCTACGAGCCCATCGTCTTTTCAAAGGCGAAGGATGCCGACAAGACCGAATACTACGCCCTGGGCATGAAGTACTTCGTCATCTTCACGCTGCTGGCGTTCCTCTGCGTGATGGGTTGGCTGCCCGTCCTCCGCTACATGATCGGGGCTGACTATTGGGAGGGACTGCGCGTCGTGCCCATAGTGATGGCTGCGGAAATCATGATGGGCATCTACTTCAATCTGTCTTTCTGGTACAAGCTGACGGATAAGACCTACTTCGGCGCCCTGTTCTCCCTGGCCGGCTGTATCGTGCTCTTTGCCATCAACTTATGGGGCATCCCGCGCTACAGCTACATGGCTTGCGCGTGGGGCGGCGTGGCGGGCTACAGCGTGCCGATGCTGCTGAGCTATTTCGTCGGGCAGAAGTACTACCCCATCCCCTACCCGATACGCTCGCTGGCAGCATACACCATCATCGCTGCCCTGTTCTATTGGCTGATGACGCTCATGCCCGAGGCCTGGCCGACTTGGCTCTACGTCGCCCTCAGCACGCTGCTCATCCTCGTTTATGCCGTCATCATCTACAAGAGGGAACTAAGGAAGAGCTGACTCAACAGCCCAAGTCGCCCCACTTGACACGTCGGGTTGCTCCACTTGACACGTCGGGTTGCTCCACTTGACACGTAGGATTGTTTGAAAGTACATGAATATGCAATTGCAAGTTCATGTACATTCAATTGCATGTACATGAACTTGCAAACTACCTGACGTGTCAGGTTGACTGAGACAACACGTCAGGCTGGCTGTTTCGACACGTTTACTCGCCCAGGATGACCTTTCGCAGGGCGTCCATCAGCTGGTCGGCCAGGCCGATGTTGTAGCCCTGGCGGAACCAGACGACGCGGTTGAACGTGTCGCAGAGCATGAGGATGGGCAGCTCCTCGCTGCCGTGGGTGAGCTCCGGAATATGCATGGAGGCGGCTGTCTCTGGGTCGGCGATGCCGAAGAGCACGTTGCTGGGCAGGTCGTCGAACTCCTTGCGGTCGAACTTGTCATACTCTTCCTGGCTTGGGAAAAGCATAAGGTAGCACTGCGACCACTGCGAGATGTGGATGTTGGCTGCCTCCATGTCGTGCAGCAAATGCGTGCTGGGCTCGTGGTTGCTGCGGATGAGGGCCACCATGTAAAAGCCGCGGCCGGTCGTGTCAAGTATTTTCTTGTGCACGCCCTTCACGTTCGTGAAGTACTGCTCGCAGTCGAAGTTGCCGATGACATGCAGGTGCTCGTCGTCGGCACGCAGATGGAGGGGCAGAGACCAAACCCCGAGGCCTCCCCCGCCCCCTCCAGAGGAGGGGCGAACGGCGCTCTTTTCCCCTTCTCCCTTGGAGAGGGATGGGGTGAGGCTTCCAATTACCATGTTCGCCCACACGCCTCCGTTGGCCAGACGCGTGCCGCTGAGCAGCATGTACTGACCTGCATCGACGCTCACGCCGTCCTTGAAGGTGTCCTTCCACGTCGCATTCTCGGGGAACTCCTGCAGCTGCGGGCGCCCGTTCTCGATGCGCGACAAGGCGAAGTGCGAGTAGTAGGATGGGTTCTCCTTGACCTTCTGGTCGGTGTAGGTGAGGCGTAAAGACCCCTCTAAATCTCCCCTTAAAGGGGAGACTTCCTGTTTTGAGTCCTCTCCCTTTAAGGGAGAGTTAGAGAGGGTCTCCACCTTGCCCGTCACCTCGTCAATGCGTGCGGGGATGCCTATGCTGCGTGCCGCTGCCACGAAGAAGATGTCGCGGCTGTGGGCGTCGCACGTCCGGTGGCGCAGCACGCCGAGTGGGCTCATGCAGAGATGCTGCGGGTTGCGCGTGTCGTCCACCGTGATGCTGTCCGTCACCCACTGTTTCAACTCCTCGGCCGTCATGCCGCGGAATGTCTCGGCAAGCTTTCCGCGGCACGGCGTCAGGCGTTCGTTGGCCACGCGCGGCCCGAGGACGTAAGGCCCTCTCCCTTCCTCTCCGGATGGGGCTGCGTGTTCTGCCACATCCATCAGCACGTCGAGCGTGACGTCGCGATAGTCCTTACGGGAGAGCGTCTTGAGTATGTCGGCGGCGAGCTTCGTGTCGCCACAATTCTTTCGGAACGTCTCGATGGTCCGCCAGTTGGCACGCGCCAGCGCTTCCGGGCTGTTCTGCTCGGCATCCTGACAGAAGGCCTGCTTCATGTAGGCGATGCGGATGCTGTCCTCCTCGGACAGGCGTTTGCGGTTGGCACGAATGGCCTCGACGCTCACCTCGGGTTTGTTGTACTTCCCCAAAGGCGGCATCAGGTCGAGCTCAAGCGACGCGGTGTAGGTGCTGTCCTTGTCGAGGACCAGCGTCAACAGGGCGTCCTTGCCCACGCTTACTTTCCTGAAGTCGAACTTGCCGTCCTTGCTCGCCCAGACGATGAGGTCGCCCTTGCCGCAGGTCAGCGACGCCTTGCCCCTCGCATCGCTTTGCTTCGACGCTATCGGGTAGAGCTCTGCGTAGTTGTAAAGGCGGAAATCGACCGTCGCGCCCTCGACGGGGACGCTGTCCCCACTCAACACGGTGACAATGACGGAAGCAACATCGACGTAGTTCTTCGTGACGTTTATCTCGGTGTAACACGCCGTCTTGTTCACCACTTCCTCAGGCCCGGTGTAATCCCCGAAGACCTTCGTGTGCATCAGCATGCCTCGGCTGGCCGATTCGTTGAACCACCCGAGGTTCAGCACCGGCTCGGGCTCGCAGGCGCCAAGGAAATACCACTTGCCGTCCACCCAAGCCTCGACCCAGGCATGGTTGTCGTCGGTGTGGGCCCAACGTGGCGTATAGACTTGCCTTGCCGGGATACCGACGGTGCGAAGCGCAGTGACCGTGAAGGTACTCTCTTCGCCGCAGCGCCCGATGGCTGAGCGAACGGTGTTCATGGGCGATGACGTGCGGCTGTCGCTGGGCTGATAGGTGACGTGCTCATGGCACCAGTGGTTCACCTCCAGCACCGCCGCGTACATCGTCTTGCCCTCGACGCGCGCTTTCAACTCGTCGTAATAGGCGATGCGAAACGAGTCGAGGTCCTCGTTGTTCACGCGCAAAGGCAGTACGAAGTGCCGCCACTCGCGCCCGGGTACCTTCTCGCCCCAAGGCATCTCATGTCGCGCCTTGACCGCCATCCTGACGTTCGCTTCCCAGAATGCGCGGGAGTAATCGACGCTGTCGGGCAGCGGCATCCCCGCATACAGGAAGTCGAGCGCTTCCTGCTCCTCTTGCCGGCGGCTGCCTGTGCAAGCCGTCAGCGCTCCAATAAAAGCAAAGAGCCCCGCTATGAGGGCTCCTCGCAAAATCTTTCTGCTGTTATTCTGCATACATATCTACAATGAGTTCGCCAAAGATTGTGTTGGCCCATGCAAACCAACTGCGTGTGAAGTCCGTCGCGTCGTCTTTGTTGAAGGACTCGTGCATGAAGCCCTTGCCGCCGTCTGTCTTAAGAATCTCCTGTACGCACCATTCCTTTTCCTTGCGGTCATTGGTGGTAAATGCCTTCATCACGAGCGACATGGGCCAAGGCTTGTCGAGGCCGCAGTGAGGGCCACCGATGCCTTCGCCGGCCTTTCCCTTAAAGAAGTAGGGATTGTCCTCGCTCCAAACGAAGCGGCGTGTGTTCTGATAGATGGGGTCGTCGATATCGACGTCGGTCAGGTAAGGCAGGCAGAGCAGGCTGGGTGCGTTGCTGTCGTCCATCAGGAGGTAACTGCCGAAGCCGTCCACCTCGAAGGCGTAGATGGGGCCATACTTCGGGTGCTCCACCACGGCGTATTCCTTCAGGGCTGCCTCCACCTGGCTCGCCATCTGCTCGCACTCGCCGGCAAGGACTTTCTCCTTATTCACGGTGCGGAGAATGGTGGCGGCTTTGCGGAGCACACTCACGGCGAAGAAGTTAGAAGGCACAAGGTAGGGGAAGATGGTGCTGTCGTCGCTGGGACGGAATGCGCTGGCGATGAGTCCGCACGCCTTACCCGGATGCCCATAGCCCGCATTGCTTCGTGTGTCGTGATAGGCACGCGTGTTACGACGGAAGTGGTAGTTCGTCTTGTAGCCATTCCAATTCTGCTGGTCTCTGAAGACATCCAACGTGGCGCGCACCACCTTGAGCCATGTCTCGTCGAATATGCTGTTGTCGCCCGTCTTCTGCCAGTAAGCGTAAGCCAGGCGCAGGGGATAGCAGAGGGAATCAATCTCGTACTTGCGCTCATGCAGTTCGAGCTTCATGTCCGTCTCGTCCTTTTGCCATTCGCCATCCTTGGGTTTGATGTTGAAAGCGTTGGCATACGGGTCGATGAGGATACAGGCAAACTGACGGCGGATGACGCCGCGGATGAGGTGACGCAAGGGCTCGTCCTGGTTCACATATCGCAAATACGGCCACACCTGTGCGGCGCTGTCGCGCAACCACATGGCCTCGATGTCGCCTGTAATGACGAAGGTGTCGTCGTCGCCACTCTCGTTGCTGTACCACACGGTCGTGTCGAGCGTGTTGGGGAAGCAATTGACGAACATCCAGTATAGCTTGGGGTCGATTGCCGTGAGCTTCTGCTTGAGGTCAAGTATCTGCTTCTCGATGGCTTCACTACGGAAGAGGCGCTTCTCGGGCTCGGGGCGCAGGTCCTTAATGGTACTCTGTACGGCCACTTGCTGCTTCTTGGCAGGCTCGGGATAGGTGAAGTTCGTATTGCTGAAAGCGGACATCGGCGCGCTCACCAGCAGGGCTAACATGATTCTTTTCATTGTATTGTCGTTTTTATTGTTGTCGTTACTGCGTTATTACGTCATGACGGCATGACGATGATTGCTGTGAAGCCTTAGCGTCACTTGGCAGTCATATAGACGTCGAGCGTGCCGCCGGCCATGATTTCCTCATGGGTGATGGTCGTGCCCTTGAGGGGTTTGCCGTTCAATACGTATTTCTTGACGTAGATAGCCTTATCGCTGCCGTCGTGTGTGCGGATGGTGAAGGTCTTGCCATCGCGGACGGGGATGACTGCCTCCTCGACGATGGGCGATCCCAATTGGTAAACACCGCCACATGGTTCTACTTGATAGAAGCCGAGGGCTGACATGATGTACCACGCTGACATCTGTCCCGCGTCCTCATTTCCGCAGACGCCGGCAGGCTTGTCATCATAGAGCTCGTCCATCACCTGACGTATGCGCTTCTGCGCCTTGCGGGGCTGTCCCACGTAGTTATACATATAGAGGATGTGATGGCTGGGCTCGTTTCCGTGTGCGTATTGTCCGATAAGGCCGGAGATGTCGGGAGCCGCGCCCTCGCCCAGGTCGCTGCTGGCGGACAGCAGGTCGTCGAGGCGCTGGTCGAGCGCCTTGTCGCCGCCCATCACCTCAGCAAGTCCCTTCACGTCGTGAGGCACGAGGAAGGTGTACTGCCAGGGGTTGCCCTCCGTGTAGTCGCGTGTCTGCTGATTGGGGTTGAAGTTTGGAGGCAGGGGACGGAACTCGCCCTTCATGTCGAGGGCACGCATCACGTTGACGCGGCGATCGTAAAGCTTCTTGTAGTTCATGCTGATGTCGTAGAAGCGGACGCTGTCCTCCTTGTGACCGAGTCTGCCTGCGAGCTGCGCTGCTGCCCAGGCGGCGATGAAATACTCCATGCTCTTGCCGACGACTTCACCTTCGCGACCGTCGTAGGGCAGGTAACCGAGCTCTGCCAGGTAGTCCTTGCCGCGCAGAGGCACACGGCGCACCTTGGCGTATTCCGTAGGAAGCATGCTCGCACAGACGGCTTCGTAAGCCTCATCGATATCAATATCCTGCGCCTCGCCCTTCAGGATGATGTCGGCCAGCACGGGCACGGCGGGCTCGCCCACCATGCAGTAAGTGTCGTTGCTGACCAGATGCCACACCGGCAGCTCGCCCCATTCGCGATAGATGGCAAGCATCGTCTTGGCGTAGTCTCGCATACGGTCGGGCATGATGATGGTGGCCAGGGGATGAGCGGCACGGTAAGTGTCCCAGAGGCTCCACGTCGTGAGCGTGTTGTAGTCAGCGCCGCGGTGCACCTTGAAGTCAGCACCCATGTAGTCGCCCGTCACGTCGCACCACAGTTGCGGGTCGACCATGTAGTGGAACATTGCTGTATAGAAGATGGTGCGCTCACGTTCGGTGCGGAACGTCGCCTTGATGCGTGAAAGTTCCTTGTTCCAAGCCTCGGAGGCGGCATTGGCGACGGCCTCGAAGTCGAAGCCACCGGGCTGCTCAGCCTTCATGTTGAGCATCGCGTTCGCCTCGCTCGTGGGCGAGAGAGCCACCTTGACCATCACCTGATCGTCGGGGTCAACCTCGAACGTGGCTTGCCCATACTTCGCATCCGGTCCGTCACTCAGCCAGTAATGCATCGGCTTGTTAAACTTCATGCAGAAGTAGAGCCACTGGTCGTTTGCCCAGCCGTGACTGCGCCGATAACCCACCAAAGTGTATTCGTCGAGAGGCACGACGCGCGTATCGCGGGCTTCGTCGCCGATGGTATTCTCGAGGTCGATGATGATGCGGGCATTGTTGCTGCCACGCGGGAAAGTGAAGCGATAGAGGGCAGTGCGCTCCGTAGCCGTCATCTCAGCCTGGATGCCGAAACGGTCCAGTATGACACGGTAATAGCCAGGCACGGCAATCTCCGAGTCATGACTGTACTCGCTGGCAAGCCCCTCGCGGGAGAGCTCCAGGTCGCCGTAAGCAGGCATCAGGCCGATGTCGCCCAAGTCGCCGCAACCCGTGCCGCTCAAGTGCATCTGGGCAAAGCCGATGATTTTCTTGCCACTTTCGTGATAGCCGGAGCACCAGTCCCAGCCCATCTCAATCTGATTGGGGCCGGCATTCACCATACCAAACGGCACGCTCGCGCCCAAGAAGACATGGCCGTGGTCACCCGTGCCGATAACGGGATTAACATACTGCGCAAGGTTTTCGGCCTGTGCCGCAACAGCAAACAACAAGCCGATGAGAAAGAGTTTACTTTTCATTGTATCAATTGTTATAGTTGAAATTTTGCCACAAAGGTACACAAAAAAAGCGAAATGCGCAAAGCCTAAGCAGTTTTTCTTCATAAGAAGCAGCATTTTACTCAAAATCAAAACCATAACCGGCGCTGAGGCCACAGCGACTTTCACCGCAAAGAATCCCCCTGCCGACAGGTCGCGGGAGGCGTAGCAACAAGTCGCGTTGTTTTATTCATCACGAGGGGAAAACAAATGCCACAGCAAGGAAAAACCAACGCCACAGCAAGGAACGCCCGACGCCACAGCAAGGAAAAGCCGACGCCACAGCAAGGAAAAGTCTATCCCTCACGAAGCGTTAGCTTTGGCAATAAAAAGCTATTGCTGTCCGGGGAATATTTCTCTCTCTTCCTTTTATGCCCTTTTCCATCGGTCTTTCTGACGAATAGCAGCTCATGGAGGCTTGTCAAAAGTCTCGAAGAGACGACAGACCACAGACGGGGGTGTTAACCCCCGGTAATATTGCGACGACAGAGAAAGCCCCGAAGGGGCGACAGAGACATAAGCAAGTTGTTATTAAACAAGTTATATATTCTGTCGCCCCTTCGGGGCTTATTATTGTCAGGCTAACCTGTCCCGGGGGTTAACACCCCCGTCTGTGTTCTTTCGCACCTTCGGTGCTTTTCCCCGGACAGCAATAATAAAAAGCAATGGAAAACGCGGCACTTGCCTTAGCCAATCCGGAAAATAAAAAGCCGCTCCTTCCTCACGGATGAAGCGGCTTCATTATTGCAATTTAGAATTATTCTTGAGCTTCTTCTGCTGCGGGAGCTGCAGTCTCTGCGGCCTCTGCTGCGGGTGCCTCGGCGCCTTCTGCTGCGGGAGCAGATGCCTTCTTCGAAGAGCGACGTGTGCGCTTTGCCTTCTTCGCAGTCTTTGCCATGTTCTCGTCGAAGTCAACGAGTTCGATGAAACACATGGGAGCAGCATCGCTGGCACGGAAACCCGTCTTGATGATGCGGGTGTAGCCACCGGGACGGTCGGCAACAGCCTTCGAAATGGTGGTGAACAACTCCGTGATGGCGTGCTTGTCCTGCAAGTAGCTGAACACGACGCGGCGTGAATTCGTAGTGTCCTCCTTCGACTTTGTGATGAGGGGCTCTACATACTTCTTCAAGGCTTTAGCCTTAGCGAGGGTCGTAGTGATTCTTTTGTGCATGATCAGAGATACTGCCATGTTGCTCAACATAGCTGCTCTGTGGGATGCAGTACGGCCCAGATGGTTGAATTTCTTATTATGTCTCATGACTTTTTATTCTTTATCTAATTTATACTTAGAAATGTCGGTTCCAAACGACAGATTCAGACTCTCGAGCAAATCATCAAGCTCCGTGAGCGATTTCTTACCGAAGTTCCTGAACTTGAGAAGGTCGGTCTTGTTGTACTGCACCAGGTCGCCAAGGGTATCCACATCGGCAGCCTTGAGGCAGTTCAGCGCACGGACTGACAAGTCCATGTCCACAAGCTTGGTCTTCAGAAGTTGGCGCATGTGCAGAACCTCCTCATCGAACTCCTCGTTCACGTCCATCTCGCTGTTCTCGAGCGTAATCTTCTCGTCGGAGAACAGCATGAAGTGGTGAATGAGGATGCGGGCAGCTTCCTTGAGCGCATCCTTCGGGTGAATGGAACCATCAGTGGTAATCTCAAGCACGAGCTTCTCGTAGTCGGTCTTCTGCTCAACGCGGAAGTTCTCTACTGCGTACTTGACATTCCTGATTGGTGTGTAAATTGAATCGATAGGGATAACATTCACATCGGTGCAGAAAGGGCGGTTCTCGTCTGC
>CAMJOE010000035.1:0-21810 GCA_946407485.1 uncultured Prevotellaceae bacterium | reverse complement strand
TGCGCGTCGTCGGACCGGATGGAGCAGGTCTATTACGACGAGGCGGCACGCCTTGGGACCTGGATTGGGCAGCAGGGCCGGACGCTTGTCTATGGCGGAGCGAACTGCGGACTGATGGAGACGCTTGCCCGCTCCGTGCATGAGGCGGGCGGACGGGTGCTGGGAGTTGTTCCCCAGATACTTGTCGATAACAATCGCGTAAGCCGCTTCATCGATGAAACCGTCCTGACGTCCGACCTCAACCAGCGCAAGCAGGGCATCATCGACCGCTCGGACATCATCATTGCTATGCCGGGAAGCGTCGGCACGCTCGATGAAGTCTTTACCGTCCTCGCGGCAAATACCATCGGCATTCACAGCAAGAAGGTGCTCTTTTGGAACATCAACGGCTTCTGGGACGAGCTGTTCCAATTGTTTTGGGCGCTGAAGAAGAAGAACGTCATCAACAAGCCACTCGAGGATTACGTCCTCGTGGCCGACACGTTCGATGAAGTGATCAGGCAGATAGGGTAGCAGCCGGCTTTTCCTGAAACGAACTTAGAAGCCCACGCCAAAGTGGACACCGCACTCGCGGACGCCAGGGTATTTGCTCGAGTCGCGGAAGTCGCGCGAATAGCTGATGCCAAGAAAGAACCTGTTGAAGAAGAGGCGGACGCCTGTCTGCCAAGCCACCTGGAAATGATGCCAGTCGTAGGGAGCACCTATCAGGCTTGTGCTTTTCGCTCCCGTATGCTCACGAGCCATCGCGATGGCACGGATTGAAGCGCCGGCATAGGGAGCAATCGCATAGTCCTTCTCTTTCCAGGGATACCATTTATACATGACGTTGACTGGGATGCGGAATGTCAGGACGCGGGCTTTCAGGTCGCTCGTTTCCCAGGAAAACTTCATGTTGGCGCCTACTTCCACAAAGTACGGCGTGTCCTCCACGACCTCGATGAAGCGGCTATAGCCGACGAGCATCTCGTTGAAGCGGATGCGGTCGCCCTCGTCCACTTTGTATCGCGAGGGCGAGTACTGAAGGTAGAAAGCGTTCTTGTATTCCTTGTGCTGAGGCTTAGGTGCTGCTTCCTCTTCGTCGAGCGTCCATTCCTCAACGTCATACGTATCGTCGTACTGCGCATAGGCATTGAGTCCTAAGAGCATAACGAACAGAGCCATTCGAATTCGGGTGGTAATCATGGCTGCAAAGTGTTTTGAATGTAAATGAAAGAGTAGAGTGGGGGGTGCGCTATGAGCGCTTTGTCACAACGATGTGCGTAATGATGCCGATGATGATGACGAGCAGAGCGCCGATGTTGTAGAAGTTGTAGTCCTCCAGGCTGCAGACGTAGCTGAGGATAAGCATCAGTGCACCGAGCACAATCAGGATAATACCCAAGTTCTGTTTCATAATATATGAGTTTATATGTTTACGTGTTTATCGGTTTACGTTTTTATGTGTGGTTTGCCCTGCAAAGATACGAAATATAATTAAGAATAAAGAAAGAAGGCGGAAGAAATTTCATTTATAAGGTCATTTTCTTGCGTCCGACCTCCCTTTTTCTTGCGTCCGACGTCTTACATCAGACTTCTTCCCTCTTACATCTCACATCTTACATCTCACTTCTCGCTAAAACTGCCACCACTTCTTCTTGGGCTGGTGCTCCTCGAACGACAGCCTTTCGTTCATAATCTGTGCGTATGACTTGTGCTCGGTAATCATCTGGTAGATGGTTCCCCAGTCGGGCAGGCCTCCGATGTTACGGTCGTCGATCCACACGTCGGCTTTCAGCTTGCGGCTAAAGCTCCTGTTCTTGCCTTCCTCTTCTTCGGGGTAGTCTTTGTTGATGGCATAAAACTCTACGCCTCTCTTCCTGCACCATTCCACTGCATCTTCCAGAAGCTGGCCCTCGCGGACAGTCCAGAGGATGAGTTTGTGGCGTTGCTCGATGAGCATTCTAAGCGTTTGAGTGGCAAAAGGCAACTCCTTACCGATTTCGGGATAACGGTGCTCGACGATGGTGCCGTCGAAGTCGACTGCTATGGTCATAATTGTCTCAATGTTTATGTTTCTGCGGGGCAAAGGTACAACATTAAAATGAAAAATGAAAAGTTAAAAGTGAAAAATGATAGGAAATGTAAAAAAACTCTCAATCTCTAATGGTTAATCTCTAATCTTTTTCGTACCTTTGCAGCGCAATTAACCATTAAAGTAATGAAAAAGTCAACATCCCTTTTGCTTGCATTCATGGCAATGCTCATGATGACAAGCTGTGTATCAACCAAGAAGATTGTATATTTCCAGGACCCGCAGGAGATCTTCCGCCAGGGGCAGCAAATCATGCAGCAGTATGAGATGCGCCTCAAGCCTGCCGACCAGGTATTGGTGAAGGTGACGTGCAGCGAGCCCGAACTTCTCACCATCTTTGCCCAGGACGTTATGATGGGCACGGCTGCTACGGCACAAAGTGCTTCCGGTCTCTCCGGCGCAGGCAACATGACGAATGTCTATGGCTATACCGTCAGCAACGAAGGCATCATCACGCTCCCGGCAGTGGGTCCCGTCTCAGTTGCAGGCCTCACCACCGACGAGGCAGCTAAGCGCATCGAGCAGGGCATCATTGATGCCAAGCTCATCAAAGACCCCGAAGTCACCGTCCGCCTGCTCAATGCCCGCGTTGCCGTGTTGGGAGCAGTGAAGGCTCCGCAGGTCGTGAACCTCACCAGTGAACGCAACACCGTTCTCGACATCCTTTCGCGTTGCGGCGATGTTGCCGACACGGGTCTTCGCCAGAACGTGACGCTCTACCGCGAAGAGGACGGCGTACTCAAGAAGTATCCTATCGACCTCACCAGCGTCGAGGTGTTCAAGAACCCTGCTTACTATGTGCAGCAGAACGACATGATTTACGTGGAGCCCAACAAGAGCCAGACGGTCAAGAGCAGTGCCTTCTACACCTTCCTCGGTGCGGGTGCCAGCATCATCAGCGTCGTTTCGGCCATCGTCACCATTGTCATGGTTGCTGTAAAATAATTGAGCCCCATCCGGTCGGCTCAACAGAAGAAATATCAAAGCCATCGAGCCAGAGGCCTGCGGAGACACTTCGCAGGCCTTTTCTGTACAGGTAAGTCGAGGGGATGCCTTTCAGTAGGAGGCACTTGCGGAAGTGAGCCGTGTTCTTGGGCAACGAGTAGTTCGCCTTGTTTTTTGCCGACGAGAGTTCGACGGGAATGCAGCGCTCGGGGTCTGTGCAGAGCGAGTCGGCGGCAAGCAAGATGTTGCTCTGGTTGTCGGCATCGGTGGAAAAGACGGCATTGCCCATTGCGCGAGGCGCAGTCCCCACCATGTAGCCAATCACCCAAACGGCGTCGCTGGCCGGGAGTTCCAGCGAGCGCAGGTCCGTCACGGTATAGGGGCACTGGCTCGAGCCCTGGCCCGTGCCTATGATGCTGCCCACCTCCTCCGAAGCGCCTGCTTTCTCTCCGTCCTCCGGCTCGACGGTCAGGTCGGCCTTCTGGCAGGCGGCAAGCAGCAGGCAAAGCAGCAGCAGGCTATTCCTCTTCAGTAAAAGCATCCAGCACCTTTTTGCAGACCTTGGGCAGATTGTACCTGTAGTAGAACGTGTCGGCCCAGAGCAACAGATATACGAGGCAGAGGAAGATGCCCCATCCAATCAGAATCATCATAGCGCAACTATTGCTTAAATGTATTTACTGATGCAAAGTTACGACTTTTTCTGAATAATCGAGCGAAATCTGCAAAGAAATCTCATGGGCGATGCCATATTTTTTGCCGAGGCGTCCAGTCGCCCCAGCCCTCCGAGGCTGTCGCAGCGGTCATGACGTCGTGTCGCGCAGCCAGACTTCACATGAGGGGGAGTTTGATTTGTCATGTACTTGCAATTGCATATACATGAACTTGCAATTGCAAGTACATGATGAATCAAGCAACGCAACGTGTAGCATCGACCTTGATGACGTGTGGAATGAGATGCCCCATCTGCTTTTGCGGGCCGACGGGACATTTTGCGTGATTTGGCGGGACGGGATGAAACTTTCTGCCCAGTTGCTTGCTTCGTAAAGAAAAACTCGTTATCTTTGTGGCGTCATAACAATTCGAAACAGTATGAAACGCCTCCAAATTCAGCTCACAAGCCTTTGCCTGATGCTTGCCGTCCTGACGTCTTGCCAGTCGGGACCAGACGAAACGTCCGTCCCGGAAGGGCAATATACGGTTACTTTCTCAGTCTCGAACTATCGGCAAGTAAGCTTCGACGACCTCTCTTCGCCTGGGACGAGCCGTGCTGACAATGCGATTGTGATGAGTTTGGCCAACCTGTCGCTCACCGTCTTTAATGCAGAGACCGGCGAACGCGTTGTGCCGACCATCCTTCACAAGAGTAGCGATTACGAAAGTGACGCGGAGACGGCGATGACTTTCCCTCAGTTCTCGGTCAACTTGCCGCAAGGCCATTACCGCATCCTCGTGCTGGGCTACAACGGCTCACGCGAGTGCACCATCGCCTCGCTCAATCGCATCTCTTGGGCTGACGATTATGTCCCCAACACGTTCCTTTATCTGGAGGAGTTCACGCTCAATGAGGAGAGCAGTCTCAACAAGGAGATAACGCTCAGGCACGTAGTGGCGGCGTTTCGCGTGACGGCGGAGGATGCCATTCCCACCGCGATGCAGAAGATGCGCTTCATCAGTACGGCGGGCGGCACTGTGCTCGACGCGACGACCGGCTTTGCATCCCAAAGCACGGGCCGAACGTCGGAGATTGCCGTCCCTGCTAATTATGTGGGCAAGGCGGGCGTTGACTTCACCGTTTACCTCTTTTTGCCCGGGGAGCAGGCTACTGGCAACTATACCGTGCAGGCACTTGCCAACGGCGATGCCGTCCTTAGCGAGAAGCGCTTCTACGACGTCCCGCTTCGCATCAACTACTTAACAGAATGGAAGGGCAAGGCGTTCGAGGCGTCCGGCGAAGACGTGCCGAGCGTTCAGAGTGGCTTTAGCGTCCAGTGGGACATGGAGTGGGCCGACACGCTACGACTTTATTAAAACTTCAGCCTCAAGTCGAGCCCGACCTGCAGCGGCGTGCCGCGTTGCGAGAAGACTTGTCCTCGAGTGGCGAAGCAGAAGGCATCGTAGTGCGTCTGCGTCAGGTTCTTACCCCAAAGCCCTAACTCGAGATTGTCGTGCGTGACGCTGAGCCTTGCGTCGAGCAAAGCATAGAAAGGCTGGGCGAGATCGTTCTCGCGCGTCCAGTAGATGCGTCCGTTGGCGCGGCCTCCCATGGAGAGGGCGATGTGCTGAAGCCAGCCTTGCGTGTGCCAGACGTATCGGGCGCCGAGCGACAAGGTGTGCCGCGGGGTGAAGGGTACGTAGCAATCGGTGTGGCGGAGCTTTGCGCGGGTGTAGCCGTACGACGTGTTGACGGAAAAGTCATCAGTAATGTAGGCCAGCAGCGACGCTTCCATGCCGACGCTGCGACTGCGGTCGGCGTTGATGGTAACGCGTCCCATTCCGCTCTCCGACATCTGGCTGAGCTGCAGGTCGCGCGTCTCAATCCAGAAGGCAGCGAGGTCCGCCTGGAGCCGTCCGTCGAGGAGGTTGAGGTGGCTGCCTATCTCGTAGTTCCACGCGGTCTCAGGCTTGTAGTAGGCTTCCTCGGCAACGTCGGGCGAGGCTACCGTCGGCATGTTCTGCCGGATGCGTCCCATTATCATGTCCACGTGGCCGGCGGGGACGTAGGGAATGCCTGCGAAGAGGTTCGTGAGGTAAGCCTCCGTGCCTGCATCGATGGCGCTCATCATCTCGCGGCGCATCTCGACCTGCAGCAGGTCGCTGAACATCTGGGCATTGTACCCGCCGGAGCGGTAGCCGCGACTCACGGAAGCATAGACGTTGCCCGTTTCCCCGAAGTCGTACTTCAGCGAAACCTTGGGCAGCACATGCCAGTTGTGGCTGCTGGTCTTGCCTAAGAAAGCCGGCGCGATGTGCAGGCCGTTGAGGGCGACGCTGTTCTGCGGCCGCGCGCTACGTATCGCGAAGTCGAAATCGACGCTGCCCGGCGCGTCGTACATCATCTTGTAATGTTCGTAGTCAAGTCTCAGGCCGGCCGTCACGCTGAGATGCTCGACGATTTCTATCGAGGACTGATGGAAGAGGCCTGCATTGAGGGTAGGGGTGTCGAACACTCCGCCCATGGGCAGGATACTGTTCTTGAGGGCGATGGACATAGGTCCCATGCCTTGGGGCGTGAGGTCGGGCAGGCTGCGGTTTATCATTCCGGAGAGCCAGTCAACGCCTTCCTGATAGAACGTGACAGGCGCTTGCGTGTTGAGCCATTGGTATTGGAAGTTCACACCGCTCGTCCATTGCCAGCGGCCGTCGCCTTTCGACTTCACCGCTATCTCTTCACTCAAGGTCTTGCTCTTCTGTTTCTGTTGCAGAGAGTAAAGGTCGAGGCGGGAGAAGTCTTGGTCCATGAACATGTCGTCCTTGAGGAACTGGAAGCCCGTCGTACTGGTCATCATGACCTTTCCGAAGTCATGCTCGGCGTTGAGGCCAAGGGTGAGGAGGTGGCGCAGATAGCTTGACTCGCGGTTGTATGCCACGTGGCCGGCGTCCATGCCCCCTTTGGCAGCATACGGGTAGCCGCCTTGCCTGGTCCATTGGTAGCGGGCGGAGAGGTCGAGCCGAACCTTGTCGGAAGGGATGAAGATGCCTCGCCAGCGGGCTGCTATGTCGTCGCCTCGGTCCACGCGTTTCCCGTCGAGGGCCTGGTTCTTGTAAAAGCCGCCCAGATGCTCGTAGCCGACGCCGGCGCTGAATGCAAAGCGCTCGGACGGCCTGTGGTAATGCGTCACGCGTGCACGGGTATTATTATAGGAAGCAGCACCTAACATGATGTCGGTGCCTTGATATTGCATCGGGTTCTTCGTATAGACGCGAATCATGCCGCCTATCGTATTGCGGCCATAGAGTGTGCCTTGCGGACCTCGCAGGATATCTATGCGGTCGGCATCGCTGACGTCTTGGTCCATGCTGCTCATCGTGGCGAGAGGGATATCGTCAACGTACATGCCGACGGCCGGTGTGCCGATGCGGCTGCCCACGCCTCGCAGATAGATGCTGCTCGTCAGCCGACTCCCGTACTGCGGTATGAAGAGGCCGGGCACGTGGGCTGTCAAGTCCTTGATGCCTGTGATGCCTTTCAGCACGATTTGTCCTGCGCCGAGCGACGTGGAGGAAAGCGCTTGCTCGCGCAGGGCCGCGTGTTCCTTCGGCGTGCTGACGACGACAACTTCGTCCATCTGACGTACGGAGAGGGTGTCTGCCTCGTTTGCATAGAGGCAGCATGGAAGCAGGGAAAGGATTATTGAAAGTCTTGTGTGCATAGTTCTTTCTGGTTCAATTTTCAATGATTAATGGTTTTCGCCTGCAAAGGTACTGCAAGCATTTCTTCTTTTCCTTAAGATTAACTTAAGATTCCATGCTTTCCATCGGAATTGCCAGCTCGACGCCCATCACCGTTCCTTCGGTCGTGTGTTTGTTTCCCATGCGGATGGGGATGCCGAGGAACGCGGCCTGTTGCCTTGCCGTTTGCATTTCGGCGAAGTCGGGACAAGCACCCGTCGAGGTGAGCGTCAGCGTGTATTCGCGCACGGTAAGTTGCGAGGCAATCTCCCACCTGGCACCGGCGGGTGCATACTGCAGGAAGAGGGAGAAGGCGGCAGAGAATATTTGGCGCAAGATGACCTCATCGACCATGATCTCGTAAACGAAAGGCGTGAGCCTGAGATAGCAGCGGATGTCCTTCTCGCGCAGAGCGTCTTCGTGGCACATCAGCAGTTCGCGCAGGAAGGCATCAATCTTGACGACGCCCGCCTCAGGAGCCTCGTGGGGCAGGATGAGGCCGACGCCCCGGACGGCTCGTGCAGGCCCCTCCTTCGTCCAGCCAAGCTTGTGGCGGAGCGACGAGAGATGCACGTCGAGCGTACCTGTGTCGTAGAGGAACCGCTCGCCCCAAACCTCCTCGATGATGTCGTCGCGACGGCACACAACACCTTGATGCCTGAGCAGATAGACCAGCAGGCGATACTCGGTGTCCGTGAGCAACACGGGCTTGCCTGACTGCAGAACCTGGTGCGTGGCAGTATCGACGAGGAGGTCGGCGTAGTGGAAGACGTTCTGCATTCCAGTCGCTATTTGCCGTAGTCCTCTTTGGTGAAGGTCATGGAGAACAACATCTCGCCCGTCGTGATGCTTCGGTAGTCGTAGCAGAAGTTGATGCCCTCGTCCTTGTATGGCTTCAGGGGGAGGTTGCCCTTCAGTCCCCTGAGTATGTCTTCGTGGAAGGCCGAGGTGGTCTTTGCATCGGCATAGACTTCCTTACTGTCGAGCATGCCCTGGACGGTATAGTGGTAGCTGAGCGTCCGGCTTTTCGCGTCGTAGCACGCGCTGTCGAGCCTCGTGCATTCGTCCACGAACTTGGGGCATTCCTTTGCTGTGAATTGCTGGAAGAGCTTAGTCCACGCCTCGTCCTTCGACTCGCGCTTGCAGGCTGTGCATGCCATGAGAATGCCAAAGATGGCAACTAATACCTTATTATATTTCATATTCCGCAGTCCCTTGTCTGTAGTCAGTAGTCCCTCAAAAAACGCACAAAGATATACTTTTTATTGAAATGTCCCCCCTGTTTCTCTTGATAAATATCAAAAATATGCCACAAAACATATCTTTTTTCACTTTTTGTGATACATTATTCATAATTTTGCCGTACCTTTGCACACAGATTAAAACAAATGAGAGAATAAGATTGATTAAGGAATAACCAACAAAAACGTTTAAAATCATGACAGCAACAGTTGGAACATTGGCAGGCTGCGTATGGACTGCCCTTAACGAGAATGGTGCACTGAACACTAAGGACCTGAAGAAGGTCGCCAAGATCAAGACCGACAAGGACCTGTTCCTGGCTCTCGGCTGGCTGCTCCGCGAAGACAAGGTGGTAGTAGCTGAGACCGAAAAGGTGATGACAGTAGCCCTGAAGTAAGAAGATCCCTCTGATTCCCCCTCAATAGGGAAGAATTTGATTGCCCTCTGAAGGTTCCGACTTTCAGAGGGCAATTTCTTTCTCCGGAGACCTAAAGTAGCGAGAAATATCCTGACAAGATAACCAACGCCAAGTGAGGGGATGGCCGGCGCGACGTGAGGCGATTCCAGACGCTACACGTGGGAAAAGCCTACGCTACACGTAGCGATGGCACTTGCCACACGTAGCGATGGCACTTGCTACACGTGGCGTGGATGCTTGCAACACGTTGCGAGGGGCGACTCGACACGCCGAATTTGGTCACTTTTCGTGCCGATTTTAGCAAAGCAAGCAGACAAGTCTGTACTTTCTTTGCATTGAGCCGAAAGACCCGTCTCTATAACTCATTGATTATCAGACGTCATTCAATTTGAGCCATTTTCTCGCCTTTGGGGTAGCCAAGCGCCGGAAACGCAAAAATAACGCATCGGAGAGCGCCCGTTCAAGAAGAATCACGACAAACGCAAAGGCAGGCGCGAAGGGCTTCAACTTGTGCTTTTCGCCACGCTATCGGCCCGTTTTCCCTAATTTTGAATGTCGGATGGTGTTTTTTTCATTATTACATGTCAAATGTTCAATGTTTTTTCGTACCTTTGCACCATGAAAAAGGTACTTTACATACACGGCTTTGCGAGTGCGGGCAGCACAGGCTCGGCCACTCAGATGCGCAACCACCTCTATCCGAAAGGCGTGCAGGTGATAAGTCCAGACGTACCCGTGGATCCCATCGAGGCAATAAGTTTCCTTAAAAACCTCGTGGAAACGGAGCAGCCTGACCTCATCGTGGCCACCAGCATGGGAGCCATGTACGCCGAGCAGCTGAGGGGAAGGAAGCGCATACTCGTCAATCCGTCGTTCCACATGGCTCGCCTGCTCACCTTCCGCGGCATGGGGCGGCGCGAGTTCCGCAATAAGCGGCAGGACGGTGCAACGGAGTTCAAGGTTGACAAAGCCATGATACAGGCCTTCCAGCAAGTCGAGAAGGACAGCTTCAAGGGCATCGACGCTACGGAGAAGGCGCTCGTGTGGGGCCTCTTCGGCACTCAGGACAAGCTCGTCAACTGCCAGGCCGACTTCCTGAAACACTATGGAAAGGACCGTATGAAGTTTTTCGAGGGCGAACACTTCCTCAACGATAAGGTGCTGAGCAAGGTCGTGATGCCCCTCGTCGAGGCAGAGTTGGGGCTCGACCTCAAGCTCCCCTCCGACTCCCTTTCTTAGAGGAGAACAAATGGTAATTGTTAAATGATTAAATCGTCAATAAAACGTAAATCGTAAATCGTCAAATCGTAAATATACAATATGTTTGAAAACTTAAGCGAACGGCTCGAGCGGTCGTTCAAGATACTGAAGGGCGAAGGGAAGATTACTGAAATCAACGTCGCCGAGACACTAAAGGACGTGCGTCGCGCCCTGTTGGACGCCGACGTCAATTACAAGGTAGCAAAATCTTTCACCGATACCGTAAAGCAGAAAGCGCTGGGGCAGAACGTCTTGACAGCCATCAAACCGCAGCAGTTGATGGTGAAGATTGTGCACGACGAGCTGGCGGAACTGATGGGCGGAGAGACGACGGACATGAACCTCAAAGGTCATCCCGCCATCATCCTCATGGCCGGCCTGAACGGTGCCGGTAAGACCACGATGAGCGGCAAGCTTGCCAAGCTCCTCCACGAGAAGCGCGGAAAAAATCCCTTGCTGGCAGCTTGCGACACGTTTCGCCCCGCAGCCATGGAGCAGTTGCGTGTGCTCGGCGAACAGGTCGGCGTGCCCGTCCATATCGAAGAGGGCGCCACAGACCCCGTGCTTGTAGCCAAGAACGCCATCCAGCACGCGAAGGCCCAGGGCTTCGACGTTCTCATCATCGATACCGCCGGTCGGCAGGCCGTAGATGAGGAGTTGATGCAGCAGATTCAAGATATCCGCGACGCCACTCAGCCTGATGAAATCCTCTTCGTCGTCGACGCGATGACAGGCCAGGATGCCGTCAACACGGCAAAGGAGTTCAATGACAGACTCGACTACACCGGCGTGATTCTCACCAAGCTTGACGGCGACACGCGCGGCGGTGCTGCTCTCAGCATCCGCAGCGTCGTCAACAAACCCATCAAGTTTGTGGGCACGGGCGAGAAGATGGAAGCACTCGACCCCTTCCACCCAAGCCGTATGGCAGACCGCATCCTCGGTATGGGCGACATCGTCTCGCTCGTTGAGAGGGCCCAGGAACAATATGACGAGGAGGAAGCCCGCCGCCTGGAGAAGAAGATTCAAAAGAACCAGTTCGACTTCAACGACTTTTACAAGCAGATTCAGCAGATAAAGAAGATGGGCAACATCAAGGATCTGGTGGGCATGATTCCCGGTGTGGGGAAGGCCGTCAAGGACTTGGACATCGACGACAATGCCTTCAAGAACATCGAGGCCATCATTCTCAGCATGACACCCAAGGAGAGGACGCACCCCGAATGCCTCAACACGAGCCGCCGCATGCGACTCGCCAAGGGCTCCGGCACCAACATACAGGAGGTGAACAAACTCATCAAGCAGTTCGACCAGACGCGCAAGATGATGAAACTCGTCACCGACAAGAGCAAGATGCAGCAGATGGCAGCCATGATGAAAGGCGGAATGCCGAAGGTTTAATACATAGTTCATAATTCATAGTTCATAGTTGAAAATGGAACTGATAGACGGAAAACAGACGGCTGCCACGATTAAGGCAGAGATAAAGAAAGAGGTAGAAGACATCGTGGCACGTGGCGGCAAGCGTCCGCACCTGGCAGCCATCCTCGTCGGTCACGACGGGGGCAGCGAGACGTATGTGCGCAACAAGGTGCTCGCTTGCGAGGCCTGCGGCTTCCAGAGCACGTTGCTTCGCTTCGAGGACGACATCACGGAGGAGCAACTGCTTGCAGAGGTGGACAAACTCAACAGGGATGATTCCGTCGACGGTTTCATCGTGCAGCTTCCTCTGCCCAGACACATCAGCGAGCAGAAAGTCATCGAAGCCATCGACTACAAGAAGGACGTGGACGGCTTTCACCCCATCAACGTCGGCCGAATGGCAATCGGCCTGCCCTGCTACATCAGCGCGACGCCGAAGGGTATCCTCGAGTTGCTCCGCCGATACAATATCCCGACGAGCGGCAAGAAGTGCGTCATCCTCGGCCGAAGCAATATCGTGGGCAAGCCGATGGCGCAGCTCATGATGCAGAAGCAGTTTGGCGACGCCACCGTGACCGTTTGCCACAGCCGCAGCAAGACGCTCAGGGAGGAGTGCCAGCAGGCCGACATCATCATCGCAGCCATCGGCCAGCCCGGTTTCCTCAAGGCGGACATGGTGAAGCCCGGCGTCGTGGTCATCGACGTGGGCACAACCCGCGTGCCCGATGCCACGAAGAAGAGCGGCTTCCGACTGCAGGGCGACGTCGATTTCGAGCATGTCGCACCGCTCTGCTCCTACATCACGCCCGTCCCGGGTGGGGTAGGGCCCATGACGATTTGCATGCTCATGCTCAACACCCTTGCGGCAGGCAAGCACCTCTATTATAGTTCATAGTTCATAGTTCATAGTTGACTAACGTCGAGCTAAAGTTTCATAGTTGACTAACGTCGAGCTAAAGTTTCATAGTGCATAGTCCATAGTTATGAGGAAGACACTTCTGTTTTTTGCTTTGCTGATGTTGTCTTGTGGCACGTTGTTTGCCGAGCAGGACAGCATTCCAGGCAGAAAGAAGGTAGGTGTCGTCCTGAGCGGCGGCGGAGCGAAGGGCATGGCACATATCGGCGTGCTGAAGGTCCTGGAGCGGGCAGGCATTCCTGTCGACATCATTACCGGCACATCGATGGGCAGCATCATCGGCGGCTTGTATGCCATCGGCTATAATGCCAATTCGCTCGACTCCGTGGTACGCAAGCAGGACTGGAGCTACGTGATAACCGACAAGGAAGACCTTCGCAATCAAAGCCTCAGCGACCGCAGCAAGCAATACAAGTACGTCTTTTCGACGGGCATTGCCTTTGGCAAGAACAAGGCCAGCGAAGGCGGCATCATCAAGGGCAAGAACCTTGCCGAGCTCTTTGGGCAGCTCTGCACGGGCTATACCGATTCGCTCGACTTCTCCAACGACTTGAAGATACCTTTTGCCTGCGTGGCAACGAACATCATCGACAATAGCGAAGTCGATTTCCACAGCGGACGGCTGCCGCAGGCCATGCGAGCCTCGATGGCCATCCCTGCTGCCTTCGCTCCCGTCAGGCTGGGCGACAAGGTGCTCGTCGATGGCGGCTTGAAGAACAATTACCCTGTCGATATCGCCAAGGAGATGGGGGCCGACATCGTCATCGGCGTGACCGTACAGGGCGACCCGAAAACGGCCGACGAGATTAAGGGCACGATAGGCATCCTCTCTCAAATCGTCGATGTGAACTGCAAGAATAAGGTCGAAGAGAACCTCGCCATGACCGACTTGCACATGCAGGTCAACACGACGGGCTACGGCACAGCCAGCTTCTCGGCTGTTGCCATCGACACCCTTGTCCGCCGTGGCGAAGAGGAGGCGATGCGCCATTGGGACGAACTGATTGCCCTGAAGCGCAGGATAGGCATCGACGACAGTTTCCGCCCCACCATCCATCACCCTCTGCGTCCGAAAGTGATGACCGAGCGGCAGCATATCAAAAGCTACATCTTCGAGAACATGACGCCTCAGGACGAGCGTTTCCTTAGGCAGAAGTTCCACTTGAGCAAGGCAGACAGCATCGATGCAGAACTGCAGCAGCAGCTCACCACTTCGATGCGTGTTGACCTCTTCTATAAGACGGCCGAGTGCCGACTGCTGCCGGACGACGATGGCGTGCACGTGGCCCTGACTGCAGGCAACCGCAAGTCGGCGCAGGCTCACGTCGGGTTGCGCTTCGACACAGAGGAGTATGCAGCCCTCCTGCTGGGGCTTGAAGTGCCTCTGAAGTCATCGATTCCCGTCAACACAGAGCTGACGGTCCGGCTGGGCAAGCGCATCATGGTGCGTGGCGAGCTGACCGCCCATCCACGCAGCTTCACGCGTCCCTCGCTGAACTATACCTTCCGGCGCAACGACATCGACTTCTACGTCGGTGGCGACCGTGACTACAGCATCCTCTTCAATCAGTTCCAGGCCGAAGTCGTGCCAATCAGCCACGACTATCGCAACTTCACCCTCCAGATGGGCTTGCGATGGGACTTCATGCATTATCGCAACAAGCTCGAGTCGGAGAAGTCGACCAACGTCACGTTAAAGAATGGAAACTACCTCAGCTACCGTGCCCGCCTCAACTATAACAGCGAGGACAACTGGTACTTTCCCACGCGAGGTGCACGCTTCATGGCCGAGTATTCCTACCTGACGGACAACTTCGTCAAACTCGAAGGCCAAGTCGGCATGAGCGATATAAGTGCCAGCTGGCGCAAGTCGTTTACCTTCGGCCGTCGCTTCACCCTTCAGCCGATGGCTTATGGCCGTCTGCTCCTGGCGGGGACGGTCCCCTTCATCTTTGCCAATACCGTCGGCGGCGATTGGTTCGGTCATTACCTCGAGCAGCAGATGCCATTCGCCGGCATAGGTAACGTGGAGTTCGTGGCCGACCAATTCGTGGCAGTCCAGCTCCAGGGGCAGCTCCGCATCGCTACCAACAACTTTGTGTTGCTTCGCCTTGCCGGAGCACAGCAGGCGGAGAAGCTGAAAGAGCTGTTCGACCACAAGACGCTCTACGGCATTCAGGCAGCCTACTTCTACAAGACGATGTTCGGCCCCCTCGGAGCCACTTTCGGATACAGCAACCGCACGAAGGAGCCGTACTTCTACTTGAATCTTGGGTACGAGTTCTGAGGAAAAAGTTGAAAGGTTAAAGAGTTGAGGACGAAATACTATATATATAAACGGATAAGGTGGAAGTACGTGCTGATTGTTTTACTTTTTCACCTTTTCACTTTTTCACCTTTGAGAGCCCAGAGCCGCGTGAAGAAGCTGTGGACGAAGGCAGACAGCTTGCTGACAAAGCGCTATTACCGCTCGTCGTACGACACGAGCTACGTGGTCAGGCCTGATGGCAAGTTGACCCTGAAGCTCAGATGGAACCAGACGGGCAACAGCATCCGCTCAAAAGGAACGGTCAACGACCTCCACTTCAAGTCTCACCTGAGCACAAGCCACAAGACGACCATCTCGATTGGGGCTGCCTATCGGGGCATCTCCTTAGCCTATTCCATCAATCCTGCCAAGCTGCGCGGCTTCTATGACGACTACGAACTGAACTTCAATTTCTATGCAAGCCGTTTCTGCATCGATGCCAGCTACCAGGAGTCTAGCTCCCTGTCGGGCGACATGACGTTCGGCGACGAGACGCTTCGGATGGAGCAGGGCGAGGCAGACATGAAGGTCTTCAACATCACGGGTTATTACGTCTTCAACCATCGCCACTACTCAGTCTCGGCAGCCTATAACCAGAGCTATATCCAGCGCCGGTCAGCAGGCTCGTGGCTTGTTGGCTTGAGCTACCAGGGCGGACATGTTGAGACGAGCGACAAGCGCAAAGAGCAAATGCCCGATGACCCCGACATCCGCATCTATGTGGGCCATATCGGCATCGGAGGCGGCTACGGCTACAACCTCGTCCTCGGCAAGAAATGGCTGTTCAATCTTTCTTTACTTCCCACCTTCGTCGTATATAATCGCAACAAGCTGACCATTAACGACGAGAGCCAGCATGCAGGCCGGATGAAGTTCAACATGCTCTTCAACGAGCGGGCCGCCATCGTCTATAACTTCTCCCCGCGCTACTTCGTCGGACTTAACGGCGTGGCCAACAATTCTCTCTTTGTCGACGATGCCGTAACCACCCATCAAAGCAAGTGGGTCGCCCACGCATTTGTGGGCTTGCGACTGTGGAAGTAGGAACACATAGCCTGCCATGTTAGCAATTTAGGCACGTTACGTCGGCAAACTAAGCACGTTATGTTAGCAATTTAGGCACGTTACGTTAGCAATTTAGTTACGTTTCGTCGGCAAACTTAAAAAATAAAATAATGCCATCGATTATTTATGCGGGGGAGTGAGGTAATATGCTGAAAAATCTTCCGTTATGATAAGAATTTCCAATTTTTATTTTGTATTGTATTTGTTTTTATGTAATTTTGTAGCGCGAGATTATTAACCCCTTAAATTTTGTGATTATGGCTACTTGGATACAAACAGCGAAGAGACTATTCTCCGGAGCCCTTTTGCTGCTTCTCGTCGCTTTGCAGATGTCGTTCCCTGCTAAAGCCGAGACGTTTGTTACCGATGTGATGCTCATCGGCGGTTCCAAAACGACGGTCAATAACCTGAAATCGACCTACACTTCTCAGGGATGGTATGTTTGCGACAAAGACCTCAACGCCGGGTGCGGCTCCTCGAGCGACTGGATCTATCTGCTCTACAAGACCGACACCAGCCCGGGCATCAACCTCGGCTACATCACGGATTTCTACATTACCAACGCGTCGCGCCCCGTCAGCAGCACCGTCTCGTCCGGCGGCAGGACGTATCAGCTGGTGCCCTATGAGGGCGACTCCCACTTCAAGGACATGCAGGGCGACCTGAACAGCAACGCAGGCGGAGCCGACATCCACCTTTATTATACGAAGGACCCAAAGGACAACAAGGCAGTCACAGGCATCACGTTCAACTCCACGAAAAGCGGCGGCTTGGGACTGAAAGGCGGCTCTGATCCCTACGACCTTAATAAAGGTTGCGGCGAGAATACCGATTACATCTACATGCACGTATCGACGGCCTCCGCCACAATCCCCACGCTCAGCGGAGGCGGCACGAGCAGCAATCCCTTCATCATCAAGAACGCTAACGACTGGCTCGCATTCGCAGCAAATGTCAATCACGGCACGAACACCGACAAATACTACAAGCTGGCCGACAATTATTCCGACCAAACGGACATCAAGGCGATGGTGGGGTCGGGTACGTACCCCTTCAAGGGCACCTTGGACGGCAACGGCAAGACTGTCAACTTCAACATCTTCTCCTATACAAGCGGTTCCGCTCCCTTCTGCATGGTGGACGGCGCGACAATCATGAATCTCGAGGCCCACGGCTCCGTGATGAATGACCTGGCGCACCATCCCGCCGGTCTCGTCGGCCTCTGCGGCTCGAACAATCCCATCACCATCAAGAACTGTAAGGTATGGGTCAACGTCTTCGGCACGAGCTACGTGGGCGGCATCGTGGGTCACGGAGGCCACGGCACTCTGACCCTCGAGGACTGCTCGTACATGGGGTCGCTCTGCAACTTCAGAAACTATGCCGGCGGCCTGGTGGGCTGGTGCGATGCGCTGAAGCTGAACATCAAGAACTGCTTCATGGGTGGCTACATGAATCCGAGCGGCGGCAAGTGTCACCCCATTGCTCTCAAGAACTCGGGAAGCACGGTGACGGCCAACGTGACGGGCTTGTACTATCTCCGAAACTCCTTCCCGTATGACGGCCTCGGAAGCAACGCTATCCCCGGAGTAACGGCCACGCCGGTAAGCAACGAGTTCGTCAGAGGCGACTGGGAGGATAAGGTGACCATCATGGGCAGCAAATACTATAAGCTCTCCACTCCGAAGAAACTCGACTACCAGATTGGTTTCGAATACGGAACCTGCGACTGGACAAGGGTGAACATGCACGCCAACTCGGGCATCGTCTCGGACGTGAAGAAAAGCGGCCAGTTCAGCTTCAATTTCGTATCGGCCAACCAAGACCAATACCTCATTTCGCCGGAATTGAACGCCCTGTCGAGCACCGTCCTTAAACTCTCCACCAAGGGAACCAACTACAAGGTAAACATTGGCTATTCGCGAACCACCAACGGCCTCAACGCTTTCAACTGGGCAAATGATACGGAGATAACCGTGGACAGATGGGCTGACCTGTCATTGAACCTGCCCGGCGGCATAAAGTATATTGCCATCAAGTTCGTGGCGGCAAGCTCCTCGTTCTGCGTCGACGACTTGAGCCTCACCGCACCTTATCCCGTGCCTGAAGACCTGAGGGCAACCGAATTGACAGACCGAAGCGCCACATTCGCCTGGACGCGTCCCTCGAGTGATAATCTGCTGGGCTATTTCTGGAAGCTGAAGAAGGCCAGCTCGGAGGATAACTGGATTGCCGATAATTCAATCGGCAACCCCGACGAGACATCGGTCACCCTTACCGGACTGGAGCCCAGCACGACCTACCAGTTCTACATCCAGTCGCTCTACACGGGTGCTCAGTCGAGCGTTTTCCTGATTGCGGAATTCACAACAAGCAAGGCCATCGCTTACCTCCCATATAGCTATGGCTTTGAGGACGGCATGAATGGCTGGGATACTCAAGACTGCGCCAGCGGCACGGGTATCGTCAATGCCATCAATTACGAGGGCAAGTGCAGCTTTATGTTTGATACGTCGTCCAACGACTACCAAGTCCTCTATTCTCCTGTCTTCGAAGAAGGCAAGTCGATAGCGGCATCGTTCTATTGCCGCTCGGCCGATGCCAGCCATCCAGCTTCGATGGCGGTCGGCACGCTTGGTGAAGGCGACGAATACATCAACATCATCGATACCTATGAAGTGAGAGGCTCCTCTTGGGAAAAGGTTGACGTCAAATTGCCGGACGGGACAAAGTACTTCTGCATCGTCTGGGTCAAATATAATAACGCAGCCAACAAGCTCTATGTTGACGACTTCCACTTCTATGAGACAGTCAATGTGGACTTCGCCCGGGAGGGTTACGCAACCTACTTCGACAGCAAGCACGACATCATTTTGCCGCAGGGCATGAAGGCTCGCGTCGTGACTGGCGTCGAGGATTCGGGAAAAGTGCTCTATGAGACCATTGCCGACGGCTATGCCGGTACCTCCGAGAAGTCGAAGGCAGAAGACGGTGTCGATGATAATGCCGTACCAGCCGGCACGCCCGTCCTCCTGCAAGTCGATGAGACCGCCGAGCCGCAGACGCTTTATCTCATGCTCGACAACCCGACTTCGCCCTACAACGACACGAACTATTTACGTGGAAGCGATACGCAGACGTCAACCGTCGGCGGCGACTTCTACTACAAGCTCAAGTACAGCCAATACGGTACTGATTTGGGCTGGTACTGGGAGGCCAACGGCGGCACGGCCTTTACGAGCGGCGCCCATCAGGCTTGGCTCGCTTTGCCCGCATCGCTGGCCAAGTCGCGCCTCTACATGCCTCTGCCGATGTACGACGACCCGACTGGCATTCAGGTGCTTCCGCAAAGCGACAACGAAGGAAGCGTTGTCTATAACCTCGCCGGTCAGCAGATTTTGAATGGTAAATCGTCAAACGGCAAATTGCCTCGCGGCATCAATATCATCAAGGGAAAGAAAATCTTAAATAAATAATATGTTTAGCAAAGAAGACGTACTGCAGATTGAGCAGAAAGGAATGAGTGTTGCGCAGATAGAAGCGCAGTTAGAGAGTTTTCGTAAAGGCTTTGACTTCCTTAAGTTGAAGGGAGCTGCCGCTGTGGGAAACGGCATCGTCGCCCCCACAGAAGATGAGGCCGAGGCATACATCAGGGCCTGGAACGACTACAAGGCTGAGGGGCACACCATCACCAAGTTCGTGCCCGCAAGCGGCGCAGCAAGCCGCATGTTCAAGAATATGTTCGAGTTCCTCAATGCCGACTACGAGGTGCCCACCACCGATTTCGAGAAGGCATTCTTCGCCCACATACATTACTTCGCCTTCTTCGACGCGCTGAACGATGCCTGTTTCCTGAACGAAGGGAAAGGCGTGGATGCGCTCATCGAAGAGGGGAACTACAAGGCCGTTGTGGCAGGCATGCTCGAGGAGGAAGGCCTGAACTACGGCCAACTGCCAAAGGGCTTGCTGCAGTTCCACGCCTACGACGACTGCGCCAAGACGCCCGTCGAGGAGCACCTCACGGAAGCCGCCCTCTACGCAAGCAGCAGGGGAGAGGCCGAAGTGCATTTCACGGTCAGCAGCGAGCACCGGGCACTCTTCGAACAGCTCATCGAGCGCGTTCTGCCGGAGGCTCAGGCGCAATATAAGATTACATATAAGGTAAGCCTGAGCGAGCAGAAACCGAGCACCGACACCATTGCTGTCAACATGGACAACACGCCTTTCCGCACGGGCGACGGCAAGCTGTTGTTCCGTCCGGGCGGTCACGGCGCTCTCATCGAGAACCTCAACGACCTCGAGAGTGACGTTGTATTCATCAAGAATATTGATAACGTGGTGCCCGACCGCCTGAAGCCCGATACGGTCTTCTGGAAGCAGGTCATCGCGGGCGTGCTTGTCGGCGTTCAGAAGCAAGTATTCGGCTACCTGCGGTTGCTCGACAGCGGCAAGTTCGGTCACGATGACCTTGAGGACATCATCCGTTTCGTCCGCCATACCCTTTACTGCGACGTGCCTAGCTTGAAGAACATGGAGGACACCGAACTGCATGTCTTCTTGCGGAAGAAGCTCAACAGGCCCATTCGCGTCTGCGGCGTGGTGAAGAACGTCGGCGAGCCCGGCGGCGGTCCGTTCCTTGCCTACAATCCCGACGGCAGCATCTCGCTGCAGATTCTCGAGAGCAGCCAGATTGACCAGAACAATCCCGAATACATGGAGATGTTCACGAAGGGCACGCACTTCAACCCCGTGGACCTCGTCTGCGCCGTTCGCAACTACAAGGGCGAGAAGTTCAATCTGCCCGACTTCGTCGATCCGGCTACGGGTTTCATCTCCTATAAGAGCAAAGATGGCAAGGAGTTGAAAGCTTTGGAACTGCCCGGCCTTTGGAACGGCGCGATGAGCGACTGGAACACCATCATGGTGGAGGTGCCACTCTCAACCTTCAACCCCGTCAAGACTGTCAACGACCTCCTGCGTCCCCAGCACCAGAAGTGAGCGTTGGCTCGTCGTGCTGGGATTGCGGCTAAGCCTCGCGATTCTAAATCCCTCGCGTGGCGTCGGCCGTTCCTTGCTGTAGCGTCGTCCGTTCCTTGCTGTAGCGTCGGCCGTTCCTTGCTGTGGCGTCGGCCGTTCCCTCACGAAGGGCAATGATATAGTAGTTGGCACGCTTCTCAGATGTATGAAGGAGGTAAGTCGGGGGAAGATGAAGGCTGAAAGCCTGAAAAGACTACAGGCGGGGGTGCAACCCCCGTAAAGAAGACATCGCAACAACTGAGTGCTGAAAGCACGACAGAACATCAGAAATCTCTCCACCCTTTCAGGGTTCCGTTTCCCGCTCGCACTTGTTACGGGGGTTACACCCCCGCCTGTAGTCTTTCCAGCCTTTGACTTTCCCTTCGGCCTTCAGCCTTCGGCCGTCGACCTTCGGTTCAGGCTTCCAACGTGCCAACTGCTATACATTGCCTCACGAAGCGTCGGCCGTTCCCTCACGTGGCAATTTTTGTCGAGTCGCAATAGGTATTAAAAGCGCTCTGCACTCTTCACCGACCCTATGTCCACGCATGTGGCAGTAATTTAGGAGATTAAATGGCATCGGTGCAGAGAGCAGAGCGCTTCTCATTTTTTGTTTTTATTGTCGTCCGACATTACCTGCGTAATTCTCGGATGAACGGATATTTGTGCCTTTTTCTTCTATTTTGCAACTTTTCTGCTCGTTTTGTTTGACAATTTGAAATAAAAGCAGTAACTTTGCATGCAATTTTGAAAGA
>CAMJOE010000034.1:0-22996 GCA_946407485.1 uncultured Prevotellaceae bacterium | reverse complement strand
CGTCCTTTAACTTC
Source organism: uncultured Prevotellaceae bacterium (assembly GCA_946407485.1). GTDB lineage: Bacteria > Bacteroidota > Bacteroidia > Bacteroidales > Bacteroidaceae > Physcousia. The sequence goes on along the minus strand of CAMJOE010000034.1, from coordinate 22,982 downwards.
TTTAACTTCTTTAACTTCATTAACTCCCGAAACTTGAATTAAAGAAATAATTATGACAAATTATGTTTTAGATCCGGTGGCGGCGGCACAGGCGTTGACAGTCCTTGTGCTGAAGAAGGCTGACTATGCTTACTACCGCATGAGACGTACCAAGGAGCGTGAGTATCGTCTCGCTAATGGTACGATAAATGGAGCCTAAAACGGGAAGTTACCGAAGGACTTCGAGTTGAAAACCAGTAAACAGATTGAGATCTGGCGCGATGTGATGGCGCATTACGCGGGCCAGCCGGAACGACAGGAGGAACTGTTTCGCGAGTTGATGAGAGAGATACGGAGGGCGGTGATGCCTTGAAAAATTGAAGATTGAAGATTGAAAATTGAATTTCATGTCGCACGGAAATCACGGAAAGCACAGAAAGAGTGTAGAGTTTAGTGTTTAGAGTTTAGAGTTTAGAGACAGTGGTCGCTGCGCGAAGTGAAGAGTGAAGAGTGAAGAGTGAAAAGTGAAGAGTGAAAAGTGAAAAATGAACCATGAAAATGAAAGGTGAGACTATGCTTCGCGATTACCAGCTGGAGATGCTTGACAGGCTGCATCTGGCTTGGGAGAAACACCAGAGCGTAATGGTGCAGATGCCGACTGGGGTGGGGAAAACGCACCTGATTGCTGAGGCCATCAGAAATGAAGAGTTAAGAATTAAGAATGAAGAATTTAAAAATGAAATAAAAATCAAAAGAAAAGAATTCAAAATTCAAAATTCTTCGGCTGTCGCCTCTGGTGGGGTGCTGGTTGTGGCGCATCGGATTGAACTGATTGAGCAGATATCAAGGACGTTAGATAAGTTCGGCATCGAGCATGGACTGATTGTCAGCGGCAAACCGATTGATGAAACGAAGCAAGTCCAGGTGGCAAGCATTCAGACCCTTTCGCGGAGAATCTGTCACACAGAAATCACGGAAAACACAGAAATAAACTTTACAACAGATTTAACGGATTTGACGGATTACGCAAATCTAAAAGGATTGATAGAGCAATCTCCAATCTCTAATCTTCAATCTTCAATTTTCAATTTTCAATCTTCAATCTCTAATCTTCAATCTCCAACCTCTAATCTTCAATCTTCAATCTCCAATTTTCAATCTCCAATCTCCTCCCTTCACTTTTCACTTATCATCATCGACGAGGCTCATCATGCCTTGGCCAAGACGTACAAGATGCTGTGGGACAGGTGGCCTGAGGCAAGGTTCCTCGGACTGACGGCTACGCCTTGCCGGATGAACCACGCAGGCTTCACGGACCTATTCCGCAAGATATTGGTGTCGTGGCCCATACAGGAGTTCATCGATAAGGGCTGGCTCTCGGACTTCGACTACATCTCTGCCCGCCCCGATAACCTGATGATGCAGAGGATAGCCGGCTTGCAGAAGCGCGGTGCTGATGGCGATTATCAGACGAAGGAGATGGCTACGGTGATGGATGTGCCGGAAAGCATCGAGCATCTGTACAACACCTACAGGCAGTATGTGGATGGCAAGAAGGGCATCGTCTATGCCATCGACCGCGAACATGCCCGACACATCACGGCATACTACCAGGAGCATGGCGTCAGTTGCTGCTGGATTGAGGCCAAGACGCCTGCTGCTGAACGCGAACGGCTGATAGAGGATTATCGTGCTGACAGGATAAAGGTCTGCGTGAATGTCGATATCCTGGGCGAAGGGGTTGACTTTCCCGAGGTGGAGTTCATTCAGCTGGCCCGCCCCACGCTGTCGCTCTCAAAGTATCTGCAACAGGTGGGACGCGGTATGCGTGTCAGCAAGGGCAAGGAATGCGTGACAATCCTTGACCAGGTTGGCCTGTACCAGACATTCGGACTGCCCACAGACGAGCGCGACTGGATAAGGATGTTCACGGGCAAGATAGCAGGCAGGGCAGGACAAGGAGGCGAACGTCCCATCATCATCAGGGAAGATGAGGATGAGAAGGAACTTGTCAACCTGGACATGGTGCGCATCAAACGGCGCGGAGAGAAGCACACGGGCGTGGAGATGTTCATGCAGGGCGGCAAGTATGGCGTCATGTATGACGGGGATATCACGTGTCCCGCAGAATTCGAACACATCAGGAGAATCTCGGACGGCTACTTCGCCCTGGCCACCTATCCTTATAATATATATAGGAACAAGGTGACGGTGATAGACCTGCAGGGGCGCGACCAGAACGTGTCGCTCTATGGAAAGGTGAAACAGGAAGGTGACCTGTTCTATGGCAAGTCCGCTTCCGGCGAGATGCGGTACTGGGACGGGAAGGGCATGACGTACTATGATACCCTCCCCGAGTTTGAGCGTGTAGGAAACCTCGACATGATAAGAGTGGCTGGTGGCCAGTACAAGCTGAGGCGGCCCTCGCCTCTGATGCCTTACACGGTAAGCAAGAAGGAAATTTTCTATAATGACAAGCTGACGGTGATAGGCGACATCATCATCCTGAACGACGGCAACTCCACCGTGCTGAAGCCGCAATGGTATTTCGGCTATAAGGTGCAGATAGAAGCAAGGAAGGACGGAAGGAAAGTGCTCAGATGGGTGACCTTGGCAGACGGTCTTACCGACGAGTACACGACCAGCATGATAGATGGCAGCAGGCGTCCGTTCTGGAAGGATGCCAAGATGACGAATGCCGCTACAGGTAGGATGGAGTACCTGAGTCCCGAGTGGGTGGAAAGAGAAGCGCGGAGGAAGGCATTTGAAGAAATGCGCAGTCAGTTATCGCGCAACAAGAACGATTGGAGCCTCACCGAAGACATGGTTCAATCGCACATGAACAGAAGGAAAAGGAAAGAGGTGTAAAGGAAAATATTGCTGTCCTGGGAAAAGCACCGAGGGTGCGAAAGACCACAGACGGGGGTATAACCCCCGGTAATGTTGCAACGAAAGAGAAAGCCCCGAAGGGGCGACAGAGACATAAGCAAGTTGTTATTAAACAAGTTACATATTCTGTCGCCCCTTCGGGGCTTATTATTGTTAGGCTAACCTGTCCCGGGGGTTCTTCCCTTCTTGCGCTCCGTAGGTGCTCAGGCGGCAAAGCCGGAACGGTCAGGCGCAAGCGGAGAAAACCCCCGTCTGTGTTCTTTCGCACCTTTGGTGCTATTTACCGGTCACCAACATATAATAACGCCACGTGTAGCATCTGCCGACGCCACGTGTAGCATCTGCCGACGCCACAGCAAGGAACTGCCAACGCTTCGTGATGGATTTGGCAGCGTGATGTTAGGGATTTGGCAACGTGATGTCAGGAAAAAGGCGTAATTTCACGTGTGTTAACAATAATTAACGTAAAAAGAGCGTTAGTTAATGCTTTTTTATATAACTTTGTAGCGCAATATGTGTGTGCGTGCACTTACGCGCGGGATAAGAATAATGTATTATTAACTATAAAAATTAAAGCTTATGAGACTCAAATCTTTACTCACGGCAATGCTCTTGCTGACAGGGTTCAGCATGGCAAAAGCAGACATCGTGGAGATTGGAACTGCTGAGAATTCCATTCAAACCCGATATCTGCCCACTTACACAGACTACAATTACAGCATCACACAGCAGATCTACAGGCATTTTGAAATGGGTCCTTCACGTGGCCTCAGCAGTATCGATTTCTTCTGTACTGGTGCCGAGGCGGTTACGAGGACAATCGACATCTATCTTACCCTGTTGAATACTTGGAGTTTTGGCTCGGGTACTGACTGGATTCCTGTTTCAGAAAGCGAATTGGTCTTCAGCGGTGAAGTGACTTTCCTGCCCGATCAGTGGAATACGATTACCTTCAATCAGGAGTATTTCTACGATAACGATTATAATCTTGTTGTCACGGTGGACGATAACACGGGCATATGTCCTTTTATGAATGGTTTCAGTATTGGCTACTGTGATAGTGACGTGTCGCTTTACGGGTTCTCCGATACCGATAATTTCGACCCGACAAACATGGGCACCTATTATGGAGATGTATTAAAAGGCAGGAATCAGATTCGCTTCAACGGAGAAGAGGAGATTATCGGCCTGCCTGCTTCGCGTTTCTTCCCTACAACCACCATTTATAAATATGCTGTGTCGGAGCAGATCTACACTGCTGATGAGATTGGTGGAAAAGGCCTCATCTCCAGCATCAGTTTCTTCAATACTACGCAGGAAGATTATCGATATATAGAGGTCTATCTGATGCATACTGCCAAGTCAAGTTTCGACAACGACCACGACTGGCTGTCTCTCTCGTCGGGCGACATGGTGTTCAGCGGCGCGATTACTTTCACGAAAGGCGCTTGGAATGAAATTAAGCTCGATACGCCCTTCATGTATGACGGCATAGATAACCTTGCCGTCATCGTATGCGACAAGTCCGGCACATATCAGCAAAACACCGGGTTCGCCGCCTATGAAGGAGTGGGCAACCAGTGCATTTTCGAATATGATGATAACATTCTATTCGACCCGACAGGGATGGGCTCATATTCGGGGTATCTCAGCACGTATAAGAACCAGATTCGTCTGGACATCGATCAAGCCCTGATAGGCGATGGCGGCTCAGAATACAGCGATATCCTGCCATTCAACTGCAACTTCAGCCGTTCGCTCTCGCAGCAAATCTATACGAAAGAAGAGGTGGGCGAGGCTCGCGACCTTACATCCATCAGTTTCCACAACCTGGGCCATCAGTTATCCGAATCGTTGAACATTTATCTTGTACCGACCTATGCGACCGACTTTGCCGACGGCAACAGCTGGATTCCATTCAACGAAGGCAACCTCGTCTTCAGCGGCGACGTGACCTTCGACGACGAAGACTGGACGACGATTACATTCGACCGTCCGTTCAGCTTCAACGGCAAGACGAACCTCGCCCTCGTAGTGGCTCTCCAATCTCCTGTATTAGCTTGTGATTCTTACTTCAGCGTGTTCCCCGCAACTGGTATGTCGCTCGTTTCATTCTCCATTCCCTTGAATGAATATCCCACATCAGAAAGCCTGACCGGCTCCACAGGCTATGTCTATGACTGGAAGAACCAGATTCGGTTCAACCACACAGACGAAGTGCTTCCAAAGCCCCAATACTTCTCTGTTGATAATCTGCCTTACAGTGCTGAATTGTCTTGGGAAGGTGAAGGCGAATTGTGGGAGCTTCAGTATGGCGTCGATACGTATCCTATGACATGGCAGACCGAAATGCTGTCCACCAACCATTATACGATGACCTATCTCCATTCCAATGAGCTTTATTATGCGCGTGTCCGCACTGTCTATCCAGACGGAAGGGTCAGCAGGTGGGCTGGCCTTCAATTCCACACGCCACTTCCTGACATCTTTGACGTTGCCGTCAATCCCAGGCCGACCTCTGCTTCCATCTCCTGGACGGGCTATCCCGAGAACACATACGATGTGATGTATTTCAACACCCAGAACTTCGAGACGGTCTTCTACGATGACTTTGAGGATGGTTTCAGTAAGGGCTGGACTATCATAACAAATGGCGAGTCAGTAGGCCCGGACGGATGGATAACAGGAGATGCCAACTCATTCAGTGACGTGTATGCAGCTGCAGCATATAGTTGGACGCAGGGTTCAGGTGCCCTCAATGCCGACAACTGGCTCATCAGTCCGCTCGTCGACCTGAAGGGCACACTCTCGTTCTGGCAATATGCCTACTCATCATTCCCCGACGAATACGAGGTGAAGCTCTCTACTTCCGGCAACGACATCTCCGACTTTGTCTATACGCTTCGCCCCTTGGCGCCCGGACTTAGCGAATGGAATGAGATGCGTTTCGACCTGAGTCCTTATGAAGGCGAAAAGGGATACATCGCCATCCATCATAAGAGCAACAACAATATAGCCCTATACATCGACGACTTCCACATCTTCACCGGCGAAATGAAATTCATACACACTCTTGATCCGAATGTGCTGATTGAAGACCTTGAGCCAAATACGATATACGGCTATTCTGTTTATATCCACAAGTATAACGATTACTCCGTACGGAAAGAGCCCTCATACTTCTCCACTCTGCCCACGAATCCTGCACCCTTCGCCCTCATTGCAGAACCGGGCATCACCTCTGCCAACCTCTTCTGGACTGGCTACAGCGACAGCTACCAGGTAAGGTACAGGACGGCTGAAGAGAAAGAGGAGGTCGTGCTCTTCTTCGATGGCTTCGAGGAAGGATTTGAAGCCCAGGGCTGGACAGCTATACGCAATGGCGAAGGTATCGAAAGTACAGACTGGCAGACAAGTGATGTTATTCCACACGATGGCTCATACAGCGCAGTTTCGGGAAGTTGGGACAGCTCGGAGGGTGCTTTCAATGTGGATAATTACCTCATCTCTCCGCAGATTGACCTGAAGGGCGAGCTGAAGTATCAGGTTTGTTGCGGCAACAGCTCATACCCGGAGAACTATCGTGTGCTCCTCTCTACGACAGGCAAAGACCTCGCCGACTTCACAATTGCACTCCGCGACTTGCAGCCTGTCACTAACTCAACCTATGAAGAGGTAGTCATCGACCTCAGCGCATTCGAAGGGCAGAAGGGCTACATCGCTTTCCAACACTTGGACTACGACAAGACACACCTCTACATCGACGACGTCTGCGTTTGCCAGACAAATATCCTGAAGCCGGCAGGCGAATGGCATGAAATCGAGACGACAGAGACGGATGTCACCATCGTAGGTCTCGATAGGGAAACCAAGTATGAGTATCAGGTTATCGGCAGAATGGCTGGCTATGAAGATGCAGTCAGCGAATCGAGCTTCTTCACCACTGTCGTTGCTGAGGAAATCGCATTCGACGCCAAGGGTGACAATTCAAGCGATATCTTTGAATGCAATGCCAAGTGGGCAAACGTCACAATCCAGAACTACACCATCAAGAAGGATGGCAAGTGGCACTCCATCTGTCTGCCCTTCTACCTCACACTCGAAGGCAGCCCGCTCGAGGGTGCTGAGCTCCGTCAGCCAAGCGACGCTAAGGAGGTGGACACATACCTCATCATCGATTGCCTCACGTCGTGCGACGAACTTGAAGCCGGCTTGACATATCTCTACAAGTTCGAACCAGGCGAAGACATCGTCAATCCCGTCTTCAAGGAAGTTATTATAAATAACTTTACCACATCCACAGAACTCTATGGCGGCAAGGTTTACGTCATTCCTAATTATGACAGATTCGTTGTTCTCCCCTCAGACGACTTCTACTATTGCACGGACGGCAACTTGAGACTTGCACGCATCAATCTGCAGAAGGATTATTCAATGGATGCCTTCCAGTGCAGCTTCTACATCGACTCAAGTCTCAACAACAGTATTGACGGCATCGGCCTTAACTTCGGCGACATGAGCATGCTCGACCTCATCACAGGCATTAAGACAATCGGCAACGGACAGCAGACAGCAGGCGATGCTATCTACAACGTAGCAGGTCAGCGCCTCAGCAAGATGCAGAAGGGCATCAACATCGTTGGCGACAAGAAGGTGTTGGTCAAGTAAAAAGCCGATAAGGCCTAAGGTCTTTAAGGTCTTTAAGGACTTTAGGGCCTTTAAGGTCTGATTCAATAAGAGCCCGCCTATGAAAACAGACGGGCTCTTTCAATAATATAATTATGAAAAGACGATTGCTTTGTCTTGTCGTGACGGCTTTGCTTCCCATCTCGCTGATGGCAGGCAAAGTGTCTTTCGGCAAAGGAACATTAAACGTGCGCCAGGTGGCTCGCAATGCTGTCAGGATACAGTATTCGGAGTCGGCTGCATCCGAGCCCAAGGTCGAGTTGCCCGACTGGCTCTATGTCAAGAACGATGAGGTCAAAAGCCGCGACATCACCGTCGAGGTGGACGATGCGCATCAGACTGTCACCATCAAGGACCGACAGGGCTCACCTGTCTTCATGGCAACCTTGCATCGCATGCAGGGCAGGGAGGCCACGCTGGCTTTCCGCTCCGAAGCAGACGAGCGGCTCTATGGCCTCGGACAGTTTCAGGACGGGTTCAGCAATGTCCGAGGCTTGTCGCGACGCCTGACACAGGTGAACACCCAGATCAGCATCCCTATGCTCCTGTCGAGCAAAGGCTATGGCCTGCTCTGGAACAACTACGGCATGGTCGAGTTCAATCCTTGCGACCATCAGGCAAAGATGCGTCTGCTGGACGAGGCCGGCCAGACAGAGGTGGTGAATGTCACTTCGACCGAAGGCGGCAAGCAGGAGGTTAGGCAGCGGCATATCTACGAGGCGACCATCGACCTCGCCACCGATGGCGACTATTCCATCTTGCTGGATGTCGGGCAACAGATGGCCCGACGCCACAACCTCTCTATCGACGGGCAGAACGTCATCGAGATGCAGAACATGTGGCTGCCTCCCACGGCCTCGACCATCGTGCACCTCGGGGCAGGACGGCATGTGCTGAGGGCTGAGCTGTCAAGAGGCGACGCGCCCGTCATATATTATAATAAGGTAAAGGACGAGACGGTGTTCCGCTCGCCTGCGGCCAATGCTGTCGACTATACCGTGTTTGTCGGTTCGGCCGACGAGATTATCGCCTCCTATCGCGAGCTGACGGGCAAGGCACCCTTGATGCCGCGTTGGGCTCTGGGCTACATCCATTGCCGCGAGCGCTACCATTCCTCCGACGAGATACTGCAGACGGCCAACCGCTTCCGTAGCGAAGGATTGCCCGTCGATGTGCTGGTGCAGGACTGGCAGTACTGGGGCAAGTACGGGTGGAACGCCATGCGGTTCGACGAGGACCATTATCCCGACCCAAAGGCATTGACGGACAGCCTGCACGCCATGAACATGCGGCTGATGGTCAGCGTTTGGTCGAAGATAGATAAGAATTCAGAGGTCGGCAAGCAGATGCTGTCGGACAATTACTACATCCCGGGCACGGACTGGATTGACTTCTTCAACCCCGATGCCGCGGCAGCCTATTGGCAGAACTTCTCCACGCGACTGGTGCCGCTTGGCATCGATGCCTGGTGGCAAGACGCTACCGAGCCGGAGAACGACGACCTCAAGGGACGCCGCGTGAACAACGGCAAGTGGGCTGGGGAGGACGTGCGCAACGTCTATCCTCTGTTGGTGAACAAGACCGTCTATGAGGGACTGTACTCTGCAGCCCATCAGCGCCCCATGATTCTTACCCGCTGCGGCTTCCCCGGCATCCAGCGTTACGGCTCGGCCATGTGGAGTGGTGATGTGGGCAACGATTGGGAGACATTCCGCCGACAGCTGACAGCAGGGCTCGGCATGCAGGCAGCAGGCATCCCGTGGTGGACCTACGACGCTGGCGGCTTCTTCCGTCCCGGCAATCAATACAGCGATAAAGCCTACATCGAGCGTATGTTGCGATGGATAGAGACGAGCGTCTTCCTGCCCTTGATGCGTGTGCATGGCTACATGAGCAACACCGAGCCGTGGAACTACGGCGCCGAGGCACAGGCAGCTATCGCCCGCAGCCTGAACGAGCGCTATCGCCTGTTGCCATACATCTACAGTCACGCAGCAGAAATAGCCTCTCAGGGTTCCACGCTGATGCGCCCCCTCGTCTTCGACTTCCCGGGTGACAGCAAAGCCCTCGACCAAAAGTACGAGTACATGTTCGGGCGCTCGCTGCTCATCAGCCCGGTAACGGAACCAAGCGTCACCTCGTGGACCACCTATCTGCCTCGCAACGAAGGCGGCTGGTACGACTACTATACAGGTCGCCACTACGAAGGCGGCCAGTCCGTGACGACTGATGTCGCTGCCGACTTCATCCCTGTATTCGTGCGGGCTGGCAGCATTATCCCCGTCAAGGGCGACGAGGTATTGCTTTATCCCGGTGCCGACGGCAGCTTCACGCTTTATGAGGACGACGGCGTGACAAGGGACTATGAGCAGGGACAGTGCTCGCGCATCACGTTCCAATGGGACGATGCAAGCCGTCGCCTCACCATCAGCAAGCGTCAGGGCAAGTATCAAGGCATGCCTAATCGCCGAACTTATCACGTCAAGTTGGCAAACGAGACACGTGTAAATGTCAATTATCAAGGCAAGAAAACAACGATTACCATTCAATAAAACGATGAAAGGCAAGTTTCTCATTCTCATCATGATGCTCTGTGCAGGCGCTTCGGCATCAGCCCAGACCTATCCTTATCAGAATCCCAACCTCTCGGCTCGCGAGCGTGCCGCAGATTTGTGTTCGCGGCTGACACTCGAAGAGAAGGCCCAGCTGATGCTCGACGAAAGTCCTGCCATCCCCCGCCTCGGCATTCGGAAGTTCTTCTGGTGGAGCGAGGCGCTGCATGGCGCTGCCAATATGGGCAATGTCACGGTGTTTCCCGAACCCATTGCCATGGCTGCGTCGTTCAGTCCGGATATGGTTTACAAGTGTTTCGACGTGGCTTCCACGGAGTTTCGTGCCCAGTACAATCACCGCATGCACGACCTCAAGGGCGAGGACGAGAAGTTCCACAGCCTCTCTGTCTGGACGCCCAACGTGAACATCTTCCGCGACCCGCGTTGGGGACGTGGCCAGGAGACCTACGGCGAAGACCCTTACCTGACGAGTGTCATGGGCACGCAGGTGGTGAAGGGCCTGCAGGGGCCTGAGGATGCCAAGTATCGCAAGCTGTGGGCTTGTGCCAAGCACTATGCCGTGCATAGCGGTCCGGAATATACCCGCCACTCGGTCAACCTGAACAACGTCTCTCTTCGCGACTTTTGGGAGACCTATATGCCTGCCTTCAAGACTCTGGTTCAAGATGCCAAGGTGCGCGAGGTGATGTGTGCCTATCAGCGTCTGGACGACGACCCATGCTGCGGCTCTCAACGTCTGCTTCAGACCATCCTTCGCGACGAGTGGGGCTTCCAGTATCTGGTGGTGAGCGATTGCGGTGCCGTCTCCGACTTCTACGACTCGCACAAGTCGTCGTCCGATGCCGTCCATGCCTCGGCGAAAGCTACCATTGCAGGCACCGACGTGGAGTGCGGCTACGGCTATGCCTACAGAAGCATACCCGAGGCAGTGCGTCGTGGCCTTATCACTGAGGCTGAGGTGGATAAGCACGTCGTCCGACTGCTGGAGGGGCGCTTTGACTTGGGCGAGATGGACGACCCGTCGCTCGTCGAGTGGTCCAAGATACCGTATTCGGCAATGTCAACAAAGGAGTCGGCAAACCTGTCGCTCGATATGGCGCGCCGGTGCATCGTGCTCTTGCAAAACAAGGGAAACATCCTGCCTCTGCAGAGGAATGCGGAGCGGATAGCCGTCATTGGCCCCAATGCCGACAATGCACCCATGATGTGGGGCAACTACAACGGTATGCCCAATCACACCGTCACCATCCTCGACGGCATCCGCGAAAAGGTGAAAAGGTTAAAGGGTGAAAAGCTGAAGTACATTCCCGGTTGCGACCTGACTTACGACAAAGTGCTGGAGTGCCTGATGGGTTCGTGGTGCAGCTTCGAGGGCAAGAAAGGCATGAAGGGAACCTTCTGGAACAATCGCAAGATGGAGGGCAAGCCCGTCGTCACGCAGCAGTACACGACTCCGCTGGCCGTCACTACCGCCGGCATGCACAACTTCGCTCCTGGCGTGCAGCTTGAGGACTTCTCGGCAAAGTATGAAACGGTCTTCACGCCCGAAGAGGCAGGCGAATACGTGGTGAACGTGGAGGGATGCGGTCACTTCGAACTTTACATCGATGGCCAGCAGAAGTTTCGTCACCACATCTGGCGCACCACGCCCAATCGCATCGCCATCCAGGCCGAGCGGGGCAAGAGCTACAACATCGAGGTGCGCTTCTCTCACGTCCAGACCTACAATGCCAACCTCAAGATTAATGTGGCAAAGGAGCATCCCATCGACTATCAGCAGACAATTGCCCAGCTGAAGGGCATCGACAAGGTCATCTTCGTGGGTGGCATCTCTCCTGCTCTCGAAGGCGAGGAAATGCCTGTCAACATAGAGGGTTTCAAGGGTGGTGACCGCACGAACATCGAGTTGCCGGCCGTCCAGCGTCGGTTCCTGAAGGCTCTGAAAGAGGCAGGCAAGCAGATTGTCCTGGTCAACTGCTCAGGCTCATGCATTGCCTTGCAGCCAGAGGTCGAGACGTGCGACGCCATCCTCCAGGTGTGGTATCCCGGGCAGGAAGGCGGAACGGCAGTGGCCGACGTGCTGTTCGGCGATTGCAATCCCAGTGGCAAACTGCCCGTCACGTTCTACAAGAACAGCGAGCAACTGCCTGACTATGAAGACTATTCCATGCGAGGCCGCACCTATCGCTATTTCGACGATGCACTGTTCCCCTTCGGCTTTGGGCTTAGCTATACAAGCTTCAAGCTGGGCGAGCCTAATCTGAATAGTCAGAACACTCAGAACATTCAGAGCATTCAGAATAATCCGATAACTCTGACCATTCCTGTAACCAATACCGGCAAGCGCGAGGGCACCGAGACCGTCCAGCTCTATATCCGCAATCCGCAAGATGCCGACGGACCGCTGAAGAGCCTTCGTGCCTTCCAGCGCATCCATGTGAAGGCTGGGCAGACGGCCAATGCCGAACTGCAGCTTACCGACAAGAGTTTCGAGTTCTGGGACGCTGCCAGCAACGCCATGCGCGTAAAGCCTGGCAAGTACGAGATTCTCGTCGGCACCAGTTCCAAAGCTGCTGACCTCAAGCGCACGACGATTGATATTCAGTGATTCAGGGTAGGGGAGCAGGCTTGAACTGCAACCAGTCGAGGCTCACCTGCTGCCCTTCGCAAACGATACAGAGGTCGGTCGTGCCTTGCGGCATCTTGTCCAGAGCGTAGGTGAGTATCGCCCATTGGCCGCTGATGTCATGGCCTGATGGTGTTACGTTGATTGGCAACCTTGCGACGACATTTCCTTCTGCCGAGCCTTCACAGATGGTCAGGCAGGTGTTGGCGTTTGCCTTGACTTTGACAGCGACGTATCCGCTGGCAATGCTGTTGAAGTCCACGTCGTTGTATCTGAGCCAGTTTCCTGCGTTAGCAAATGTGGCGTGCCATCCGCGGAACGTGTCTGTGCTGTCGTTGAAGTCGATGGAGACGCCGTCGCTGATGGCGCTGTACCTATCGACCTCAATCTTGTCCGTTGCCCGCGTCACTCCTACGCCGCGAAGAGTCTGCTTCACCTCTTGGATGGTGCCGTCGGCATTGAACGTCACCTTTTCTATGCAGGCAGAGCGGCGCTTGTCCATATTGGGCGAGTAGTGATTGCGATGATAGAAGAGGTACCACTGGCCTTTGTATTCGAGGAAGCTGTGGTGATTTGTCCAGCAGCTGTTGTCGTGCTCAGCCATGATGATGCCCTTGAACTGCCACGGGCCGAGGGGCGAGTCGCTCATGGCGTAGGCCAGCGTTTCAGTCCCCTTTTCTTTGCGAACCCATGGGAAGGTGAGGTAGTAGCGTCCCTCGCGCTTGAAGGCAAACGGCCCTTCCTTGAAGCCTTCGGGCAAGCCCAACATAACCCGACTGCTGTCTCGCAACTCGGTCATGTTCTCTTTCAGTCGTCCTCCGCGAATGCCCATGCCGCTCCAATAGAGATAAGCCGCTCCGTCGTCGTCGATAAGGACACAGGGGTCGATGCCTCCGACGCCTTTTATCGACTCCTTCTCAGGCGTGTAAGGTCCCTCGGGCTGATTGGCAATGGCTACTCCAATGGCAAAACCCCTGCCATTACGAGGCGCATTGGGATAGTAGAAGTAGTACTTGCCATTTTTGAACACGCAGTCCGGCGCCCACATCGAATAGCCGTCGGGCTTGCCCCAAGGCACGTTCTCTTGCGAGAGGATGACGCCGTGGTCGGTCCAGTCGGTCAGGTTCTCCGACGAGAAGACGTGATAGTCCTCCATGCAGAACCAGTCTTGGCGTTGCCCTGCAGGTGCCGGTATGTCGTGCGAGGGGAAGAGATACACCTTATTATTAAATACGCGCGCGGTAGGGTCAGCCGTAAACTGATTGCGTACTATCGGGTTCTGTCCTTCTGCATACAGGCAAAGTACTGATATACAGAGAAATGTCGTGAGTCTGTCCATGTTTTATCTTTGGAATTGCCAATAATCTAAATGAACGTCGCCTTGTGTTTTGCCAAAGCAAAGGTAGAGGTCGTGAACGCCCTTGGCTTTCTTTACCTTAGTAGAGAATGATTGATAATTATCTGTTGAGCCAGTGCCGGCGATTTGAAGTGTTCCGATGGTGGGGCCGTCCTGATTGTCGAGGCGCAGGGTAATCTCCACGCTGCCTGTCCCGGCTGCATTGATGGAGAAACGGCGCGCGCCCTTCCCGAAGTCCACGCCACGCAGGCGGATGTATTCCCCGTCGTCGATGTCAAAGACATACATGTTCCTGCGACCTGTCGATGTCGGCATGTCGTTCACCACGCCTGTATTAGCGATGCCCATCTTCGCCGTCTTCAGTCCGCGCCCCCAAGCCATCGTCTCAGCCTCCACGCGCTTGTAGGGGTCGAGCCATTCGAGCTGTTCCAAAGGCTTTTGGTTCAGCCAATAGGGAATCTGCTGAATCGTTCCGTCGGCATTGTAGGTAATCTCCGATGCCGAGACGGTGCGCCGCTCGTGATGGATATACGTGTCGAGGTGCATGAGGTCATAGTCTTGCCCAAAGATGTAGGAATGTCCCTTGTAGTCGCAGATGCCGGGATGATTACCGCGGTCTCGTTGTGTGGGCGTCATGATGTAGTTCTTCCACTTCCACGGACCAGTTGGCGAGTCGCTCATGGCGTAGCCCAACGCCTCGGGACAGCAAGTCGTGGCAAAGGCAAGGTAGTACTTTTTGTCAGTCGTCCGTTGTCCCTTCTCGGATGCTCTAGCACCGAGGCGCGATTGTAGTCGCGGAAGTCTGTTGTCCGTTGTCCTACAAAATATCCACGGCCCTTCCTGATAATTAGGGATATGCGGCAGCTGCACGATGCTGTCCTTGAGCGAAATCATGTCGTCGTTCAGCCGAGCGTAGTAGCAATGCGGATTGCCCCAATACATATAAGCCTGCCCGTCGCTGTCTGTAAAGACAGAGGGGTCGATGTCGTTCCAATGCTCCCTTTGCCAAACAAGTGGTTCGCCAAGCGGGTCACGGAATGGTCCGTAGGGCGAATCGCTCACCAGCACGCCGATGCCGTGCCCATGCAGCGGCGCATAGAGGTAGTACTTGCCGTTGCGCTCCACCGTCTGAATTGCCCAAGCACCATTGTCGCGACTGCGCCACGGAAAGTCTTTCAGCGACGCCACTGCTCCATGCTTCGTCCAGTTGACCATGTCGGTGGTGGACCACAGCAGCCAGTCGTACATGAAGAATCCCGCCGAGCTCCTCTCGTTCGGGTCGGGGATGTCCTCGGGCGAAGCGTCGTGCGAGGTGTAAAGGAACAGCGTGTCGCCCACCACGAGTGGCGACGGGTCGGCTGTGTATTTTGTTTGGAAGAGCGGCATGTTCATCGTCCGCGGGTCGCCTACGGGATGGACGACGAGCACGAAACCGCCCTGCGGACGGCACTTCATCTCCGTGGGATAGTCCTCCATGAGAAACACGAAGAAGCCCTCGCCACGGTCTCCGAAGCATACGATGTCGCCATGCTTCTGTCCGAGGAACGAGAGGTCGAGGTGGAACGTCTTTTCCTCGTTCGCGCCATTGATGCCTGCCACGTACCATGTCTTACCGCTGCGTCGAGCCGTCACAACGGATTCCCCCTGATTGCCAGCGAGTTGACGCGTCTCGTCCCAAGCAGAGGGTAGGGAGGAGAGGAACTGCTGGACGTCGTGAGGCAAGGCGTGAAAGGCCTCGGGACTATCGGCCAGTTGGCTTGCGCTGTTCCCGGAAAGCACCGTCAGCGCCAGTTCGTGAGCATTGCTGTGACGTTCGGCACCATAGCTGCGCTCGGCAGGCAAACTCATGCCAAGCACAAAAAGCAAAGAAAGTAGATATTTCATAATAATCGCAGTTTTTCCCCACAAAATTACGAATAAGCGAGCGAAAAAACAAATATATTTGTATTTTTCCGAGCGAGAGTAATATCTGAGTGCTGAAAGCACGACAGAGCATCAGAAGTCTGCCGCCCTTCCAAGGCTCTTTTTCCCTAATCGAACTTGTTGCGGAGGCTTCCGCATGCAACTTCGCCACCCGGGCGGGATGCTCACCATTTTGGCGCCAGGTGTCAGTGCAGAACGGTGCGTAGTCAAGAGTGTCAGCATCGACGGACAGCGCTGGAAAGGCTGGACAGTCCCCATCAATCGTGTTTTTGAGGGCAACGTCGTCATCGAGTTTCACATGGGTTCTCACCCCGAGAAACCAAAATTCAACTGACCTGACGGTCTTCCTCTGTTGCGGCTCAGCCATTTCAAGACACATTTTTGAAGGCCCTCACCGCTCCACCGGTTAGGAAAAGCCAAATTTTATTTTGCTTTTCTCTCGCTTATTCGTACCTTTGCAGCCAAATAATAGAACGCTGAACAAAGTTACACACAACAATGGCAAAGGAATACAATTTCGACCTATAGCTCATGTATTTGACGTTACCTTAGTGAAACATTTTGTTACGCGTGCGAAACAAAAAGTTTCGCATTGGAAACAAATCGCTTTTACAGGTCGTGGTGACTTTCTATTTTCTCTCTTTGAAGACTCTGTCGCCGAAGTCCATCATCCAAATCCAATCGAAAGCCGAATGGCCGTGTTGTTGATTGCGGCGCACATAGCCCAGCCTGGAACCGATGGCACTGGTCTCATAATCATTGGGCCATCCCACCTTCGGGAGCCCCGCTTTGCAGAACTTCTCCCATACGGGACTTGCTGCCTGCACAGACAGGAACTCGCCTTTCGTGTCGAACCAACCGTCGTCGAAGCCTTCTACCAGCAAGGCACGCGGTGCTATGCATGCGATTAGGAGATGCTGGTCGAAAGGCATTGTATCCTCATGCCCGGCATATTTCTTATAGGCTTTGCAGTACCAATGGGTGAATGTGCTCGTCTCGGTCGTAATGTTCTCGCCATAGTTACGTTTCGCCAAGGGCACACCGCCGCCACCTGTCTGATTGGGTACTACCACGGGGAAACGCTCGTCGTAGGCTCCTGCAATCAGAGCAGCCTTTCCAAGACGTGAGGAGCCGGTCAGGATTACCCTTTTGGCATCCAGAAGGGAATCCTGTTCTATCATGTCCATACCGCGCATCAGCCCCCATGCCCAAGCACCCAAGGATGTCGTGTTGTCATCACGGTTCGGGTCGCGTGGCGGCCACAATTCAAAGCATCGCCGATAAGCATATTCGTCCTGCTCTTCGGGGGAAGCAGGGTCGGGGTCGGGCGAAATGTCGGCATAGCAGGCTGTCGCCAAGGCATATCCGCGTGCCAGCATCATACTGATGGGGTAATAGGTCCGCTGGTTTGCATCGGCAAAAGTCCCGCGAGGTTTCAGTTCGCGGAACAGCTGATGAGGCACATCGAGGCTTTCCGTTATGAAAATAGCCTCATCGCTCAGCATCGTGTGGTTACCGCAATAGTTCAGCAGCATGATGACGGGCACGGGAGCTTTGGCATGGCGAGGTGTCACAATGAGCCAGTCCACGAAGGGCCCCGTCTTGTCGCTGCGGAACCACATCCTCACCTGTCTTCTCAAACCGAATCCTGCCAGGGTGACGCCTTCCTCCAGTTTCTCCAGCACGATGTCGCACTTTGGCGGCATCTGTCCATACATCTCCTTCTGGAAGATGCCGAGTATCTCCTGTCGCCGGAGTTCCCAGTCCTTCAGGTTCTTCACCTTCTTTCCGTTCACGAAGCGCAGTGGGTCTTCCAAGGTATATGGTTTCACCTTGCTTTCATCGTAGTTCACTTGAGCCCATGCACGCGTCGATGCACAGGCTACTGCTATCATAGCCAGTAGAATATAGAGTTTGAGCTGCTGCTTCATATTCGTTTTTCTATATGTTTACCTGAGGCTGAAACGCTCTTCTTTTCTATGATGAAGACGAAATCGGCAGAAACGTCCGCATCCAAGGTGACACGTCCCTTTCGCTGGTCGTAGCTGACGGTGCAGTCAAAATACTCAATGCCATCGCCCTTGGGAAGGTGGAAACGGCGCGATGTCTTTCCGTTCGGATAAATACGGAAGATGCGTTTCCCCGGCATGGAGGGGTCTGTCATGGGAATGATAGAGCCAGAACGGATGAAAAGAGGGAACTTGCCAAGGGGATATTCTCTTGTCACCTCGGTCCCGGCCTGGAAGGATTCTCCCGTCCAGTAGTCCACCCACGCTCCGTCATCGGGAAGATGGTATGTCACCTTGTTGTTGTCGGATGTGATGGCTTTAGTGAAGATGTCATTCCCCAGCAAGTGACTACGCTCCTCCAGATTCGTCCCCTTTATCAATGAGCCGCCATGCAGATGGGCATCTACGACAGTGGAGAACTTGTATGGAACCAGCGATTTCAACCAGTTGACGCACCAGCGATAGGTTTCCTCCACTTCCGTCCCATGAGTCCAGGGCAGATGAGCCGAGAAGGGACCGTTCTCCCCTCCGTTTATCATGCAGGCTGTCATGCATCCGAACTGGGCATAACGTGCCAGCTGGGCAGCATTCGACTTGGGGAAAAAGAAGCCGCCCACCTCACAGGCCACAGCAGCGTAGCCATAACGTGAGGAGCGATAGATGTCATTTATCTGGCGGCATAGGCCGTCCCAACTGCCTGAGAAATCGCCACACCAACCCATGTTGTTTTTCTCAATATTGGATTCCAAGCCGCCTTGAAAAGAGTAGGGGCGAGCTATCGTGATACCATCGGTTCGGTTTTTCACGGTATAGTCGAACATGGCATCATAGTAATAATGGCAGAAATCCTTGTTTGCCATCATACCTTTGGAGGTGTCGAAGAAAGGTGGCAGATAGGTGTCCCCATTATCCACCTTCCAACCATAGACCCCTTCCGTGAAGACTTTGTCAAGCTGGCTGTACCACCATGCGACGGCGTCTTCGTTGGTAAAGTCGATATGTATGCCTTTGCCCTTCCACCAGTCAACAGACCGGTTGCTGTTCGCTCCATAATTGTTTCTGCCGACCTCGTCGAAGGTGGCGCTTCGCTGACTGGGCGTGTCTTTGCACTTCTCGTTCACAAATCCTGTCAGCCAAAGGATGGTTCGGACACCTTTCTGCATGAAGCCCTTTATCATCGATGCAGGGTCGGCATAACGCTGGGTGTCCCACTGGAAATCGTTATATGCGGTACACCAGGGGCTGTCAATGATGATTGCATCCACGGGTATTCCGCGTTCGAGATATTCGTTTACGATGCGCTCGGCGCCTTGCGTGGTGTTAATACTGTCCTCCCACACGATATGTCCGAATGCCCAAGCCGGGGTAATGGGCGGGCACATGGTGCGGGGATTGATGCTCACGGGCTGAGCCATACACACACTTGCCCCAAAGAGCAGGGATATAGCAAGAACAAATATTTGTTTCATTGTGTCTTTTTTTATAAGGATTATCTTGACACACCACGCCACGCCTCTGTTCTTGTCCTGCGACAGAAGGGTGGTTTCCTGTATGAATTGGTTTGTCTGCTACTTCAGGCTCTCGAACTTGGCGTTCTTCTCGATGGTCCAGCCTTCGCGCTTCGAGAGTCCGCAGTCCTTGCCCTTGAACATCTTGGCCGATTGCTTGTCGCCCTTCAATTGCCAGTTCAGCCAGGCAAGCGCCACGACCGAGAACTCGCCGCCATGAGGCTGGCGGTATGTGCCGCCATGACCTACAGGATAATTCGCTACACAGCAGGGCACGTGCTGTATCTTGTGGAAGTCGTCCATGCCGTTCTCGTAGGCGATGTCTTCCTTTCCGCCAAGGATGTAGATGACGCTGGAGTGAATCTCCCCCAGCTTCGATTTGTCGGGCATCGGCATGCCGCCTACAGCCTGCCTGCGATTGCTCTCCTTGAAGAGGCCACTGTTGCAAATCATCAGGGTCTTGATGCGCGGGTCGGCACAGTTGTAGAGGCTCTGCAGACCGCCGCACGACATGCCTGCCACGCAGATGTTCCGGACGTCCACTTTATTATAATAGGGAGAGGCAGGGTCGGCATTCTGCGCGATTGCCCAGTCGATGCTTTCTATCTGTTGCTCCGTGGTGGACATCGGGCCTTGATAGGGCTTCTCCTCCATGGGGATGTAGCCTGTCGCCAAGACGATATAGCCGTGCGACGCTATCTCGCCCAAGAACTTGAAGTGCTCCCAAGGCGAGTTAGTACAGGCGCCGTTGCCCCAGACGAGCACGGGCAGGGGCTTCTTTTTGTTGAACACGGACATGTCTTGCGGCACGAAGACGGTGTGGGCAGGGAGCGTTGCCTCCTCTTTCATGATGGCTTTGTATGGTCCTGTGCCGCCGTCCTCAACAACGAGAGACTGCAGGCCACGTATTTCCCACCAGTCGAAGTTGAAGAGCTTCGGGCCCTTGCGACCCGTGAAGACGAGGTAGAGGTCTTTTTTATTGAAGATTGAAGATTGAGGATTGAGGGCTTTGCCGTCTTTTTCCATTTTCAATTTTCCATTTTCAATTTCGACAGAGATTGTCTGCCATTTCTCCCAGCCTCCTGTGCCAGGCACTTCCAGGCGGGCAAGCAGCTGACCCTTGACGCTGTCGAGGTGCAACTCAATCTGTCCGCCGCGCAATCCGCTTGCCACGCGAGCCACGAACTGCTTCGGCATGTTCCCGCTGAAATCGACGTTCTGCAGCTTTATGTAGTCTCCATTATGAATGTCAGCGACATAAACGCCCACCTCATCGTTCTGCTCCGTCTTTACGCCACGACTGAAAGCCATCGTCTCGGCCTCAACTTTCCGATAAGGATTGAAGGTTTCGATAGGCTTCACGCCCTCGTCCGTAGGCAGAATCGTGGGGAAAGAGCCGTCTTCGTTGTATTTGAATTCCTCGACAGCCACGCTACGCCCAAAGCCTCCGCCATGAGGCAGTTTGCCCGTGTGGTAGAAGAAGTAGGAGTGTCCTTTGTAGTCGGCCACGCCGCAATGGTTGGTGAAGGACTTGGTGTCGCTAAGCGGCATAATCTCGCCAGCATATTTCCACGGACCGGTAGGGTGGGGAGCCGTGCTGTATGAGATATGCTCGGGCACGCCACCGGCAGCATAGAGCAGTTGGTAGGTGCCGTTCCGTTTGGTGAGCCACGGCCCCTCGACATACGAGTCCTTATACTTCTTGCCCTTCTCGCGCTTGTTCATCATGGGGCCGCCGAATGCCTCCTCTGTCATGTCGAGTCGTCCCAGCTCGCCGCTGTAGGAAATCATGTCGCGATTCAGCTTCAGGTAGTAGCACTGCGGATTGCCCCACATGAGCCACGCCTGTCCGTCGTCGTCGATGAGCACGGTGGGGTCGATATGGTCCCACGAGCCGTTCTCGAAGAGAGGCTTTCCGATGGCGTCGTGGAATGGTCCGACGGGCGTATCGCCTACCGCCACGCCGATTGCCATGCCGCCCGACAGCTTGGAGTGGGCGCAGATGTACCAGTAGAACTTGCCGTCGCGCTCGATGGTCTGCGAAGCCCATGCGCGGTCGTCGGCCCACGAGAAACTCTCGAGGGCAAGAGGCGAGCCGTGGTCCGTCCAGTTCACCATGTCCTCGGTGGAATAGACGCGCCACTCCTGCATCCAGAAGAAGTCGGCGCCGTCCTCGTCGTGCCCCGTATAGACGTACATCGTGCCGTCGTGCACCATCGGCGCCGGGTCGCTCGTGAACCATGTTTGGACGAAGGGGTTTTGCGCCCCTGCGGGGCTAAATGTTAAATGACAAATGATAAATGAGAGAAGTACTCCTGCGGGGCTAAATGATAAATGACGAATGATGAATGAGAGAGGTAAAACCTCCATGAGGTGTTTAAATAGTTTCATAGTCGTTTTGATGTGATTTGTCTGCAAAGATATAAAAAAATCTAATCTCTAAGCCGTAATCCCTAATCTTTTTGTATCTTTGCATAGATTTTCCTTCGTGCGGGGTACATTCCCTCATGCCACAGAAGTGAGAAGAACTAAACGCAACATTAATAAAACCATGATGATAATGAAGAAACTTTTCCCATTGGCAACATTGATGCTTTGTGCCTTTGGTGGCGCAATGGCGCAGACAAACCAGCTCTTTGACGACGGCTGGCAGTTCATACGAGACGGCAAGACCGTGACCGTCGATTTGCCCCACGACTGGGATATCTACGACGCGCCCGACCCGGCGACTGGCGAGACCGGTACTGGCGGCGGCTGGTTCCATGGCGGCAAGGGCGAGTACCATAAAAAGTTCAGAGTCGAGAGCTCAGAGTTGAGAGGCGGAGGGCGCGCCAAGCTGCACTTCGAGGGCGTCTATCAGAGGGCTGAGGTCTTCGTGAACGGGCAGAAGGCTGGGCAGCATGGCTACGGCTACACCCCATTCACCGTGGACATCACACCATATATATATAATGACGCGCGCGAGAACGAGGTGGTGGTGACGGTGGACAACAGCGGGCAGCCCAACTGCCGCTGGTACTCCGGTTCGGGCATCTATCGACACGTTTGGCTCGAGACGATGCCGGCGCTGCATATTGCCCAGAACGGCGTGTTCGTCACGACGCCCGAGGTTTCGGCCGACAAGGCTACGGTCAGCGTGGAGGTGACTGTCGAGAATGAGTCGGACGAAGAACGTACAGCGACCGTTGTCATCAGCGCCACACAGCAGAAGACCTCCATAAATAATCTCTTGACTGTAAAGATACCGGCTCATGGCTCGAAGAGCGTCACGGGAACCGTCACCGTCCAGAACCCGGAACTGTGGTCCATCGACAATCCTCATCTCTATGAGGCAGCCGTGGAACTGAGAGAAAAAATGAAAGATGCGATAATAGACCGTCAGAAGGCAAAATACGGCATCCGCTCGTTCTCGTTCGACACCGAGAAGGGCTT
>CAMJOE010000033.1:0-23100 GCA_946407485.1 uncultured Prevotellaceae bacterium | reverse complement strand
CATTGTCTATCTGCGCGACGGGGCTGACTTCGAGAAGGTCCGCGGCATGTTCCAGGAGAAGTATCCTCAGGTGCCAACCGTCTTCACCCTCGCCCCAGTATGCCGCCCCACTTGGCTCATCGAGATGGAATGCATCGCGATACAGGCCGCCGAGAACAGCGAATACAGAGACTTCTGATGACTCGCCATTTGGAAGTTGTGGGAGTCAAAGGCTGCGAGGCCTGAATGAATGCCTCTATTTAACCAAAACCTTGACTTTGTCGAGGTTGCTTACGTTCGATAAAGCATGAGCATGACTCGATGGGCACGCTCATGCTTTATTTTCACTTAATAGCAATCTTACGTCCATTCACGATGTTTATGCCCTTTTGGAGCTTGCTAAGACGTTGGCCAGCAAGATTGTAGATTGGTCCGTCGAGGCTCTTGGATTCCTTAATGTCTCTGACTCCATCCGGGTCATCGGGCTTGACAGAAAGCAGCTGGAGTTCGCCTATCTGCAACTGATTGCCACCATTCACGGCAGTCACGGTGAGGCGATAGATATTGTAAACTTCCGTCGTGTTTAGGAAATAGAACTGCGTCGCATAGCGATGGGAGAACGTCTCGTCGCTACGAATGTCGAGCAAAGTCCAGTTATCTCCATCTTTAGAGCCCTCGAGCCTCCACGAAGCAGGGTCGCGAGTCTGTTCACTCTTGCTTGCAGTAATACTATAAGCATTAATGCAGACTGTGTCTGAAAGCGTGTAAGTTACACTTACTGGTTCGTCGAAGGCAGCACGATAATGATAGAGGCGATTCCCGTCGTTGATGCGGCCGATGGCTTCCGAGTTGGCGAGTGCCGGAGCAGAAGCATCGACGGTTGCCGGAGCGATTAAGATTGGGTTGTCAGACTCGGCAATTGCAGTACCGTAAAGTTCGAAGTCGGCAAGTCTGACGCTCGTCCCGTTTGCTTCATTCACCTTGAGCTTGAATTGCTTGAATGACTTGGTCGGCGAGGTCGAGTAGGTGAGGCGGGAGCCACGAGTCGGGAAGTTGAGTGCTTTGGTGAATATTGCCGTCTCCGTACCCTCGTCATCATAGCCGAAGAGTGTGATTTCATGCGGGTCAAGCTCATCATCATCGGCACAGACAAGCGAGTAACCAACGACCCTGACAGGAACTGGAGTCGCGATGCTCCAGTAGAGGTCGTCGCCCTCAAGGCTTGCATAGGTGTTTCCGTCCTTGTCGAAGAGGGGCAGAGCATCGCTATTATCGCTGCTGACTATGGTGGCCAAGCCTGTAACGTCGGCATAGTAGTGCCCGAAGTCGTAGTTGCCAAAGAGCTGCCATTGAGTGATTTGTGCATCTTCGTCTTGAATGGTCAGCTTATAATATATATAGGATGTTTCGGGATGGACACGATAGATGTTCGTGCATCCATCATGTGGGAAGATGGCTTCTGTTTGCTGGTCGATGACTTTCCAAGTGGTGCCGTTCTCCGTGCCTTCAAGTTTCCAGCTTGTCGGAGCCTTTGATGAATCGTCGATGGTAATACTGTAAGCGGAAAGCCTGTAGTTACCATTCGGGAAATATTGTGCGGAGAAGGGCGTCGGTAAGGGCGTCGTTCCTTCGTGGTCGATGAGGGTACTGATGTCTTCAGCTTGGGAAAGGCCTCCGATGCGTCCTCCGTCGGCAGTCAGGTCGTTCTCATCGATGAAGCGACCAAGTAATTGCCATTCGGACACGGAGAGCTTGGTTTGCGTCTCGCTCAAATGGAAGAGCAAGCGATATTGGGTGAAGTCCTTTGAGGTCTCGACTTCTGCTCGATAACATTGGCCGTGAACGCTGAAAGCTGTATCTGAGACTTCATGAATCGTTTCCCATTTCTCGCCATCATCAGAGCCTTGAAGAGCCCATCCTGTCGGGTTTCCTTCGGCGTCGTTTCCTGAGAAGACTTGATAACCGCAGATATGCATGGGCGAGGGGCTCTTGTATGCAATCCAAGTCTCTGCTCCTGCCTCGATTTCGCTTGTGAGAGCCGTTGTGAGGTCGCCATCGATGAGGAGCTGACGGCTCAAATCGTCAGACTCGAAGGAAGCCGTTAGCTCGCCATTTCCATTTGTGAGGTCGGCATAGACATTGTTGAGACTATGGAACTGCCACCAGTTCAAGTTGGTCTGTCCTGCACCTGAGGAAACGAAGTAAAGGTTGTGGATGCCTGTGACGGGATGGTTAATCATCTTCTGTATGGTGTCCCAAGTCTTGAGGGCAGAGAGTTCGCTACCGTTGATGGTGCAGAGCAGGATGCCATTTGTGGCGTTTGGCTGGTCGAGATAGACATTTATGTTTGCCGAAGTGAGATTGGTCTTGGCTCTCAGTTCGATATGAGAGGCTGGCTTGTCGCCAAAGTCAACACGGCGATAACCGATATAATGCTTGCTCTTCATGGGGCCAACCATGCCGCCATTATCCTCGTCGTCATTTCCTTCGTAAGTGACTGGAGCATTTTGGACAAAGTTGAAGTCCTCAGCCTCGTTCTTGGCGTAGGCATCGTGCTCGTCCACGGCTCCGAGGTGGCAGTTGAATGCCGCCGAGACGCAGGTCATATTGCCCTCGTTGCCAAACTCCTTATACTCATCTCCCTCTTTATGCCTGAAGTTCTCCTCAGCCTTGGTGAGCCAGGCAGAAGAGGTGATGCCAGAAGAGTTGCGATTGTTCCAGGCGTGATAAGCATTCTTGGCAATCCAAGCATAATGCGATGGGGCGTTGAAGCTCTCGGCATACATTCTGAGGTATCGAAGCATAATGCCCTTGAAGCCGCACAGGTCGCCTCGAACCGTCTGGCAGACATGGATTAGGCCTTGGCTGTTAGCCATATTGGCTTCCGACCATTTGATGATGGCATCGGCATCGTCCTTGAACATCTTCTCTCCATAGTGATTGTAGAGCATGATGGCTGCACCGAGGTTTGTGCCCTGGTTGTAGGTCGAGGCCCAGTAGTTGTAGTTCCCGCTGGCTTGGTCGTAGCTGTCCCAGACCTTGCCTGTGGGCTTGCCGTTCGACATCTCGAAGAGGGTTCTTCGCTCGGCCATGTAGGTCTTGCGAGCCTTTTGATAATAACTTGTATCTGCCTGAGCGATGGCGAGGTAGCAGGCGCAAACGGCAGCGGGCCCATTGATGCAGGAGTTCGTGCCCTGCCCGCTATTGTGCTTCCATTGCAGGAGGTCGTTCCCATAGCAGTCTGCTCGCTTGAACATGCCGTCGAAGTTCTTCTTGGCCGTATTCTTGTACTTCGCCACGCCTGTCAGCAAATAGGCTCGTACGCAAGCAATACACATCCAGGCGATGTCGTCGTTATACTCATTGTATCCGCTCACGCCCTTCTGATACCACGTGTCCTTGTTGCGAGAGATGAAGTTCGTATAGAGGTTCTCGAACATGGTGGCATATTGTTGGTCACCAGTCGTTTCGAGGGCATCGAGCACAATCTCGAACATCTCTGCGTCGCCCCACCAGCCACCATTGCCGATGACCCATCCCGAGCCTGCTTTCTTGTAGCAACGGGCCTTCCATTTCTCCATCATATCGTCGCGTTTGTCTTTTGTGAAGGCCTTTTCCATTGGCTCGACCACCTCGACAGTCCAGATGATGCGGGCCGAGTCGGCAGCTGACAGATTAGTCGGGCTGATGATTTTCAGGCTGCTTCCCAGTGTGTCGGCCACAGCTGAGAGGGCAAACTTCTTTGTCGCACCTTGATAAATAATGTACTGATTGTCTGTGCCTTCTACGGGGACGAAATCCCAGGAACCCTTCGTGTTGGCGGAAGATTTATTGGTCTGCCCCACGAAGCCCGAATTGCCCGAAGAAAGTCCGGCAAGGTAAAAGTTCGTGTAGTCATTTTGGAGGAAGAATGTCCCGTTGGTCTTAGCTGTGAGCGTCCAGCGCTGGGCATTGACGTTGGTTTCCTTCCAAAGAAGTGCATGCTTGTTCTGCTCGAGCGAAGAGTTTTCCACCAAGACAGACAATCCATTGTTGACGAGGCGAATGGTTTGTCCTGTCTCCAAGGCTTGCACATAATAAGATAATGTAAGAAACAGTAAAGTGAAAAAGAGCCTGAATCGTTTCATAATACTAACTTTTTGCTGCAAAGTTAGTACTTTTTTAACAGAAAACAAAGAGGAAAGCAGGAAATTATTCGTTATCTGCTCCGCAAAATGGGCATTTGCCTAACTCTTTGAGTCTTTTACCGCAGGAACCGCACAAATATCGGGGTCTGGAATGACGAAAATAACGCAAGAGGAGGACGAGGACAAAGAGTGCAAAGAGGAAATAACTTGCCCCGGGACTCAGGGCGGCAAAGGTGAAGAGGAGGTAGCAGAGGATGCCGCAACCAAGCAGGGAAAGCAGATAGAGCAAGGCTTCTGCGGTCGGAAGCTGGCGGCGAACCTCGTCGATAGTGGCTATGGCAAGCACCAGAAGCACCCAGACGGAGCAGAGGAACAGGCTCAGGATAAGCGGGAGGTCGAAGGGGTTGAGCGTGGGATGATAGTAATAGAGTACCCACGTCTCAGGCACATAATGCTGGATGCCTGCATAGAGAAGGGCGGAAGCTGCGAGGGTGATGAGCAGATAGGTGGGGTAGGGCGAGAGAATGTCGCGAAGGAAGAAGACATGGGGCTTCCTTGGGCTGAATATCTGATAGAGCAGGGCAAGCAGGGAGATGGCGAAGAGAATGCCGAAAAGGCCCAAGTGCCGAATGCTGAAGAGGTGAATGAAGCGCGAAATGGGGTCGTCGGGCACAACGTTTCCGATGAAGTTCCGTTGGTGCGTCCATCCCATCGTGTACTGGTCGCGAGCCAGCTTCACCCAGATGCTGTCCACGGAGTCCTCGGGAATAATGAGCGTTTCAGCCACCACAAGGGGGTCGCCATAATAGACGTGCAACTGCTCGCAGAGCGTGTCAATTGGCAGGTTATGAAGGGGCTGACTGCTTTGCAGGGAAAGACTGTCGGCACAAAGCTCGAAGTTGTCTCCCACCTCATAGAGCGTGGAATCCTCCTCCTGATAATAACAAGAGGAAAGAAGAAGGACGACCCCCACCAAAACTCCCAAACGGGAGGCTTTCTGAAAGAGCTTACACATTATATTTTATAATATTATGCTTTGTCGGGGGCCAAAACCCTCATTTCGCACTTCTTGCAGTCGAATTCGAGGGGGAAGCGGCGTCCATCGCCAAGAACGAGATAGAGTGGCTCAACCCAGCGGACCCTCTCTAACTCTCCCTTAAAGGGAGAGAACATATACCCCCTCCCTTTAAGGGAGGGTTGGGGTAGGTCTTCTTTCTTGCACCAGCCCCAAGCGTGGCGAAGGCAGAAGCGGCAGGTCATGAGGGGATGGCCCGACCCCTCCAAGATAGGGGTGAAAGGAGCGGAAAAGGCTGAGTGCTCTGAGTGCTCTGAAGATTCTGAATGCTCTGAGTATTCTGACGACTCTGATAAAGTATCCTCTCCTTTGGAGAGGGATAGGGTGAGGTCTCGCCTCCACTCGGTCAGCGTGCTTCTTGGGATGAACCAAGGCTGGGAGAAGCGGACTTCGATGTCTTTGCAGATGTAGGGTGTATCGCCGAGTTTGCCGAGCACTTCGCGGATTGAGGCGGTTTGGTCGGTGCGGGCTGGCTGGTGCTCGAGGACAAAAACCTCGCTCCTCTCTGTGCCGTCTTCGGCAGAGAATGTGAGGCGGAAGCCCTGCTCAGTCTCTTCCAGCAGGAAACGGGCTGCAATGCGGCGTTCTGCTGTTTTGCCGCTCATGAGGTCTTCCCATTGCTTGTCGTAGCTTCTCCAAAGCCGATTCCCCTTTTTTAGTGAAGAGTAATTGGTGAAGAGTGAAGAATTAAAATACAGGTGATTCCCCTCAGCCCGATTTATGCGGAATCCTTGCAGCCGGCCTTCCTCGTCGAAGAAGCAAAGCCCGTCGCCATTGCTGAAAGCCTCTGATGATGAGACGATTATACAATCTCGCCTGACCTCCTTCACGCGCCCCACCTCGCGCCCTTTGCTCTTGGGTGTATTGGGCTCGGCCAGGTCGTTGGTGCGGCCGAAGAGGAAGTAGTCTGTGCTGCCTCGGGAGAAGCTTCTTGTGAGGTCGGGACGGAAGGTGTAAGTGCTTGTGCCATAAGAAGAACGTACAAATTCTGGACGGCGCCGGAGGATGGCGTCGATGGCTTGCCGATAGCTGGCTGTCACGTTCTTGACGTAGGCGATGTCCTTCAGCCTGCCCTCGATTTTGAAGCTTTTGACGCCTGCATCCATCAGTTCTTCAAGGTGAGCCAGGCGGTTCATGTCGCGGAGCGAGAGCAGGTATTTGTCCTTGATGAGCGTGTTCCCATCCGCATCTTGGAGCGAGAAGGGGAGTCGGCAGAACTGCGCACATTCTCCACGATTTGCCGAGCGACCGAAACAGTACTCCGAGGCATAGCATCGCCCGCTATAGGAAACGCAAAGTGCTCCGTGGACGAAGACCTCGAGATTGACCTGCGGGACGGCCTCGTGGATGCTTCGTATCTCTTCGAGTGATAGTTCGCGTGCGAGGACTATCTGCCTGAATCCAAGTTCACTAAGCTGCCTTACCTTCTCCGCTGTCCGGTTGTCCATCTGCGTGCTTGCATGGAGGGGAATAGGCGGGAAGAAAGCCTCCTCTCCTTGGGAGAGGGCTGGGGTGAGGCTTGGGTCTTGCACGATTAAAGCATCCACTCCAGCGTGGTAGAGGTCCCATGCCAGGAGTCGGGCCTGCTCAAGTTCTTCGGAGCGGAGTAGGGTATTGAGTGTCGCGTAAATCTTGACGCCGAACTTGTGAGCATAGTCGCAGAGCCTGCCGATGTCTTCCGTGGAGTTACCCGCAGCAGCCCTTGCTCCGAAGCGCGAAGCTCCAATATAAACTGCGTCTGCCCCGTGGTCGATGGCAGCAAGGCCGCAGTCCAGGTTGCGGGCAGGGGAGAGGAGCTCGAGGAGACCCCCAGACTCTCCAGACCCTCCAGACCCTACCAAACCTCCCCTTAAAGGGGAGGCTTCCTTCGTGGTAAACTCACCTGGTTTCTCCCCCTTTAAGGGGGAGTTAGAGAGGGTCTTTTCAGTTAATTTCATCAATATTGTATGGCGTTTCCTGATATACGTAGTAGTTGAGCCAGTTCTGGAAGAGGAGGTTTCCGTGGCCTCGCCATGTGACGAGCGGTCCCTTCTCCGGGTCGTCGTCGCGATAGTAGTTGAGAGGCTTCTTGATGGGAAGGCCTTTCGCGAGGTCGCGCCTGTACTCCGTGTCGAGCGTCATGGGCGAGTATTCCGAATGCCCAGTGATGAAGATTTCGCGTCCCTCGCGCGCCATCACCATCGAGACGCCGCTCTCCGCTCCCTCGGCGATGATGGTCAGTCCTCCATTTCCAATTCTTGATTCTTCATTCTTCGTCCTTAGTTCTTCATTTGCTTTGAGGATGTCGTCCTTGCGTATTTCCGTGTGTCGGCTGTGTGGCATGTAGAAGACGTCGTCGAAGCCACGGAAGATTGGCATTCGGGGCATGAGCGGCACCTGTGGGAAGATGCCGAACTTCTTCTCGGGGAGAGGGTATTTGGGGATGCCGTAGTAGTAGTAGAGCCCGGCCTGCGCAGCCCAGCATATATATAATGTAGAGGTGACGTGGGTGCGTGCCCAGGCGAAGATGTCGCACAGCTCGTCCCAATAGTTGACCTCCTCGAAGTCGAGGTGTTCCACGGGTGCTCCTGTGACGATGAAGCCGTCGAACTTCTCGTGCCTCATTTCCTCGAAGTCGCGGTAGAAGGCTCTCATGTGTTCGATGGGCGTGTTCTTGCTGGTGTGCGCCTTGACCTTCATCAGGTGTATCTCGAGCTGCAGGGGCGTGTTGGAGAGCAGGCGTATGAGGTCTGTTTCCGTGGTGATTTTCAGCGGCATGAGGTTGAGGATGGCGATGCGCAGCGGTCGGATGTCCTGCGCGTTGGCGCGTTTGTCGCCCAGCACGAAGATGTTCTCTTTCCTGAGGAACTCGATTGCAGGCAGGCTGTCAGGGAGTCTAAGTGGCATAGTTGTTTGCTTTTTTCGCCTGCAAAGTTACGAATAAGCGAGCAAAATACCAAATTTATTCGCGTATTTTCGAGTGGGAGAAACTTCGACGAAGTCTTCCGCCTGCGCACCAATGGAGCGCAAGAAGGTTACGAATAAGCGAGCTGAATATGTCGTGAGGCATGGGCTATTCCTACACGTAGGAAAGCAAAATCCCACGTGTGGGAAAGGCGATTCCCACGTGAAGGAAAGGCGATTCCCACGTGTGGGAATTTCTGGTCAGCTCTAATGGTTGCCATTGTATCTGATGGCGAGCATGGCAAGGTCGTCGCTCTGCGGGGCATCTGCGACAAACTGATGAAGGGCGTTTGCCTGAAGGGTGATGATAGTCTGAGGAGTGGTGGGGGTGCTGTCGCGCAATATCTGCTGGGCAGTCTTTATCACGCGCTGCTTGCCGTATTGCTTATGGTCGTTGTTTTCCGCTTCTGTCAGTCCGTCGGTATAGAGGAAGATGGTAGTTCCGGGAAGGATGCAGGTCTCCCCGCCTTCGTAGTTCCAATCGGGCATGAGGCCTATGGGTATGTTGTTGGCAGTAGGCAGGAGGCTTGTGCCTTTACCCATCAGCAGCGGTTCTTCGTGTCCCGCATTACAGTATAGCAACTGCCCTGTCTTCAGGTCGAGTGTGCCTGCGAAGAGCGTGACAAACATTTCGGATTCGTTCATCTCTGCCATTGACCTGTTCATGGCATGGACGATGATTTCCGGTCGGTCTTCATGATGGGCAATGGTGCGGAAAAGGCTTCTCGTCACCGCCATGACAAGCGAAGCTGGAACTCCCTTGCCCGACACGTCGCCGATGCAGAAGAAGAGCCTGTCGTCGCGAATATAGTAGTCGTAGAGGTCGCCTCCCACTTCTTTGGCAGGAAGGAGCGTGGCATGGATGTCGAATAGGGCTTGACAGGGCGTGTTCAGGGATGAGGGCTTTGGCAGCATGCTTTGCTGTATGCCTTGGGCGATGCGCAGTTCGCTGCTGATGCGTTCTTTCTCGGCATTTGCTCTCTGCAAGGAGCGGTCGCTGCGGGCTGTGCGATAGATGATGTAGCCCAGCAATGCCAGGCCTGCGAGCATGAGCAGCGTCAGGTACAAGCCTCTTTCCCGCAAATCAGCATATATCTCCCTCTTACTGCAGACGACAGACATCGACCAGCCTGTCTCGCCATCTATCGGAGCATAAAAGACGCTGATTTTCTCGCCCTGATTGTCTGTGATGTCCTGATGTCCGCTTTGTCCGCTCATCTGCTGGCGGTTGATGTATCGTGTCGTGGTGTCGGCTGAGGAGGCTGTGACCTCCTGAATGGTGCTGCGCATGATGAAGCTGTCTTCGGGGCAGACCATCAGCATGCCAGTGCGGGAGATGACCACGTTGTAGCTGGAGGGGTATATGTGGCTGGCATTGATGACGCTGGACAGCCACTCCAGCGAGATGTCCGCTCCCAGCAGAGCCACAATGTCTCCGCTATGGTCGCGAACGGGTGCTGTGTAGGTGCAGAGCATCATCTTCGCTCCAGCGTTGTCGTAGTAGGGCTCGCTCCAGTTTCCTCGCCCTGCCTGGAGTCCGTTCAGATAGAAATCGGCCTGAAGGTAGTCGTGCGAAGGACTGCCTATTTGCGCCTCCTCGATGGAGCCGTCATGGCGCATAGCCACATAGGGCTCGAACCAATGGCCTTTCTGGGGATAGTGGTCGGCACGGAACATCAGTCCTGCTCCGACGATGGTTGGGTTCTGTTCGACCATCCTTCTCAGGACGGGATAGAGGGAATCCGGCTGTTCGAGGCTTCGTTCGGCTGCCCAAACAGTATTGCTGATGGCCGTCTCCACAGCCACCATGACCTTCTGGATTTCAAGGTTCTTCAGTCGCAGTTCCGTTTCAGCCTTGTGCTCCGCCTCTTCGCGAATGCCCTTGCGGGCGAACATGTACTCGACGATGAAGATGAGTTCGAGCAACAAGGCAACGGTCACTATGATGGCGACACCCGACTTGGTGCGAAATAACTTCTTCAATTTTCAATTTTCAATTTTCAATCTTCAATCTTCAATTTTTACATGTTACGTCCAATTACTGAAGGTCTTGCAGACGTTCATGATGTAGTCGTAGCGCTTGGTGATGCGTTCGTCGAAGATTGCCTTGCACTCCTGTATGACTTCCTCGGGAAAGGAGTCGGAAAGCGACAGCCAACTGAAGTTCCTGATGCATGACACCACCTCGATTTGTGCTTTCCGCTCTTCAATGTCTGTTTTCGATAGTCCGTCGAAATAGTAGTCGATTGCCTTGTTCCAAAGACGCTGTCCCAGTTCTCGCGGCATGCCGATAATCTTCTCGTAATCTCCGACGAGAGTTATCATAGCCGAATAGGCGTGCCCCAAATCGAGCATGGGATGGCCGTAGCCTATCTCGCCCATGTCGATAAGCATGAGCTGGCTGTCACTTTGTCCGTCGAGTGCTGCTTCGCCATCCTGCACCATCACATTCTTTGTCTGCAGGTCGAGGTGGAGCAGGCGGTTTCCGTCGGGAATGCTGTCGACGATGCTGAGCAACATGTCTATTTCCTTCTCCGTGAAATAGCGACGGATATGTTCTATCTGCTGGCGCTCGTGTTTCTTTGCCGACGGCACATTCCCTCCCTTTGGCACCTCAATCTGATGCATCAGCAAAAAGAGGTCGGCATACTTCCTCGCACATTCATCGAGCTTTTCGGGTTGCTGCTTTATGTATGTGCTCAACGTCTTGGCTTTCAGCAACTCATAGACCAAGCCATAGCACTCGGCCTCGCCTTCAGCCTGAGGCGTCACTTTCACCACATCAAACGAAATGGGGGTGGGCATTCCCAACACGAAGGCTTCCTTCGAGAGCTGGATTTCGCGATGCAGCTCGTCCTTCGTCGTACCCTCGCGAAACACCTTGATAATGGTGTCGCCATCCAGCCTATAGACCTTTCCGACTCCACCGATGCCAATCAGCCGGCAACCCGCGACACTCAGCCGTCGCATGGCTCGCTCTACGGTCATGATTTTGGTGAATCCAGTCGTCTCGAGTATGGCATATACCTGTGGCTGGACATCGATTACGCGGAAGTTCTTATGCCGTTTTGCAAGGGAAAGTAGGATGCGAAGCCCCGAACTGGAGATGTAGTCCAGGCGTGAAGCGTCGCAGGTCAGCGTGTCGATGGTGGCCACCTTTTCCAGCTCGCGACTAATCTTGGCATTTGCTTCAGCCGATGTTGCGGTGTCCAGATGTCCTGCAAAAGAGATAATCACATCAGTTCCGCTGGTTTGAATGGTCGTCGTCATAAGGTCAGAATCAGTCGTTATTGTTGAAATTTTTCAGCGAAATTACGAATAATTCTTGAAATAACAACGATAACCAGTAGAAAATGTGAAAAAAGTGCACTCAGGACGTCATATTGCCAAGCCTTGGAGCGACAATGGAGACGAGTCTGTCCAAATTCTCCCTGCTGTTGGCTGCGAGGACACCCGATGGCTTTGTGTGGTCGAGCGGATTGCCCCTGAGGTCGCTAAGCACACCCCCGGCTTCTTCGAGGATGAGCGAGGCGGCTGCAAAGTCCCAGGGCGAGAGGATGTACTCGAAGTAGAGTTCGAACAATCCCATTGCCAGGTAGCATTGCTCCGAGGCAGCTGAGCCGAAGCGACGGATGTCGTTGCATTGCATGTAGGCATCGAAAATGATGTCGTGGCAGACCCGCGCATGCTCTTTATGGTAAAGCGAAAGGGCCGTGCACATGATGCCGTCCGAGAAGGGCCGCTTCGAGACTTGCAGCCTGCGCGAAGGCTTTCCGGATTCGGGATGATGCAGGAATGAACCTTTCCCGCGCTCGGCAGCAAAAAGCTCGTCGGTCCGAGGCAGATAAACGACTGCCAGCTCCATTTGGGCGTTGTGCCTCAAGCCCACGCAAATGCCACATTCGCGAATGCCGCGGGCATAGTTGGCTGTGCCGTCGATGGGGTCAACAATCCAGATGTATTCGTGTGCGAGGTCGTGTCTGTCCTCTTCCTCGCAGAGGAATCCGCAGTCGGGTAGGAGCTCTTTGAGACGGCTCCGCAGGAACTCCTGCACGGCAATGTCGGAAGATGTGACGATGTTGGCTACGCCTTCTTTTTCTGTGATTTGAAAATCATCCGTAAGCATCAGGCTCGATGCCTCGATGACGATGTCGATTAGTTCGTTAAGCATATTCATTTTGTCCATACGCGATAAGCTGTATCTTTGCATCTGTTTGCTATCATATAGAAGGGAATGGCTGTGACTTCGCCGTCGCTGCTGCGAATTGGTGTGACGCCCAAGATGGGATGCTCGGCATCGAGGCAGTACTGCCGCTCAGCAAGGTTCAGGTTCTTCCAGACGGTCTCGTTGTCTATCTTCTCGGCACAATAGACAAACGGACCACTGGCCAGGGAGCTGAGCTCGCAAAGGTCTAACACGCATTCGTCGGCCTTGACAATTCGCGGAGCCACATTGAGGGTAAGCTGTATCTCTTTCTTCGGATTCTTGAACGTCATATAGCCATTCTTTCCTTTCTTCGTTATCGGGAGATTGCTGCTGTAAAGCCCGAGTGGAAGCTCCTCGCCGCGTTCCCAGCCGGGGATGCGGACATGGAGGCGCAGCTTCCTTGACTTTTCAGAACGGACCTGAATGGCAACCTTGCCCGTGTTCCAATCCACTTGCTGACTTATCTCAACCTCTCCGACCTCCGGAACCTGCAACTTGGCCGTGCTGCCAATGAAGAGGTTGACGTAGATGTCGCTGCCGCTTTGGGCATATATCATGGAGGGGAGCATGCCGGTGAACTTGAGTAGCATAGGCGGGCAGCAGGGGCAGTCGTGCCAGGGCCAGCGGTTCATATTGTCGGCATTCAGCGGGTTCTGATAGGTGTAGTTCGTTCCATCGAGCGAAACGGCGGTGGGGATGCTGTTGAAAATGATGCGTTCCAACACGTCCATGTACTTCGCCTCGCCCGTCAGCTCGTTCATTCGCCAAGAGAAAAGCCCTGCCCCGATGGCTGCACATGTCTCGAGGTAAGCTTTGGTGGGCAGGTAGTAGTCAGGCCCAAACCTCTCGTCCTCGTGGATGGCTCCCACGCCTCCTGTGATGAACATGCGGCGGCCCACCATGTTCTCCCAAATTTGCTTTGCAGCAGAGAGATAGCGCTCGTCGTTGGTGGCCAAAGCAATATCCGCAACACCTGTCCAGAAGAGTGTGGCGCGGACAGCATGGCCCTCGATGGTCTTGGCATCGAATACCGTTTCAGCATCTTGAGCGTAAGCCTCCAGCGGACGTCGTCCCTCGGTATGGCCGCGCTGGTCAATCCAGAACTTGGCGAGCTGCAGATAGTGCTCAGGCTCGACGGGAACGGAAAGTTTCTCGGCAAGCTTGGGCTCTGCTTTGTAGAGATTATAGAGCTGGATTAGCGCGTCTTCAGGAAGAGCATGACCGGGCACGACATTGTGGTTCGCGCCAGCCATGTAGCTGTACATGTAGTTGGCCAGGCGCGTTGCGACCTCCAGGAGTTGTGTCTTGCCCGTAGCTTTATAATAATGTACGCCGGCTTCCACGAGGCATCCGCTGTTATAGACATCATGCTGCCATCGCAGGTTGCCGCCGTTCTCGCCCCATCGGTGGTCGTTCTCCATGAGTGTGGTGTAGGTGTTGATGTAGCCGTCCGGGTCAGCCTTCTGAGCAGCTTCGATGCGTCGGATGTACTGGTCGAGACGCTCCTCCATCGCAGCAGCCCATTGACCATTGAGCATTGCCTGTTGTTCGTTGTCCGTTGTCTGTAGTCTGTAGTCCGTTGTCCGTAGGCCGTTGTCTATAGTCCGTAGTCCGTAGTCTGTAGTCTGTTGTCTTAGAAAATCCGAGACGCCTGTTATCGTTTCGTAAATCAATCCGTCGAACCACGGGAAGCCGAAGTGTCCACCATCTGCCACATGCCCCTCAGCCACAAGTTCGAAGTTCCGGAGGGTATTGTGTGAACGCTCGTTGGCATCGTCACCAGCAACCCTCCCTCGATCGGGCGACCAGAAGTTGTCTGCATCCTTGGCTACTTGGTCGATATGGCGACCCTCGAACTTGTCAAGCACATCGGGAATGGTGACGGTCCGTGTACGCTCAAGTATCGGGCTCCACATCTTGTCTTCAATCTTCACCTGCTCGGGAGCGGGATATTGCATCCTCCCTGGCTTCGCTTCGTCCGTACAAGCACTAAAGGAAAGCATGAAGATATGGCCTAAAAGACCAAACGAAAGTTGTTTTAGCGAAATCATAACGATAAAATTGATTGTTTTGTGCTGCAAAAGTAAGAATAATATCCCCTCAAACAAAGAAAATCGAAAGGAAAAAGAGAGAATTGCAACAATTTCGTACCTGAACGTACCAGTTGTGAGGATTTTTGTCTATCTTTGCAGCATGAAAGGAACGATATTCAGCATAGAAGAGTTCGCCATAAACGACGGACCGGGCATCAGGACAACAGTCTTCCTGAAAGGTTGCCCGTTGAGATGCGAGTGGTGTCACAATCCGGAAGGCCTCAGTCCAAAGCCTCAGCTCATGAAGAAAAAAGATGAGACGGTCATGAGCGGCATGGAAATGGAGTCGGGCGAACTGGCAGAAAGGCTTCTTCGCGACGAGAAAATCTTCCGTCTTAACAAGGGCGGCGTGACCTTTACAGGCGGCGAACCTCTTTTGCAGGCAGATTTCCTTTGCGAAGTGCTTGGCCTGCTTCGTCCTCGCATCCATTGCGCCATCGAGACGAGCGGTTATGCAAGCGAGGCTGTCTTTAGGAAAGTGCTCGGTAATGTCGATTTCCTCCTCTTTGATTGCAAGCACACCGACGACGAGCTGCACAGAAGATACACAGGCGTCAGCAATCGCCCTATCCTGCGTAACCTTCAGATTCTCATCGAGAGCGGCAAGGAGTTCGTACTTCGCATTCCCCTCATTCCCGGCGTAAACGACACGAAGGAGAACATGCTTGCCGTCAAAGCCCTCATCCTCGAAGCCCGCAACCTGAAGCGCGTCGAGTTGCTTCGCTACAATAAGGTCGCCGGAGCCAAATATAATATGGTAGGGATGACGTATAAGCCCAGCTTCGATACAGAAGCAGAGCCGCAAATCCATGCTGATATTTTGAAGGAGGCCGGCATAGAAGTGCTGGTGCTATGAACAAAACGGTTCTCGTAAAATGACAACAAAAAACATGATTTTGCTGTCACAAAGGAGCATTTGAGACCTTGGGGTGCAGTTTTTACGCAAACAGTTCGTCTTTTTGAGGCTATTGTGAGAGCAAATTGAAACGATAATGAAACGGATGCCTCCTAAAATTAAAGTGAGGAACGGAGGTTTAGGCACCAGGGGTTGCGGATGGCTTCGATGCCGGGCTTGCTTAGGAGCGAGGCCATCGTGTGTCCCATCTGGCGGAAGTCGGTGGAGAGTGTCGTGATGCCTCCGCAGAGCACTTCCTTGAGCGGCGTCTCGTTGTAGGAGATGATGCCGAAATCCTTGCCGGGGGTGAAGTTCTGCTTTGCAGCCTGCTTGATGATGGTGACGAGGTCGCGGTCGTTTACAAGGATAAAGACGTCGCCCTCGTGGATGCGACGGTTCTCGATGCTGTTCAGGTACTTGCATTCAAAACCGAACTCATGGCAGAAGCGTTTCAGTCCGTAAAAGCGCTCGTAGGGTTCCTTTGCCTCGTTCTGCACCATGATGAAGCGCTTGTATCGCTTCAAGTGTTCGATGCCGGACTTTAGGCCCTCGTAGGTGTCCGCTTCAAAATCCTGAGCCACAGCAGAGTACTTCCCGTAGAGTTCCTTATCGTAATGGTCGAGCAGATAGATGCGACCGCCGAGGGAATTAAGCAAATCCTCCGTACCGAGGAACTTGCCGGTCATGACGATATAGGTCGTGTATTTCCCGCGAGCCTCAGAGAGAAGCTGGTCGAAGACGTTGCGATTGTAGTTGTGAAACTGCAGGTTGACAGAGTTCCTGTTGTCGATACTCTCCATGAAGGCGTTGAAGAGCTCCTCCTTGAACTCGTTCAGCTCGTTGAAGAGCAGGAAGATGTTGTATTCCGAACGGAAGTTCGTGCTGTCCACGAAGTAGCCTTTCCCCTGTTTCGACTCGATGATGCCCCTCGATTTCAGTTCCGTGATGCCTGCAAAGACTGTGTCGCGCGACAGGTTGAACATGTGGCGGAACTCGTTGATGGAGGGAATCCAGTCGCCCTTTTGCAGTCGGCCGGACGTGATGCCCTCTTGGACGTATCGGACTATCAGTTTGTACTTCGAATCGTTGTGCTGCATGGCTCATTTCTTGTTTGCGGATGCAAAGGTACGAAAAAATGAAGAATGAAGAACGAAGAATGAAGAATTATTTGACGAGAAAGGTCGTATGTTGTGAAACATATAAAAAAAGTTGCCAACTGGTACGGGCTGGTACGACATTTTTTCGTATCTTTGCAGCGGAAATGTCACATTAAACAAGGAAAAACATAATAAAAAACGTAGTTATCTTTCAGAAGTTATAGAAGTTAAAGAAGTAAATGAAGTTAAAGGACGATACCTTTGGATGCGGAAAGCTTTCAGATGGCAGTTTGAATGCAAATGCTATTGTCCTTTAACTTCCCAGGGCGAGCAAAGCGAGCTAACTCCTTTAACTTCTTTAACTCCCCTAAAAAAACAACATCAGAAACTTCAATAATGTATAAAAGCCATGAACGAAAGGATAAAAAAGCTCAGGGAATACATCTTCGACAAGCATCATCATTCGCTTCGTCGCACGGCTGAGGAAGCCGGATTGAGCGGCATGGCCGAGGAGATGCGGGCAGCCGGGATGAGTTATCAGATGCGTGCTGCCATGCGATTGAAGCGGATGCTCGAGGCGGAGACGCCCGTCCTCTTGCCCGAAGAGCGCATAGCCGTCACACGAACCATCAAGGACATACCGAGCATCTACACCAAGGAAGAGTGGGACGAGATAGCCCGCACGCATTATCTCCACGAGAAGGGCGACCTCTGCAACATCTCTCCGAACTATGAAGCCATGCTTAGGAATGGCTTGGATAAGATGTTGGATGAAGTTACAAAACGGCAGAAGGATGCTCCCCTCTCAAAGGAACAGAAAGAGTTTCTTGAGTCGGAAGTCATTTGCCTCGAGGCGATACAGGCCTTCATCCTTCGTTATGCCGACAAGGCAGACGCAGAGAAAGACGCCTCTTTGGCTAAGACGCTGCGAACCATCAGCAGCCAGGCGCCACAGACTTTGCGGGAAGCCTTGCAGCTCCTGCGCGTCATGCACTTCTGCCTCTGGGAGGCTGGGCACTATCACAACACGCTGGGCCGCTTCGACCAATATATATATATATATTATGTACGCGATATAGAGAGCGGCCGGCTCACGCGCGAGGAGGCGAAGGAGCTGATAGAGGAGTTCTTCCTGATGTGCAACA
The DNA here is from genome assembly GCA_946407485.1 of uncultured Prevotellaceae bacterium. Taxonomy (GTDB): domain Bacteria; phylum Bacteroidota; class Bacteroidia; order Bacteroidales; family Bacteroidaceae; genus Physcousia. The sequence continues at coordinate 5,539 of CAMJOE010000033.1, read as the reverse complement.
AGGACAGCGACCTCTACCCGGGCATGCAGCAAGGCGACAACGGACAGAGCATCGTGCTGGCTGGCAGAAGTGCCGATGGCGAGTACCTCTTCAACGAAGTATCAAAGATCTGCCTCGAAGCAAGCTATGAACTCGAGCTGATAGACCCGAAGATTAACCTTCGCGTCGATGCCGAGACGCCCGAAGAGGTGTTTACCCTCGGCTCCCGCCTCACGCAGCTCGGACTGGGCTTCCCGCAGTACAGCAACGACGACGTGGTCATCCCCGGCCTCATTCGCTTGGGTTACAGCCCCGAAGATGCAAGGAACTACGTCGTGGCAGCCTGTTGGGAATTCATCGTGCCAGGCACCGCCGTCGATATTCCCAACATCGATGCCGTGCCTTTGGCTGAATGCGTGAAGAACGCGACACGTCAGCTGAAGGCCTGCGACACGTTCCCGGACCTCTTACGACACGTCAAAGAAGAGATTCAGACACGTGTCGATGCACTTTGTGCCAAGGAGCACGACCTCTACATCGTGCCTGCGCCGATGATGTCCTTGATGATGGACGGCTGTATCGAAAGGGCAAAGGATGCTTCGTTTGGCGGTAAGTACAACAACTTCGGCTTCCATGGCACAGGCGTTGCCACGGCGGTCGATTCGCTGGCAGCCTTGAAGAAGCACTATTTCGAAGAGAAGATCGTCACGGCCGACGAGATTGTAGATGCCATCGAGCACGACTTCAAGGGGCACGAGGCGTTGGACGAGAAACTCCGGGGTGAGACGGAGAAGTTCGGACAGGACGTCGATTGGGTTGACGAGATAGCCACCGAGCTGCTCGACATCTTCCAAAGCACGCTCGAGGGCAAGGTGAACGAGCGCGGCGGCATATACCGAGCCGGCACAGGAACCGCGATGTACTACATCTGGCATGCCACCGAACTGGGCGCCACACCCGATGGCCGCAAGAGCAGCGAAATGATTCCCGCCAACTATTCGCCTTCGTTGTTCATCCGCGAGAAAGGTCCGCTCTCCGTCATCAAGTCGTTTGCCAAGCCACATCTCGAGAAGGTGATAAACGGCGGACCGTTGACCTTGGAGTTCGACCAAAGCATCTTCCGCAACGAAGAAGCAGTCGTGAAGCTCGGGCAGCTTGTTCGCACCTTCATCGTCCTCGGCGGACATCAGTTGCAGCTCAACACCATCAGCCTCGAGAAACTGCTTGACGCGAAGAAACACCCCGAGAAGTACCGCAACCTCATCGTGCGTGTGTGGGGTTGGAGTGGCTATTTCGTCGAGTTGGACGAGTGTTATCAGGACCATGTAATCAACAGAATAAGGTTTAGACAATAAGATAATAAGAAATTAAGAAAATAAGAAAGGGAATCAGACATGCAGTCTTGCTTATTATCTTCATTTCACATTTTCTAATTTTCATAATATGAAGAAGTTTATGTTTTATGTGGCTTTCGTGGCCTCACTTGGTGGTCTCCTCTTTGGATTCGACACCGCTGTGATATCAGGAGCAGAGAAAGACATCCAGCAAGTCTATGGGCTGAGCGACTTTCTGCACGGCTTCACAATGTCGTCGGCACTTATCGGCACCATCATCGGCGCTTTGTTCAGCACAAGTCCTGTCGAGAAGTACGGCCGGCAGAAGAGTCTCATCGTGATTGCCATCATGTATCTGCTCTCGGCCATCGGTAGCGCACTCGCTCCCGACAATGCCTGGTGGCTCTTTATCTTCTCGCGTTTCCTGGGCGGACTGGCCGTCGGCGCATCGAGCGTGGCAGGTCCTCTCTACATCGCCGAAGTGTCGCCATCCCATTGGCGCGGCAGGTTCGTGGCTTTTTTCCAGTTCAACATCGTCCTCGGCATCGTGCTGGCCTACTACAGCAACTACCTCATCGACGGCTTCGACAACGATTGGCGCTGGATGCTCGGCGTGGAGTCCGTTCCCGCTTTGCTCTTCGCCCTCCTGCTTTTCACCATTCCCGAGAGCCCGCGTTGGCTGATGGGGCAGGGCAGAGAACAGGAGGCACGGCGCGTTCTGGGACAGGTGGACGACACGAACCTCGAGCAGCAAGTGGCCGATATACGTGCCTCGCTGGCCGAGGACAAAGGCGAAAGCGAAGCACTCTTCCAGAGAAAGTACTGGAAGCCCATTTTGATAGCGTTCCTCATTGCCACGTTCAACCAGCTGGCAGGCATTAACGCCATCCTCTACTACGCGCCCCGCATCTTCGAGATGAGTGGCGTGGCACGCGAAGGCTCGTTGATTCAGAGCATCGTCATCGGCCTGACGAACCTCACTTTCACCATGATAGGCATGGTCTTGATTGATAAGGTCGGCCGCAAGAAACTGCTGTATATCGGCTCGTTAGGCATGACGCTGGCCCTCGGAACAGCCAGCTACGGCTTCTACAACGAGCTGACCTCGGGCTATCTGCTGCTCGTCTGCGTGATGGTCTTCATAGCTTTCTTTGCAGTCTCCTTGGGAGCTTGCATCTGGGTGGTCATCGCGGAGGTCTTCCCGAACAGCGTCCGCGGCAAGGGACAAGTGTTGGGCAGCATGACCCATTGGTTCTGGTCGGCCCTCTTGACGTGGACCTTCCCCGTCTTCCTCGGCACAGGCAGCTCCGGCGGCGGTCTCATCTTCTGCATCTTCGCAGTAATGAGCGCCCTCAGCATCGTGTTTGCTTGGAAATTGCCAGAGACGAAGAACAAGTCCCTGGAGCAAATACAGAACGAACTCGTCAGCGAATAACGTCTCAGATTACGCCTTATGTCGCCCTTCTCGACCATAATGATTGCCCAACTTGACCTGTATGGTTGTTTGCTGCATCGCCATGCAGCAATTGCTTCGTCGCCATGCAGCAATTGCTTTGTCGCCATGCAGCAATCAATCTCTCTTGATAAAATGACTGAATATTGATGTAAAAACGATAAACTAATACTGTTATGAAAAAGATTTTTACCAATCGTGTGCTTCCTCTCTTTATATCGATGGCAATCGGTTTGCCAGTCGGAGCACAGACGCTGACGGTGGATGCCAGCAAGGTCCTCTGCCGTATAGAACCGCTCATTTACGGCGCAGGAGCCGAGGACGTGAATCATGAAATCTATGGCGGCCTGTACGACCAGAAGATTTTCGGTGAGGGATTCGAGGAGCCCTCGTCGGCCACCATCAAGGGCTTCAAGGCGTATGATGACCGATGGAACGTCGTGTCGGGCATGGCTCAGTTGCAGACCTCCCGTCACGGCAAGTTGATTTATACGGAGAAAGAGCTGACGAACGGCTCCGTCGAGGTTGAGTTCCGCATGGACGACCTGAATGCCATCGCCGGCCTTATCGTCAATGTCAGTAACGCGGGCAATGGTGCCGATGCCTTCAACGGCTACGAGGTGGCGCTGAATGCGCGTCTCGGCTCCTTTGTGCTCGGCAAGCATCAGCAGAACTGGCAGCCCATCTCGGACACGCCGACGAGTTTCAATCCCCTGGGCGACTGGAACAAATTCTACGTCAAAATCGACGGAGCGAAGCTGCGGATATTTCTCAACGACGTGATGATAAAGGAGTACGAGGACACGAACAGTCCTCTGCAGTCGGGCTACATAGGTCTGCGCTCCTACGGCGGCTCGGCGATGTTCCGCAACCTCAAGGTCGATGGCACGCCGATTAAGTTTGAGACCGACGGTCCCAGCGTGTCCGCCATGTGGACGCCTCTCGGCGAAGGCGACTTCGAGCACGATTCCTCCTGCCCATTTACCGGGAAGTATGCGCAGAAGATTAGTGGCGGACAGGGTGCCGGCATCTATAACATGGGCCTCAACCGCTGGGGCATCAGCTTCAATCAAGGCGAGACGCTCAAGGCCTCTATGTATCTGAAAGGCACGGGCAAAGTGCAAGTCGCCCTGCAATCCTCAAATGGGAGCAAGGAGTATGCACGGCAGGAGATAAGCGGCATCACGCAGGATTGGCAGCGATTCGACGTCGAGCTGACACCCGACGAGAGTGACCCGAAGGGACGCTTCGTGCTGGAAGTGTCTGACCCTCTCCATACGTCCCCTTCTATGGGAAGTGTTGCCTCGCCTGATGTCCTCCCCCAAGAGGGGGAGTCAGATGAGGTCTCGGAGGAGACCTGCTGCATCTGGGTCGACCAGGTGCTGCTCTGCACCGACTCCTATCCTTTCCGCTCGGACCTGACAGAAGCTTTCCGGCAGCAGCACCTCACCTTCCTCCGCTATGGCGGCACGATGGTAAATGCTGCGGAATACATGACGAAGCACATGACGGGCAGTCGCCTGGAGCGTGAGCCCTATTATGGGCATTGGTACCGATACGCCACGAACGGCTTCGCGATACCTGAATTCGTGGAGTTCGCAAGGCTCATCGGCGCCGAGCCTACCTTTGCCATCAACATCGAAGACAACCCGACCGACGTTCTCGCCCTGCTTCAATACATCGAACCTTTCGAGTTGAAGTACATTGAGATAGGCAACGAGGAATACATCGGCTCTGCAGCCCGAAGCGGGTATGAGCATTTTGTGGAGCGCTACCTTACTTTATATAATGCGATTCATGAGGTTTATCCCGAGCTGAAGTTCATTAATGCGGCCTGGTGGCGACCTAATGAAGTGGAGACGATGAAGTATGTCTTCCAGTCGCTCGACGGGAAGTGCGACTTCTGGGACTACCATCCGTGGACCGAGACGCCGCAGCAAGCAAAGGAAAAGGAAGCGGATATCGTCAAGATGCAACAGCTCTTCCACGAGTGGAATCCACAAACCACGATGCGTTGCGCCATCCTCGAAGAGAACGGCAACACACACGACATGGCCCGCGCCTTGGCTCATGCCGTCATGCTCAACGTGGTCCGTCGCTCCGCAGGCTTCGTGCCTCTCGACAGTCCGGCAAATGCCTTGCAGCCCTACAAGCAGAACGATAACGGCTGGGATCAGGGGCAAATCTTCTTCTCGCCCTCACAGGTCTGGATGCAACCGCCGTTCTATGCCCAGCAGATGGCTGCCACGAACCATCAGCCCTTGCTCGTCGAGAGCACTTGCACCTCGAGCGGTAACCTCGACTTTACTGCCACGCGCAACGAAAAGGGCGATACCATCGTGCTCCACGTCGTGAACTACAACACGACAGCGCGCAGCCTGACGCTCAACCTGACAGGCTTCGGCGAGGTGAGCAGCATAAAGTCCCTTTCCCTCAGCGGTGCTCTCAGTGGCGAGAACACGCCCGACAAGCCCACGCGCTTTGCGCCAGTCGAGTCGTCGGTAACGCCCGGAAAGAAGCTCCTGTGCAAAGCAAACAGCTACACCGTCTTTGTGATTACGACGGAAGAAGGAGGCACAAAGGTCCAGGCCATCAATGAAAAGCAGTCAGACGGCAAATACTATGACCTGAGCGGACGTGTGCTGCAAGACAAGCCAGAGGGAATCTACATTCAGGATGGCACGAAATGGCTGAGATAAAAACACTTTAATTAATTTACGATTTGACGATTTACGATTTACTATTTATTTACGATTTAGTAATTTAACTATTT
>CAMJOE010000032.1:0-23221 GCA_946407485.1 uncultured Prevotellaceae bacterium | reverse complement strand
AGTCTCGAAGAGACGACAGACCACAGACGGGGGTGTTAACCCCCGGTAATGTTGCAACGAAAGAGAAAGCCCCGAAGGGGCGACAGAGACATAAGCGAGCTGTTATTAAACAAGTTACATATTCTGTCGCCCTTTCAGGGCTTACTATTGTCAGGCTATCCTGTCCCGGGGGTTATCACCCCCGTCTGTGGTCTTTCGCACCTCCGGTGCTTTTTACCGGACACCAATAATTAAGAATTAAGAATTTGCCACCGCGCTGAAAACTCAGAATAATCGGAATAATCTGAAGATTCTGAATACTCTGAATAATCAGAAAACTCAGAATAATCGAAGGTGAGGCGAGAGAGGAAAGCACCCGCCCTGTAAGTAGATAGATTACTAAATCGTAAATATATCGGACTCCGAGCATTAAGAGCGCGCCTTAGTTCTTCGCAAGCTCAGGCGCTGGCGGAACTAAAGAATCCAAGGAATAGTTAATCGTCCAATCGTCCAATCGTCAAATTGTCAATTCGTCCCAATTGTCAAATCGTCAATTCGTCCCAATCGTCAAATCGTCAAATCGTCTAATTGTCAAATCGTCAACTCGTCAACTTGTAAATAGTTAAATTACTAAATCGTAAATAAATCGTAAATAGTAAATTGTCAAATCGTAAATTACATTATCTGCCGGTACAGCTCGATGATGTCCTGCTTGCTGACGGGGCGGGGATTGCCTGGGGTGCAGACATCACGGATGGCTTGTTCGGCGAGTGCCTCAATATCCTTTTCCGCTATACCGAGGTCGCTGAGCCGCTTGTTGGTACCGACTTGCGCACTCAGTTCCTCGATTGCCCTGCAAGCTGCCTCGGCTGCCTCGTCGGTGCTCATCGCGGGCTGATAGACGCCGCAAGCCTTGGCAATCTCCACATATTTCTCCTTGGCGGCAGGCATGTTGAAGCGCATCACCGTGGGCAGCAGCATGGCACAGGCCACGCCATGGGGCACGTCGAAGAGGGCGCTCAGCGGATGAGCCATGCCGTGGTCCACGCCCAGTCCTACGTTCGAGAATGCCATGCCGGCTACGTACTGGGCTACTGCCATGCCGTCGCGCCCAACGGGATTCGTCGGCTCGTTGACTGCCAAGGGCAAGTACTTATGAATCATCTCGATGGCCTTCACCTCGAACATGTCGCTCAGCTCCCAGGCGGCCTTCGTGATGAGGCCCTCGATGGCGTGCGTCATGGCGTCCATTCCCGTGGCTGCCGTGAGGCTCTTGGGCAGGGAATACATCAGTTCGGCGTCGATGATGGCGACGCATGGGATGTCGTTCGGGTCAACGCAGACCATCTTTGCCTGACGCGACTCGTCGATAATGACATAATTGATAGTTGTCTCGGCTGCCGTGCCAGCTGTGGTGGGCAGGGCGATGATGGGCAGCGACTTCTTCTTGGTGTCTGCCACGCCCTCCAGCGATACGATGTCGCTGAACTCAGGATTGTTCACCACGATGCCGATGCCCTTTGCCGTATCCATAGACGAGCCTCCGCCGATGGCCACGATGAAGTCCGCCTGGGCGCGCTTGCAGGCCTCGATGCCGTTCTTCACGTTCGTCACGGTGGGATTGGGTTTCACGTCGTCGAAGATGTCGTAGGCGATACCCGCCTCGTCCATCACGGCGAGCACCTTCCCCGCCACGCCAAACTGCATCAGGCCCTTGTCCGTCACCACGAGGGCTTTCTTGAATCCGAATCGTTTCACTACACCGGGCAGCTCCTTGCGAGCCCCGGGGCCGAAGTAAGATACTTCGTTGAGAATAAATCTGTTTACCATAATACGTTTTGTTTTATTTATATTTTGGGGGAGTTAAGGAAGTTAAAGAAGTTAAAGAAGTTAAAGGACAATAGCTTTTGCGGCCAAATGTATCGGCTCCTCATAACTCCTTATCTTAACTTCTAATCATAACTTCTATTCTTAACTTCTATTCTTAACTCCTATTCTTAACTCCTATTCATAACTCCTATTCATAACTCCAGTATGTTATTACTTGTCTGTAGAGGAATAGTCCTTTATTTGGGGATTGACGGCACGCCTTCCTTGCGATAGCCGCTGGCTGTGAAGATGGCAAGGAGATGGCCTGCATCGTCCGTGACACGCACCTCGCAGAAAGGCAGGCGCGGATGGTTCGCAAGTTCCTTAGCCTCAGCGGAGATGATGCCTGTACTGGCTCCGCGCACAAACGTGATGCTGGCTGTAGAGGTGACGGTGAGGGTGCCGTGGCTGTTGGTAGCTGCCGCGAAAGCGAGGTCTGCCAGGGTGAAGAGCACGCCGCCCTGCACGCTGCCGCCCGCATTCAGATGGCGAGGCTCAATGCGAACCTGCGTACGGGCATAGCCCTCCGCTATCTCCACTATCTCTATGCCATTCTGCCGGGCAAACTCGTCGTGCAGGAAGAAATCCTTCAGCGCCTGTATGTCGTTGTTGTTCATTGAGAAAGATATTTGTTTATAGTTTCAGTCTTCGCCACAGCCATCCAGGGAGGAGGCGCCAGAAGAACGTGAGGATGCGGTAGCGCCAGTCTATCACGCGCACATGGCGGCAAAGGGAAATGGAGCGTACAATGTCGCGAGCCACCTTCTCCGGGCGCATCAGCATCGGATAGGGAAAGTCGTCGTTGAGCAGGGCTGTATCGACAAAGCCGGGACGTATATCGGTGAAAAGGATATTCAGGCCTCGCTGCCGAGCCTGCTGCTCCAATGCCTGAAGATAATTGGCCTGCAGAGCTTTTGTGGCAGAATAGGCCGGAGCAGGTCCCAAGCCCTTTGTGCCTGCGATGGATGTGATGGCAGCGATGTGCCCCCCGCCTCGCTCCGCAAAGTACCTGTAGGCAGTCCCCGTCATCCTCGTGAAGCCCACGGCATTGGTCTGCATCGTGCGCAGCTCGATGTCCTCCTGCAGAGTGCGATTCTGCTTGCCGATGCCCGAGGCGTGGAAATAGAGGTCCATCCCTCCGAGACGCTCCGCGAGGCTCAGCAGCCGCTCTCCCGCATCAGGACGGGTCACGTCGATAGTCATCACCTCGACCCGCTCGGGAGCCATTGCCTTCAGTTCCAGCAGAGGCTCTTCGCGCCGGGCTGCCACGCCAAGACGCCAGCCCTCGGCAAGCAGCTGCTTTGCCACCTCAAGCCCGATGCCCGAACTGGCTCCTACGATAATGGCTGACTTGTTCATTGAATGGTGAGTTTATGAGAAGTTATCGCTCCCGAGCGGATGGGTTCTGGCTATACGAACAGTACTTCGCGTCCGTGGAAGAGGAAGTTTCCCGCTACGACGTACTCTCGGCACGTAGGCGAGAACTGGTCCTCGACGGATATGTGCTCGTGCCCTGCCAGGATGCAACGCAGCAGGGGTTCGCTCTTCAAGTATTGGATGAAGTCGCGGGTCGGGGCATCTTCAAGCTGAAGCTTATAGTCGCCGCTTGGCTCGGGGACCTTGCTGTAGGTCAATTGCCCCTTGTCGCTCCAGAAACGCTTCGATGCGCGCCATATATTATCCGTGAAGAAGGGTACGTGCATGCAAAGCACGATGGGGAGTCCCTTGGCCGCTTCCTCCTTGAAGAGCCGCACCTGCTCGGGCGTCACGTAGCCATAGACGTCGTCGAGCGTGACGAAGTTGACGCCATTCGCCACCTGGCTATACAGGGAGACGTTGAACGGGTAGACGCTCTGCAGGACCTCGCGCGTATTATTCTTATATGTCTCGCTATGCTCTTCCTTGGGTTCGCTCAGCCACATGTCCGTACTGAACTCGTGGTTGCCTAGGGAGCCGATAACGCCTTCGCCGAAATACTTCTTCACGAGGTCGAAGTTCGCTTCGCTTTGCCAATCGATGAGGTCGCCGGTATGGACGACGTAGTCCACGTGCTGCCTGGCCCAAGCCAGGGCATCGCCGAGCGCCTCTTCCTGCCTGCCGCCGAAGGTGGTGGTGCGTTTGTCGTGCAGCTGCTGCTTCTTCTCGTTCTCGTGCTCATAGGCAGCGGTGAGGTGAGTATCAGAAAGATGCAGGACCGAGAAGGGCTTCTCCAGGCCAATCTCCACCGTGGCATAGCTCAGCGAGAGGCGTTCGAACTTCCCTCGCTTGGGGAACACCGCCGGATTGTCTTCTGCGAAAAGAGGAAGCTGCGAGGTGGCGATGAGCGCTCCCGCGCCTGCCATCCGCCGGAAGAATGTTCGTCTATCTATCATGATATGTCGGTTTTTTAGTTCTTTCGACTTACAAAGATAAGGATAATATCGGTAACTTGCTATGATTTCACCTTTTTTTTCGTCTTTTCCCACGCTATTGTCATGAAGTGATGTCGCCAAAGAAGTGCAAACACGGCGCCGGGAGATGGAAAATGCCTCGTATTGATTCTTTTTTCCCGTCTTTGATGCTTTGTTATCGATATATTTTGTAACTTTACGGCCGCAATGGGAACTAAGGCCCATCTACCACACGAATCATGACACTCTATCCCAAGCTCATACTCGACGCACTCGCCACGGTCCGCTACCCGGGCACGGGCAAGAACATCGTGGAGATGAAGATGGTCGACGACGATATGCGCATCGCCGGCCTCAGCGTCTCTTTCACCCTCATTTTCGACAAGCCGACAGACCCCTTCATGCGTAGCGTGGTGAAGGCTGCCGAAGCTGCCATACATGCCTATGCCTCGAAGGATGCCGAGGTGGAAATCAAGACGCGGACGCTGCAGGCTCCCCGCCCCGACCTGCCCGACCTGCTGCCGGGCGTCAGGAACATCATCGCCGTCTCGAGCGGCAAGGGCGGCGTGGGCAAGAGCACCGTGGCCGTCAACCTGGCCGTCGCCCTCGCCCGGATGGGCATGAAGGTGGGACTGCTCGACTGCGACATCTTCGGCCCCTCTGTGCCCAAGATGCTGCAGATGGAGGACGCACGTCCCTACAGCGAGCACGTCGATGGGCGCGACCTCATCCTGCCCGAAGAGAAATACGGCGTGAAGGTGCTCAGCATCGGCTTCTTCGTGAATCCCGAGCAGGGCATCATGTGGCGAGGCGGCATGGCAAGCAATGCCCTGAAGCAACTCATCGGCGATGCCAAGTGGGGCGAACTCGATTACTTCATCCTCGACACGCCGCCGGGCACCTCCGACATACATCTGACGCTCGTACAGACGATTCCCATCACGGGAGCCGTCATCGTCAGCACGCCGCAGCAGGTGGCCCTGGCCGATGCCCGCAAAGGCATAGACATGTACCGGAACGAGAAAATCGACGTCCCCATCCTCGGCCTTGTGGAGAACATGGCTTGGTTTACGCCGGCCCAGCACCCCGACGAGCGCTACTTCCTCTTCGGGCAGGAGGGCGTCAAGGCGTTGGCCGGGCAGATGAAGCTGCCGCTCCTGGCTCAGATTCCCGTCGTGCAGGACATCTGCGAGAGTGGCGACAGCGGCATCCCCGCTGCCACAGACCCGGGCAGCATCGTGGGGCAGGCCTTCATGCAGCTGGCAGCCCGCGTCGTCACCGAAACAGACAGGCGAAGGGCCGAGTTGCCGCCAACGAAGATAGTTGAACTGAAGAAACAATAAAACCCATCCAAACATAACGTTTTCAGGAATATGAACATCCGGAAAAGCCTTCTCATATTAGTCGTCAACTCGATGTCTGGCATGGCTCAGAGCATGAGCATACATCACGGCGGCATGCAGACATTCTTCAACGCGAATGAGGTGGACAGCATCACCTTCGACGCTACGCCAAACCTCTGGCAAGATGCCGCGAAAACCATCCGCTTCTATTACGCCCCCAATTGGAACCAGACAGCCGACCCCGCCTATACTGAAGCGAACGGCACATATACCGTCACGCTCAGCCGAGCCACCACCGCCGAGTGGCAAGCCCAGATGCACATCATCTCCGACATAGCAACGGACGCCCACAAGAACTACAGTTTCCGCATCAAACTCCGCGCCAACAAGGCGCTCACGGCCACGGTGAAGCTCTATGAGGAGGGCAACGACAAGCTCTACTACTTCGAGGAACGTGTACCCCTCGGAGCGAACGAGGAGCATGCCTTCGAGCGTCTCGACATGCCTGGGCTCGACATGAGCCGCGCCAGCCTCGTCGTCGATTTCGGCGGCAACAGGTCAAACACGGAGGTCAAAATCAGCAGCATCTCGCTCACCGGACACGACTACGACTCTGCTGCCAACCTACACTCCTGCCCCCTGCCCGACTACCAGCTCGTCTGGCACGACGAGTTCACGAGCCGCACCATCAGTTCGAGCCGATGGACCTATCAGACAGCAGATGCGGGGTGGGTCAATCACGAGTTGCAGACCTACGTCAGCGGGAAGAGCCCCAAGGGGACGAAGGTGGCTGAGAGCAGCGACGGCACCCTGAAGATACACACTTTCAGGGAGGGCGACAAGGTCTATAGCGCACGCCTCTACGGGCGCAAGTCGGTGGGCTTCAAGTATGGCTACATCGAGGCCCGCATCAAGCTCCCGAAAGGCAAAGGCACATGGCCGGCCTGGTGGATGATGCCCGTCGGTGGCGGCGGCTGGCCGGGATGCGGCGAGATAGACATCATGGAGGAGGTCGGCGTGGATGCCAACGACGTCTCCAGCAGCATCCACTGCGCCGCATACAACCACCCGTCGAACACGCAGAAGACGCACCACCTCTACTGCGTCGGAGCAGAAGAGGGCTTCCATGTCTATGCCCTCGAATGGACCGAGGATTACATCCGCACCTACGTCGACGGGCAGGAGCAGCTCTTTTTCGAAAACGACCACGAGGGCAACAACGACACGTGGCCCTTCAACAAGGCATTCTACCCCATCCTCAACGTGGCCTGGGGCGGCGACTGGGGTGGCTATAAGGGAGTCGACGAGTCGGCCCTGCCGCTCACTATGGAAGTCGATTACGTCCGCGTCTGGCAGAAGGAATGAACTTTCCTTGAGGAGAGTTATCGGGAAGTCAAAGAAGTTAAGGAAGTTAGCGCACCAGGCACGCTTGGGAAGCAAAAGGCGCGGCCAACGCTTGCTGTGGGAAAGGCCAACGCCTGCTGTGGGAAATGCCGACGCTTGCTGTGGGAAACGCCAACGCTTGCTGTGGGAAATGCCAACGCTTGCTGTGGGAAACGCCAACGCTTGCTGTGGGAAACGCCAACGCTTGCTGTGGGAAATGCCGACGCTTTCCCTTTTTTCTACTTTTTATACTGGTGTCCGGTAAAGGTTAATTCCTTTCCCTTTCGCGAACTTATTCATCGGTGTTTCGGACGAAAAGCAACAGACAGGGCTTGCCATAGTCTCGAAGAGACGACAGACAACAGACGGGGGTGCAACCCCCGGTAATGGTGCGATGAAAGGGAAAGTCCTGAAAGGACGACAGAGCCCTAAAGCAAGTTGTAGTTAAACCAATTACATATTCTGTCGCCCTTCCAGGGCTTATATATACTAAATGACATAGCCCCGGGGGTTAGCACCCCCGTCTGTGGTCTTTCGCACCTCCGGTGCTTTTTTACCGGACAGCAATAGCTTTTTTATCCCAAAACACTTGCACATTATTATAAAAAAGCGTACCTTTGCAAAGTTATATGGGGCAGTTTGTGACACGTTTTTGCACGACAAAACACACAAACGACGTTCAATTGATTGGAGATTAGCGACTTAAATAGTCCCCAAAGCCCCAAGATTATGTATCAAAGAAACAAACAGACTATGTTAGAGTACAACATTTCCCTCGAAGGAAAAACCGTTCTCGTGACCGGAGCCGCCGGCTTCATCGGCAGCAACCTCGTGGTGCGGCTTTTCAAAGACATCAAGGACATCAAGGTCGTCGGCATCGACTCCATGAACGACTACTACGACGTGAATCTCAAGAAGGAACGCCTCTCCAGGATAGAAGCCCTCGGCCGCGACTGGACGTTCATCCAGGACAATATCGCAAACAAGGCCTGCATCGACAGCATCTTTGACGAGTTCAAACCCAGCGTGGTCGTCAACCTCGCAGCTCAGGCCGGCGTGCGCTACAGCATCACCAACCCCGACGCCTACATCGAAAGCAACCTCATCGGCTTCTACAACATCCTGGAGGCCTGCAGGCATCACGCCGTGGAGCACCTCGTCTATGCCAGCAGCAGCAGCGTCTATGGCAGCAACAAGAAGATTCCCTACTCCACCGACGACAAGGTGGACAACCCCGTCAGCCTCTACGCCGCCACGAAGAAGAGCAACGAGCTGATGGCACACGCCTACAGCAAACTCTACAACATCCCCAGCACCGGACTGCGCTTCTTCACCGTCTATGGCCCCGCCGGACGTCCCGACATGGCCTACTTCGGCTTCACCAACAAGCTCCGTGAGGGTAAGACCATCCAAATCTTCAACTTCGGAAACTGCAAGCGTGACTTCACCTTCGTCGACGACATAGTAGAGGGCGTGGTCCGCGTCATGCAGCATGCTCCAGAGAAACAAACCGGAGAAGACGGCCTGCCCGTACCGCCCTACATGGTCTATAACATCGGCAACAACTCCCCCGAGAACCTCCTCGACTTCGTCACCATACTGCAGGAAGAACTCATCGCAGCAAAGGTGCTCCCCGCCGACTACGACTTCGAGTCGCACAAGGAACTCGTGCCCATGCAGCCCGGCGACGTGCCCGTCACCTATGCCGACACGACGCCTTTGGAACAGGACTTCGGCTTCCGCCCCTCCACACCGCTCCGCCAAGGCCTCCGCGCCTTCGCCCAGTGGTATGCAAAATACTACGGGACAGTCTGAACGCATAGCTCTCAAAGCAAGCAAAAGCGTTCCCCAGGTATCCACAATAGTGAACTAAACAGTAAATTTCAAAGATAGATGATTAACGTTATCGGATTGGGCTACATCGGACTGCCCACAGCATTGATGATGGCTTCGCATGGAGTGGAAGTCATAGGCACGGATTACAACAAAGAGCTGGTAGCAACCCTGAACGCAGGCAAGACCACCTTCAAAGAGGACGGACTCGACGAACTGTTTCAGGCTGCCGTGAAGGCCGGCATCAAATTCACTACAGAATATCAGAAGACCGACATGTACATCGTGTCTGTTCCCACTCCCTACGACAAGTTCTCGAAGAAGGTAGACGCCTGCTATGTGGTGGCTGCCGTCAAGGAGGTGATGAAAGTTTGTCCGAAAGGCGCAACCGTAGTAGTCGAGTCCACAGTAAGCCCGGGTACCATCGACAAGTTCGTTCGCCCCGTCATAGAAGCCAACGGCTTTAAGATTGGCGAGGACATCAACCTTGTTCACGCTCCCGAACGCATCATCCCGGGCAACATGGTCTATGAGCTGCTCCACAACAATCGCACCATCGGCGCAGACAGCCGCGAGATTGGCGAAAAGGTGAAGCAATACTATGCCAGCTTCTGCCAAGGCGAAATTGTCGTAACAGACATCCGCACAGCCGAGATGACAAAAGTGGTGGAGAACACCTATCGCGCCGTCAACATCGCCTTTGCCAACGAGCTGAGCCGCATCTGCCGTCACGACAACATGGACGTTTACGAGATAATCAGGATATGCAATATGCACCCACGTGTGAACATCCTTCAGCCCGGACCTGGCGTCGGAGGACATTGCATCAGCGTCGACCCGTGGTTCCTCGTTGGCGACTATCCGCAACTGGCCAAGGTGATAGACGAAAGCATGAAGACCAACGACTACCAGCCCGTGTTCGTCCTGGAGCGCATCCATGAGATTATGGAAGAACACGGAATCACAGATAATCAGAAAGTAGGACTGTACGGCTTGACTTACAAAGAGAATGTCGACGACATACGCGAAAGCCCCACACTCCAGATGATTGACATTCAGGAACGACACCTGGCCCGCCCCTTGAAGACCTTCGACCCGTTCTTTACAAACAAAGAGATTGTCAAAAACCAAATACTGGACTTCGACCACTTCCTCGAAGAGGTGGACATGGTGGTGATTATGGTCAAGCACGACCATATCAAGCAGAACTGGGACAAGCTGAAAGGCAAAGTCATTCTCGACTGCCACAACATCTGCCCGTTAGAGGGAACGTATCATATCTAAAGACGGCATCATCCAAAATACTACGACAGCCACATAATGGCACAAACAAACAACACCAGGCAAGCAGCGTGGGTAGCCATCGGAAGCCTGTGCTCTTTCGGCTTTTCCATAGTTAGCTCCATGATTCTCAGCCGCTACTTCAACAAGGCTGATTATGGGACATACAAGCAGGTAATATACGTTTACACTTCCCTGCTCACTGTTTTCACTCTTGGATTGCCCAAAGCATTTTCCTATTTCCTTCCCAGAGTAGAGCTCGCCCAATCGAAGAGCCTCATACGGAAGATAACAAACCTGTTCTTCCTGTTGGGAGGCGTATTCTCATTGTTGCTGTTTGTTTTTGCCCCACAAATTGCATCATTCCTTAACAATCCTGATCTGATCAAGGCACTGAGGATATTCGCAATTGTTCCCTTCCTCCTGCTTCCCACAATGGGACTGGACGGCATATTGGCCACGTATAAGCAGTCAAAGTTCATAGCTCTTTATCAAATTGCCACCAATGTCTTCAAACTGCTCTGTGTCGCATTACCTGTAATGATATTTAATTTGGGCTATGAGCAAGCATTAATTGGCTTTGATGTAGCATCTTTTATAACGTTCTTATTTGCCATGTATCTCAGATATATGCCTGTCAAAGAACAACCGGATGAACGATGTGAGACATCATATAGGGAAATATTCGATTTTTCATTGCCTCTGCTGACTGCAAGCATTTGGGGCATTTTGATTAATTCTACAGACCAGTTCTTCATCAGCCGCTATTTTGGGACAGAAATCTTTGCCGAGTTCTCCAATGGAGCGATGGAATTGCCATTTGTCGGGATGATAGTAGGAGCCTGTTCTACGGTTTTAACTCCATTATTCTCGAAGCAAGTGTATGAAAAATCAGATTTTAAGACAACCATATATCCTATATGGCAGAGTTCGTTTGCAAAATCTGCCATGTTGCTTTACCCTATAATTGTTTTCTGTATATATGATGCCGTTCCAATAATGACAATGTTATATGGTGAACAATATGCAGCAAGTGGAGCCTATTTCCAGGTGAGACTAACTGTGAATTTCGTTAAGATTGTTTCTTATTATTCCATTTTAATGGCAATAGGTGCCACTCGATTCTATTCCAAAACGTTTGCTGTTTTCTTCTTTATTTTAGTTGCATTAGAGTTCATCTGTGTAAAGCTTATACCAAATCCTATAATAGTTACCGTCATTCACTCTGTATTGACAATAATTAGTTGTTTGGTATTCATAGTCTATATTGCTAAGTATTTTAAAGTTCATTTTCTCGAACTGTTTCCACTTAATACATTATGTAAAATCATCGGCTCTTCCTTAGTTGGGATTGCTATTGTTTGGTTATTTAATAATTTATATAGCAGTGGTATAGAACTAATCCAACTTGCTATAGATTTATCTGTATTTGGTATTGTCTATATATTGCTCTCATTTCTATTTAAATTGGATTATTTTAGTTTAGTGAAACCCCTTATTAATAAGAAATGAAAAGACTTAGATGTTTGATAATCGGGGCGTCAATGTGTATGCCATCTTTTGACATAGCATATGAGGATACTTGGCCCTATAAAATAATAAGAAAATATCCTGATATCGATTTTATTGATAAAAACAGGCGTTCCTCATCTGCCAGACGATTGATTACCGAAGGGGCATTAGAAAAAGGGTACGATTTACTTGAATATTATAAGCCAGATTTCGTCATAACACATTTTGGAATTACAGATTGCGCACCAAGATTGTTAAAAAGAGAATGGATTAGCACAAGAGTGCTAAATCATCTTCCTTTTTCCAAATGTATTTATGATATTATCCGAAGAATAAAAGGGAGAACTATTTCATGTAGTGATATAAGTAAAGAAACATTTTATGATTGTTTTTCTCAGTATGCGACTCGAGCAAAGGAGTCACACACACACGTGTTCTGCGTAAAAATTGCACATACTGGAGCTAGTTTAATTAAGAAAAGTCCACACATCATTGAAGCAATCGATCTTTATAACAAAGAATTTGATAGACTCGCAGCGAATTTTTCCAATGTAACAGTTATCGACCCTTATCCTAAAGATGCAGACTTGCAGCAACTTTTAATAAAAGATGATCAACATCCGAACGAGAAAGGCTCAGATATAATGTTCCATAGTATAATAAATGCGTTAGAACCATATTTGCAAGAAAAAATGGGGAATGATGAGACTTAAATCTCTAAAATTCGGAAGAACTTCATAAAAAGGACATCTCTTTTAATTCATGAAAATATTAATCATATCGCAGAATTCCTATCCCTTTCAGGGGCCAAGAGCTTTTAGGACACAAGAATTGTCAGAGCAATTGGCAAGGATGGGTAACGAAGTAATACTCTATACGGTACACGGCTCATACAATTACGAAGAGTATGAGAAATCCACCGGTGTTACGATGCGTAACATAAAGACACTCTTTCCCATAGAGACTAATGATAATCCCAACAAGACTCTGCTCACACGAGCAATTTACCATTTCCTTCACCGACCGCTGTTGTGGCCACATTGCGAGTTTCATTTTCGTGTAGAAAAAATCATATGCGAGAACCCCGGGGTAGATTTGCTGATAACTATAGCCTATCCCCACTCTATTCATAGCGGAGCAGCTCGGGCTAAGAAAAAGCACCCCGACATTTTCCCCAAACATTGGATATGTGATTGTGGTGACCCATTTATGCTTAATCCATTAGTATGTTTCCCCAAATACATGGAGAAATATGAAAGGATGTGGTGTGAAGGATGTGACTACATTACAGTACCAACGGAACAAAGCTATAAAGGGTACTACAAAGAATATTGGGATAAAATACGTGTGATTCCTCAGGGGTTCGATTTTTCCAAGACACCTGTAGCCGAGTATAAAAAGAACCCTATTCCCACGTTCGTATTTGTGGGAACAGTATATCCGGGTGTGAGAGACCCCCACTCGTTTATGGACTATCTGCTTAAATACGATAAGCCATATCGGTTTATTATGATGATGCTTAGGCCTTTGGAAAATAAATATATAAAAGAATCGAAAGGACAAATAGAATACGTCATTGGCAAAGGCCGCAAGGATGTCATCATGGAATGCAGTAAGGCAGACTTCCTAATTAACATACCGAATCCTAATAGCGTACAGACTCCCAGCAAACTGATTGACTATGGCATTTCCGGGCGACCTATCTTGAATGTACAAAATGACTTCAACGATGATTCCACATTCCGCGAATTTATCGAGGGGAACTACACTCAGCAATATCAAGTAAAAGACTTAGAAAGGTTCAATATTGTGAATGTAGCAAACGAATTCATCAAGGCAGCCCAGTCTAAATGCCCAACTAGATAAAGCTAATTTGCAAATTAGATACTTCTAAAGTCCCCACGAGACACTTTAAGTGGAGTCGAGTAACATATAATAAATAAAAACGAGAATGGCATATACAATAATTAAGTATTTGGGCTTATATATATTGGGATTCTGTTTCCTTTACATAGATGGTATGGGAAACACCGAGGGACTCTCAATTGGCCAAATATGGAAAATACCCGTCATTGCTTTTCTGGCCTTCAAATGCATTAACTATACATTCAGGAACTATGCACAGTTCCGTTTAGGCTATGCTGTGACAAAATTGTTAAATCCTGACTTATTGAATGCTACGGCAGGAACGATGTCAAGTTTCCTAAAATTCCTTGTACTTCCCTTATGCCTGCCATTCTTTCGTAATATCTTTTCAAGTGAGAAAGCATTATATTACTTAAAGCTCTTAGCACATATCATCATTATTTCCTTTATCCCGTTTTACCTTGGTATTCTCAAAGAACGCCACACATACATTGCTGCTGACTTGCTTGGCGTGGACTCCTTGATTGGCCCGTTCAACAATGCACATACTTCTGCTATTTATCTAAGCATTTCTGTCCTTGTTCTTATCTTCTATGTTAGAAACATTTGTGAAGACAAACTCGAGAAAATATATACATGGGGACTTATTCTGGTTGGCCTTTATTTCCTCATGCTGACTTACGTCAGAACAGGATACGCCATGTGTGTATTAGGCATTTATGTCATTCTTGCCTACAAAGGTAGTATTATTAGATCATTATTGAGCGGAGCCCTATGGGGAGGACTATTTTATTTGGCTGCAACAGCATATATAGAGACTAACGATGTCTTAAATCAGCGACTCCACGAAGAAACAGGATACAAGCATGATGATGAAATCAATGGTAGCGGACGTCTCCTTTTCTGGGCCACATCCATTAATCTATGGGCAAATTCAGATAATGCCCAAGAGTATCTTTTGGGACATGGACTGCAGGAAACCATGGAACAGCAGGCAAAAGAAAATGGCCTTTTGGTAGCCTCACACAATGGTTTTATTGATGCTTTGGTGCAAAATGGTCTCATCGGATTCTCACTATTATTGCTTTACTATTTATTGCTCATTCGGAATATCTTTAAGAATAACATGGAGAGTCCCTATTTCCTATTATTTTTGTCATGGTTGATGTCTGATATAGCATTCCAATTTGTACAAGGAGGCACATTCTTCTTCTATGATATCATGAGTGCACTCATAATATCATTACCAATTCTAGAAACACAGGAATATGAGAATGAGCTACAAGCTGAAGAAAGCGACGAAGAACAGACTATAGATGAGACGGAAGATTTACCACTGATAATATAGAACACTATGCCAAAATCTGTATTCAATTTTATAACATTTTTATATACGGGTATTATTCATGTTTTTGAAGTTATGCTCTCGTATATATATATAAAGCAGATGGCAGAATGTGGGCAAAATGTAATGATTAAGCCTTTTTCGTCGATTCTCAAAGGCATTTCAAACTTCCATATTTACTCCCATGTTCGGATAGCGCGCTATGCCGTTATTTATTCAACAGAAGCACTTGTATATATAGGCAGCAAGGTAGAGATTGCTCCCCAGTTGAAAATTATAACTGGTAATCATTCATACAACCATGTTGGGAAGTTCTTGTTCGATGCGGATTATGAGAAAAATTCTGATGACGACAAGGATGTGATTATTGAAGGCGACTCTTGGCTTGGTATTAACGTAACTATACTAAAAGGTGTAACTATTGGACGAGGATCAATTATTGCATCAGGTGCAGTAGTTAACAAATCTTGCCCACCATACTCTATAGTAGGAGGAGTTCCGGCAAAGATACTGAAATACAGGTTTACCATTGATGAAGCATTGGAGCATGAGAATATATTATATCCTCAATCCATCAGATATACCAAGGAGGAATTGGAAGAGAGCAGGAGCGGCAAGCCCTTTAATCCAGAATTATCTACCAAACATCTTCTGAGGTTGTAATCCTTTATGCGTGTTATCATCGTCTCCCCTTCACTTGATCCTACGAAGAATGTCAGCGGAGTGTCCTCTGTGACGAAGTTTATCATAGAGAACAATCCACGCCAAGACTATATACATTTTGAATTAGGACGAAGAGACGATGAAAAGGGAGGCATCTATAGGATAGGCTCCATTCTCCGCGGATTCAAAGATTGGAAGCGTCTGCTCCGCAAATACCCCGATGCGATTGTGCATTACAACTTCCCTCTGGAAAAACCAAGCGTGATACGTGACACGCCATTCATGCATGAAGCACTACAGAATGGAAACAAGTTGATAATTCACATTCACGGAGGCATTTTCCTAACATCCGATAGCATTCCATTCCCTTTCCGGCAGATATTGAAACATGTCTTCTCATGGCAAGTCCCTTTTATTACGTTAAGCGAAAAGGAAGCGGATACTCTTCGAAATAAATTTCAAGCCAAGCATGTCGTTTCATTACCCAACTGCATTGACCTAAAGGATGCAAAGCTGTTTGAACGCAAAAGCAACAAGACCTCTCCTCTCACGCTTGGCTATCTCGGCCGCATTGCCCAAACAAAAGGAATGGACTATCTTCTTAAAGCATGTGTCCTTCTGAAAGAACGCAATATCCCGTTCCATCTGAAACTGGCAGGAGCAGAAGAGATTGAGGGACAGTTCCTGCCTAAGTTCAGCAAGATGCTTGATAAGCAGTTTGAGTACTACGGACTGGTCAGCGGAGAAGACAAAAGCAATTTCCTGAAAAGTTTAGACCTGTTCGTTATGCCAACATTCTTTGAAGGACTTCCCATGTCGCTTCTTGAATGCATGAGCTATGGTGCTGTTCCTGTCATAACGCCAGTTGGCAGTATTCCATCTGTTGTCGCAGACCGGCAAAACGGGATGTTCGTCAAAATCAAAGACTCGGAGACAATTGTCGATGCAATATCTTACCTGCATGCTCATAGAGACAAGTTAGAACAAATGAGCAAATCATCACGCAACTACATTTACGAGCACTTCAATCCTCAAACATATATTGACAACCTCAATAACATCTATAATAATTGCTAATGCCACTCCTACTTAAGACTCTCAATATCGTTTGCTCGCAGGCAGAACTTGGTCTGATTCCTGAGGGCAAGACGCTCATTAATACCATCAATGCCCACTCTTATAATACGGCACAAGAGGATGAGGCTTTTGCTGAGGCACTTGCTTGTGGGGACTATCTGATTCCCGACGGTGCAAGCATTGTCAAGGCCTGCCGATGGCTGAAGGCAAAGAGCAAGCCCAAAGAGCGCATTGCCGGATGGGACTTGTTCGTCTTTGAGATGCAAAGACTTGAGGAAAGAGGGAAGAGGGAAGAGGGAAGGAAACTCCGTGTTATGTTCTTCGGTTCGAGCGAAAAGGTGTTGTCCATGATTCGCCAGCGGGCTGCTATCGACTACCCTCATTTGGAGGTGATAACTTATTCTCCACCTTACAAGCCGGAGTTCTCGGACGAGGACAACCGGGCAATGATAAAGGCAATCAATGATGCAAACCCTGACCTGCTATGGATTGGCATGACGGCACCCAAGCAGGAGAAGTGGGCATACTGGCATTGGAATGAGCTCAACATCCATTGCCATTGCGGAACCATCGGGGCTGTGTTCGACTTCTATGCAGGTACTGTTAAACGCGCTCCGATTGGGTGGCAGCAGCATTCGCTGGAGTGGCTATATCGCCTGATTATGGAACCCAAACGCATGTGGCGACGCTATATCATCGGTAATGCGAAGTTCCTACATTATATATATAATGAATATAGGGATAACAATTAAAAATTAAGAATTAAGAATTAATAGTAAATCGCTAATTAATATGGTACTTACTACAGAAATACTTGATGCGCTCAGCGCAAAAGCTAAAGCCAGCGAACGGCTTCGCATGAATTATGACCTCAGAACTTCTCTTGCTGACCAAAGCCAGCGAATGCTCAACGCGCTGGAACCAGGCACGGAGTTGCCTATCCATCGTCACACCACAACCAGCGAGACGATTGTCTTGCTTCGTGGCAGCATCAAGGAAATGTTCTATGACAACAAGGGTGATTTGACGGAAAGCATCGTGCTGAAAGCAGGAACAGAACCATGTGCAATGAACATTCCTAAAGGTGTATGGCACAATCTGGAGTGCTTGGAGCCTGGCACGATTCTCTTCGAAGCGAAGGACGGAGCGTTTGAACCAAGACGGGAGGAAGACATTCTGACTATCTAATTGCATGCTCTTCTTTGAGTTCATACGCATAGCTCTTGGCAGGCAGGACACATTCAGCCATACACTTTCCGGCGAGGAATGGCATGAGCTGTTTAAGGAGGCAAAGCAGCAAACGCTGTTGGGCGTGCTCTATGACGGTTTGTGCCGACTTCCTATCGACCAAAAGCCACCGCGTCAGTTGCTCATTGACTGGCATGCCTCGGTGCAGAAGATTATCTGCGACAACAAACGCCTCAACCACGATACCGTCTGGGTGAGCGAGCGTTGGGATAAGCTGGGCTATAGAAACGTCATCCTCAAGGGTCAGGGCAATGCCCTACTCTATCCCGACCCGATGTTGCGTGTCCCTGGCGACATTGACATTTGGCTTGATGGTGACCGCAGAAAGATTGCAAACTATATCCGCAGTCACTTCCCCAAATTGGAGGTAACACGCATTGAGATGGAGTTTCCCGTCCGCAAGGATACGACCATCGAAGTCCACTTCTTGCCAAGCTTCCTCTACGACCCATTCAAGGACCGCAAGATGCAGCGATACTACAGGGAGCAACTCAAAAAGCCGAAGCAAGTAGAGCTGCCCGACGAGGGCATCGTCAACATTCCAAACGACGAGATGAACCTCGTGTTCCAACTGAGCCACATCTATCGTCACCTCTTCTACGAAGGCATCGGGCTCAGGCAGTTGATGGACTACTATTATCTGACTGGCATCCTTACCACCACTGAAGGCAAAGAGCTGAGGAAGAAGGTGCTGCCTGTCATTCAAGACCTTGGGCTGATGGATTTCTGCAAAGCCCTGATGTGGGTGCTTGGAGATGTATTCTATATGCCGAAGGAGCAGATGCTTGCCGAACCCGATGAACGGCGCGGACGTTTTCTGCTCAGCGAAGTGATGCGTGCCGGCAACTTCGGTCAAGCCGACAGTCGTGTTGGCAATTGGACAGAGATGAGCCGATGGGAACGACTGACTTGGGGCACTCGCTGGAGCTGGCGCCTCATAGGGCAGTACCCGCGAGAGGTGTTCTGGCATCCTTACTATCGAATATCACAATACATCTGGAGACTCTTCAACGGATACCTTTAAAAGGTGAAAAAGGGAAAAGGTGAATAAGTAAATCATCAAATCGTAAATAAGAAAGATGGTTAGAGAAAACAAGACTTCCGACAGCAGCATACGTTGGATGATATTGGCAGGCGAGTTGCTGGCACTGAATGCGGCTCTGCTGGCCATGTCGTATGTGTATATTATCATTATGGGCAACATCACCACGCCGCACTACAAGCGCCTGATGCTGCTCATGACGTTGGTGTATGTTCTTTGCGACATGCAAAGCCACCATCATATCTACGACCGCTTTGTGCGAGGCGACCAATTGCTGCGAAGCTTCATGTTCAGCACAACGCTCTTCATCGTGCTCAGCCTTATGGTGATGTGGGTGTTCCGCTGGCCTTTGATGACGTGGGACTTCATGCTGCCCTTCTACGGGTTCATCATCTTGTTCCTGTGCCTTTATCGCTGGATATTGAGGAAATGCATCAGGTATTATCGCAAGCGAGGCCGCAACACGATGAACGTCATCTTCATCGGCAACATCAATGTGGCCAGTGAACTCTACAAGAAGATGGAGTCTGACCCATCTACGGGATTCAACATCATGGGCTACTTCGCCGACAAGCCACGCACTTTGGTGACAAACAAAAACTATCTTGGAAAGCCCGAAGATGCCCTTTCATATATCGGGGAACACCAACTGCACCAAGTCTTCTGCCTTCTGCCATCGTCGCAAAATGACTTGATAAATAAAGTGATGCAAGCATGCGCACACAAAATCGTACGCTATAATCACATTCCCGATGCCTTCAACTATCAGCGGCATACAATGGCGTTCAACCTCATGGACGGCACGCCCGTCTTCAGCCTCCACAACGAGCCGCTCTCTTTGCTGGGCAACCGCATCATCAAGCGCGCCTTCGACTTCCTTGCCTCCAGCATCTTCCTGCTGACCATCTTCCCTTTCGTTTACATCATCTTCGGTACGCTCATCAAGCTGAGTTCGCCTGGGCCGGTGTTTTTTAAGCAGAAACGTTCAGGCATCAATGGCGAGGAATTCTACTGCTACAAGTTCCGCTCGATGCGCGTCAATGTGGACAGCGACAAGGTGCAGGCCACAAAGGACGACCCGCGCAAGACGCGCATCGGGGAGTTCATGCGTCGCACCAGTGTCGACGAACTGCCGCAGTTCATCAATGTATGGCTGGGCGACATGAGCATCGTCGGCCCGCGTCCGCACATGCTAAAGCACACAGAGCAGTACAGCAAACTCATTGGGAGCTACATGATTCGCCACTTCGCAAAGCCCGGCATCACGGGTTATGCCCAAGTGACAGGCTTCCGGGGGGAGACGTCGGAGCTGTGGCAGATGGAAGGCCGCGTCAAGCGAGACATCTGGTACATCGAGCACTGGACCTTCGCCCTCGACCTCTTCATCATCTGGAAGACGGTCTTCAATGCCATTCACGGAGAAGAGAACGCTTATTAAACAGCCGCGCCACAAAGCCTCACCCCGTCCCTCTCCAAAGGAATAGCCTCCCCCACCCCCTCCAAAGGAGGGGAGATGTAAATAGTTAAATTACTAAATAGTAAATAAATTGTAAATCGTAAATTGTCAAATGGTAAATGCTTTAATGACAAGATGAAAAAGATTGTTTTATCGATTGCCCTCGCTGCAATCTCTCTGACGGGCTGGGCGCAGAGCGCCGAGTTCTTCAAGCCTTACAAGCAAACGGACCTTCGTTTGCCCAGTGTTCCATTGGTGGTCAGCGACCCCTACTTCTCCGTTTGGAGCCCTTACGACAAGCTGACCGATGGCAGTACGCGCCATTGGACGAACGACGAGAAGCCCCTTGAAGGCCTGCTCTACGTGGACGGCACGACCTACCGCTGGATGGGTTCCGCTCAGCGCACGCTCATGGAGAGCGTTGTCCCCATGGCAAACGAGGCCGAGTGGGAGGCACAGTACACCGACCAGAAGCCTTCGGACGACTGGATGAAACCCGACTTCAACGCCTCTTCATGGAAGAACGGCAAGGGTGCTTTCGGCTCGGACAACTACGACAACATCCGCACCCCGTGGACCAAGGAGGACAACGACATTTGGGTGCGCCGCACGGTTGACCTCTCTGCCAGCCAGCTGCAGGGCGACCTCTACCTCATCTTCTCGCACGACGATGCCTGCGAAATCTACATCAATGGCAAGAAGGCCGCCACGGGCATCATGGACTACGTCGATGGCGTGGTGGTTCGCCTGGATGGCGAGAGGGCCGGGCTGCTCAGGGAGGGCAAGAACGTCTTTGCCGTGCATTGCTACAACAAGACGGGCGGCGCACTGGTCGATTTCGGCATCTTCCGCAACATTGCCAAGGGCAACGACAAGATTGTGACGGCTGAGCAGAAGAGCGTGGACGTGCTGGCCTGCAACACCTACTACACCTTCGCCTGCGGTCCCGTTGAGCTCGACGTCGTCTTCACCGCTCCCCACATCATCGACGACTACGACCTGCTGTCCGCGCCCATCAACTACATCTCCTATCAGGTGCGCTCCACCGATGGCAAGCGCCACAGCGTGAAGTTCTACCTCTCCACCACGCCTCAGATGGCTGTCAACAAGATACAGCAGCCCACCGTCTCGACGATGGAGTTCAAGAACGGCACACAGTACCTCAAGGCTGGCACCATCCAGCAGCCCATCCTCGCCAAGACGGGCGACGGCATCTGCATCGATTGGGGCTACGTTTACCTCGCAGGCACCAACGGACGCCTTTGCCTCGCCTCCGATGCCGACATCAAGACGCAGTTCCTGGCCGACGGCAACCTGCCGCGCGGTGAGCGCAAGGTCGTCTGCCAAAAGCAAGTATCCCTGCCCACACTGGCCTACGTCCACGACTTCGGCACGACGGAGCGCAGCAGCAGCTTCGCCATGATTGGTTACGACGAGATATGGGACATCGAGTACTTCTACAAGCGCTACAAAGGCTACTGGGCACATGAGGGCACCGTCAGCATCTACGACATGTTCGACCGCATGCGAGCTGGCTACACCAACATCATGCAGCGCTGCCGCCAGATGGACAGGACCATCTACGACGACGGTTTCAATGCCGGAGGCGTGAAGTATGCCGAGATTCTCTCCGGCTCATACCGCCACGTCAACGCAGCCCACAAGCTCTTCCGCGACGACGAGGGCAACGTGCTCTTCTTCTCGAAGGAGAACAACTCCAACGGATGCGTCAATACCGTCGACCTCACTTATCCCGAAGCGCCTCTCTATCTGTGCTACAACCCGGAACTTCAGAAAGGCATGATGACCAGCATCTTCGAATACAGCTACACGGGCCGATGGACAAAGCCCTTCGCAGCACACGACCTCGGACAGTACCCCAAGGCAAACGGTCAGGTCTATGGCGGCGACATGCCGCTCGAGGAGGCCGGCAACATGATTACCCTCGCCGCACAAATCTGCAAGCAGGAGGGCAACACCCTCTATGTCGATAAGTACTGGCGCATCATCACCACCTGGGCCGACTACCTCGTAGAGAACGGTCTGCACCCCGCCAACCAGCTTTGCACCGACGATTTCGCGGGTCACTGGGCTGGCAACTGCAACCTCGCCATTAAGGCCATCATGGGCGTCGCAGGCTATGCCGAGCTCGCCAAGATGAAGGGGATGGACGATGTATATGAGAAGTACAACGCCAAGGCAAAGGAGATGGCAGCCGCTTGGGAGAAGGAGACGAAGGTGAAGGACCACTACGAACTGGCCTACGGTGCCGGAGCCGACACGTGGAGCCAGAAGTACAACATGGTTTGGGACAAGCTATGGCAGACGGGCATCATCCCCGCTGACGCCATGCAGACCGAGCTGAAGTACTACCTCAAGAAGCAGAACAAGTACGGCCTGCCGCTCGACTGCCGCAAGGACTACACCAAGAGCGACTGGATCATGTGGTCGGCAGCCATGGCAGCCACCGACAAGGACTTCCAGGCCTTCGTCGACCCGCTCTACAAGTACATCAACGAGACGGAGAGCCGCGTGCCCATCAGCGACTGGCACGACACGAAGACAGGCCGCATGACGGGCTTCAAGGCGCGCAGCGTCATCGGCGGCTACTGGATGCGGGTGCTGATGAACAAGATGAAATAAGCCCCTGCTGGCCTCAACGCTCCGCAAGCATTCGTCAGACCGCAGGTAGCAAAACCTGTATCCTATAGCAACAGCAGCTGCAATCCCATCCGATTGCAGCTGCTGTTGTTTTTATCCAAACCACTTCCCGAATGCCTGTTCATCGGTGTTTCCGACGAAAGGCAGCAGACAGGGCCTGTCGCATCTTTGGAGCTTTTTTGCAGGACAGAAATAGAATTATTGCTGTCCGGGGAAAATTTCTCTCTCTTCCTTTTAAGTCCTCTCTCATCGGTGTTTCTGACGAATAGCAGC
>CAMJOE010000031.1:0-23890 GCA_946407485.1 uncultured Prevotellaceae bacterium | reverse complement strand
AAGGGTCGCGCTCGAAGTTCCAATAGTAATAGCGCTCGATGCAGTCGTTGTTGTTGAGCACGGGGCAGATGCGCCGCAGGGTTTCGGCGTTCTTGCTCTCAGTCACACCGCTGGCAAAGGCTCCGTTGTTGTTCCACGAAGCGCCCCATACCCATTCGGATATCCAGACAGGGCGACCCGTCGAGCTTGTCCAGTTGCCAATTGTATTGAAGTTGCTTTCGGGCCAATAGCAATGCAGGTCGATGATGTCGCAGCGCCAGCCACGGGCATCGATGCTGTCGATGAAGCGCTTGATGTAGCCGGTGCCGTTGGTGTAGTCGCTGCCGTCCCAAGAAGAGGGCGAGCAGAGTCGCATGCCTGTAGCCATGAGGTCTTGCCAGTTGGCGAGCACGGCATCCACATCTTCAGTCTGATTTTTGGGGTCGTCGGCGGGGTTCATCGGCTCATTGTTTGTCTTCATATGGGGTGAGGTGGTGCAAGCGCCGAGTGCCGACGGCGAAGGATAGTTCTCGTAGATGTGGTGGGGAACATTCTCCACATCAGGAGACATGTCGCTCGTTGTTCCCCAAGTGTAGGTGCTGGTGACATTGAGGGCAGAGCAGAGCTCGGAGTTTCCTCCAGCTGCGGCAATCTGCGGTTTGCCCGTGTCATACCATTTGAAGACGCGATAGGAGGAAATCTTCTGGTCGAGCACAGCGGGCAAGGTAGCCACTTCGAGGTCCTTGTCGGCAGCGATGAAGCAGCGGCTGTAGCCTCGTCCTTTGGGCAGGGTGGAGAAGGTCACCATGTAGCCTCGTTTCAGCTTGAAGGAGCGGATGCGGTTGTTGAGCTTTGCTTCGCTCAGGGTGTTCATGTAGCCGCCGGTGTTCTCGGTGCCGAAGCCGTTGACCGACTCGCCCTCAAACTGCTGCTCGGAGAAGACAGTCAGGGGTCTGATGCTGTTTTTGTAGGGCATGATGATGCAGCCCTTGTCCCAAATCTTCACTTGGCAGTTGCGGTTGTTGACGGCCTTTGCACCATTTATCTGCACTTTGGAAAGCCAATGGCTGATGGCGAAGGAAGGCTTTACCTTCGTCAGAATGACAACGGCATGCTCGGTGTTGACGATGTTCACCAGTCCTTCGTCAGTAAAGGGTGTGGCATTCGTAATCTGGAAGTCCACGTCGTCTGTGATGGCAATCTGCGTGGAAACTTTGCTGACGGATGTTTTCGTGTTGGCTGCCAACATACACAGAGGCAGACAGAGGCTGAGGATAGAAAGGATGTGTCTCTTCATGGGTAATGTGTTTTAAACGCTTACGACGCCTTTGATAGCGGGGTAGGGGTCGTAACCTTCGAGGGTGAAGTCCTCGTATTGAAACTTAAAGATGTCTGTTATCTCGGGATTGATGTGCATTTGCGGCAGCTTGCGAGGCTGGCGTGTGAGTTGCAGATGCACTTGGTCGAGGTGGTTGAGGTAGATGTGAGTGTCGCCGGTGGTGTGGATGAATTCGCCCGGTTCGAGGCCGCACACCTGTGCCATCATCGTGCACAGCAGGGCATAGGAGGCGATGTTGAAGGGCACGCCGAGGAAGCAGTCTGCACTCCTTTGGTAGAGCTGCAGGGAGAGTCGGCCATTTGCCACATAGAACTGGAAGAAGGCATGGCAGGGCGGCAGGTTCATGTTCTTCAGGTCGGCCACATTCCAGGCAGAGACGATGATGCGGCGGCAGTCTGGGTCGCGCTTGATGGTATCGACTGCTTGCTGAATCTGGTCGATGAAGCCGCCATCATAGTCAGGCCAGGAGCGCCACTGATAGCCATAGATATGGCCGAGGTCGCCTGTCTCGGGGTCAGCCCATTCGTTCCAGATGCGCACTCCCCGCTCTTGCAGCCACTTGGCATTGGTGTTGCCTTGCAGAAACCAAAGCAGTTCGTAGATGATGCTCTTCAGGTGCACCTTCTTTGTGGTGACCAGGGGAAAGCCTTCGCTCAGGTCGAAACGCATCTGGTGGCCGAAGATGCTGATGGTGCCAGTGCCTGTGCGGTCTTCTTTCCTGATGCCCTCATCAAGGATTCTTTTTAAGAGGTTGAGATATTGAATCATTTACGATTTGACAGTTTATTTAATTTACGATTTGACTATTTACGATTTACGATTTATTTACGATTTAGTAATTTAATTATTTACAGGGTTCTTGGGGCTGTTCCCCCCATCCTTTGGAGGGGTCGGGGGAGGCTATTCCTTTGGAAGGGTTAGGGAGTCTTAATATAGTCTATGAAGTCATAGAATAGGTTGTTTTTCTCGTCCGGTTTATGTTTTTCGCAGAAGGCAACTTGCCATTCATCGCGGTTGAATTCGGGGAAGAAGGCGTCGGCTTCCTTCGGAGTATCATGCACTTCTGTCAGGCAGAGGCGATTGGCAAGGGGCAAGGCTTCTGCATAAACGCTTGCTCCGCCGATGATATAGACCTCTTCTTCGGCAGCGCAACTGGCGAGGGCTTCTTTCAGGGAGGAAAAGCGCTCTGCACCGGGAAAGTCCTTTTTGCTGCGAGAGAGGACGACATTTCTGCGGTTGGGCAATGCGCCTTTAGGCAGGCTGTCGAAGGTCTTTCGGCCCATGATGATGGTGTGGCCTGTGGTGAGTGTCTTGAAGCGACGCAGGTCAGCCGGCAACCAGTAGAGGAGCTTGCCTTTCAGGCCGATGGCATTGTTCTCGGCAATGGCGGCGATGATGGTAACCATTGAGTAATTTACGATTTGACGATTTACTATTTACGATTTATTTACGATTTAGCTATTTGGTGATTTATTCTCCCCTCCTTCGGAGGGGTCGGGGGAGGCTTTAATTCTTCACTCTTCACTCTTCGTTCGTCTATAACTTCTTCATTTCTTTCAAGAACTCGCTGATGCGTTCGAGATAGGTGTAGCTGCCGGTGCCGGGGGATGCTGTCCGCTGGAAGCAATGCTCGCGTGTGGCGAGGATGTGGAGTTCGCTCTGAATGCCCATGGCTCGCATCTTCTCCCAAGTCTTGACGGAGTTCATGGCAGCCCAGCCATCTTTGTCGCCGTGAACGAAGAGCATCGGGGCTGTCTTGAGGTCGAAGTTGAACTCAGGAACAAGCACGGCGCTGTCGTCTGTTCCGCTTGTGGTGTTGTGTTCCTCAGCTCCGTCTGTCAGGGCATAAGCGGGATAGATGCCGATGCCCCACTGCACATTGCAAGGCTGCTTGTCGAGGTCGTCGATGGGAAGGTAAGCCTGTTGCACAGAGGATGTCACGCCCATCAGGGTGAGGTGTCCGCCAGCGCTGCTGCCCATGATGC
Source organism: uncultured Prevotellaceae bacterium (assembly GCA_946407485.1). GTDB lineage: Bacteria > Bacteroidota > Bacteroidia > Bacteroidales > Bacteroidaceae > Physcousia. The sequence continues at coordinate 20,587 of CAMJOE010000031.1, read as the reverse complement.
CTATGTTGTTGGGGTCGAGGCCGTAGCTGGCAGCTTTGCTCTTGACGATTCTGATGGCGCGCTGCAGGTCTTGCCAGGCTGAGATGTGCTTCTTCAAGCCTGTTTCGGGAGCAGGGCGAGGTGTGCGATAGCGCATGGTCACCACTGCCATGCCGAGGCTGTTGAGGTAGCGGCGTGCTGGAGCCACCTCGAAACTTTCAGGATTGTTGCCATTGTAGCTGCCGCCTGAGTAGATAATCTGGATGGCCTTCGTCTTGAGGTTGGCTGGGATGTGCCATTCGATGTATGGAGTGCCTTGATTCTCTTGCACATAAGGCATCTTGCCATCGGGCCAGATGTTCTCCTTGAAGTATTTGTCGCGGTCGTTGTCGTTGTCGAAGCGCTTCATGATATCCACCTCGGGCTGAATGGGACCGAGCAGCCCCATCTGTGTGAGGAACTCAATGCCTCGCTCCAGGCCGAAGGCTCCGTGTCCTTTGCCCGGATAGAGATGCAGTTCTGCGGGAATCTTCCTCTTGCGGAGCTGGCGGAAGACTTGTGTCGAGGCATTGGGGCTGTAGGGGTCGTTGCCGCCGTGATGCAGACTCATGGGACAGGTCTTTTCGTCGAAGTGGAAGATGGTGTCGAGCCTGACATCAGGTCCATAGCCCAAGCGGACATTTGGTGTGCCGCCTTCGCTGTCGCTGAGGGCATAGGCAGGGGCATTGACGATGGCAAAGTTGATGTGGCTGGGCACTTCATCGAGAGCATCTATGGGAGCATAAGCGGGTGTTTGCGAACTGGTTGCGAGCAGCAGAGCCAAGTGGGAGCCTGCCGACATGCTGATGATGCCAATCTTCTCGGGGTCGAAGCCGCGCTTCTTTGCCTCGCTGCGAACCATTCGGACAGCTCTCTGGCCGTCTTCCCAGGCACTCTTGTAGATGGGGAGCCCTTCTGGCCGTGGAGTGCGATAGACGAAGTTGACGCATTGGAAGCCAAGCTCTGTGAAGCGCTTTGTCCAAAGGGTGATGAGGTTGTTGTCGCAAGTGTTGAAGTAGCCGCCGCCCGAGATGAGTATCATGCAGCAGCCATTGGGAGTGGCGGGCTTGTCCATCCATTCCAGGTAGGGCATTCGGTACTTGTCGGGGTTGAAGCCTTCTTGACCTGATTCGGCCGTCATAGCCGCAATCTGCTGAGGCTGAGCATCGGGCATCTTGCCTTTCGGCCAGATACCGATGTGTTTTCCTGCCTGAACATTGAGAAATGCAGAAAATAAGAGAATTAGAAAATAAGAAAGTCTCTTCATATTATTGAATCTTGAATTTGTTAATTTTGAAGTTCATGCATTCGTGCGATGTATTTCCCGATGATGTCGAACTCGATGTTGACGACGGAGCCGGGCTTGATGGCATGGAAGTTGGTATTGTCGAAGGTATAGGGGATGATGCAGACCTGGAAGGTGTTTTCTGTGGGTCGGCAAACGGTGAGGCTGACGCCGTTGACGGTCACGCTGCCCTTGTCGACGGTGAAATAGCCGTGCCTGACCATCTCCTTCGTGCTTTCGTATTTGAAGGTGTATTGATGGCTGCCCTGCTGGTCTTCTACTGCGATGCAGACGGCGGTCTGGTCGACGTGGCCTTGCACGATATGCCCGTCCAGTCGGCCATTCATCAGCATCGAGCGCTCCACATTCACTTCGTCGCCCACCTGGAGCAGTCCGAGGTTGCTGCGCTCCAGAGTCTCGCGCATAGCGGTCACGGTGTAGGTCAATAGTGAATGGTCAATGGCTACCACTGTGAGGCAGACGCCGTTGTGGGCGATGCTTTGGTCGATGCTAAGTTCATCAACGAAGGGACAGGTCAAGGTCAGATGGACGTTGTCCTGCTCGTGCTCGATGGCAACCACGCGAGCCATCGCTTCTATTATTCCGGAAAACATAAAGTAATTTACGATTTGACGATTTACGATTTATTTACGATTTAAGTAATTTACGATTTAAGTAATTTACGATTTGACGATTTACGATTTATTTACGATTTAAGTAATTTACGATTTAAGTAATTTACGATTTGACGATTTACGATTTACTATTTATTTACGATTTAGTTATTTAACTATTTATTTTCCCCTCCTTTGGAGGGGCTAGGGGAGGCTATTCATTACTTCCTCGCTTCCTGCTCGAACCAGGTGAAGAACCCTGCTTGCCGTTGGCCTTCGCGGTGCATGGCTCTGTGTTTCAGCATCAGCTGCTTCAGCTCTTCCCAGTTGCCGTCCTGCAGAGAAGCGGCTTTGTGGCGCATGCAATACAGATAGAGGGGCTGCATCCTGACGCGGTCCACTTGTTCCCGAAGCCACTCTGTCTCTGCCGCCGCCTTTGCCTTGTCGAGGATGGCGAAGGCTTTCAGGATGAAGTCGTCGCTGTAAATCTCATGATTCTCACGGATATAGATGCCGTAGTGGATGTCGGGCTTGACGAGTCTCTGGCAGAGGTCGTAGTATTCCTTAATATATGGTGCGGCCTTGCCGTAGTAGCCCTTGACGAAGATGCTGACCAGCGAATCGACGTCCTGATTGGGGTTCCAGAGCAGCTGGTTGACCGTCCAAGCCTTCATCTCGTCGAACTCAGCTCCGGCCGACTGATACTGCGCTTCCTCGAAGATGCCGATGGCTTTGTTGTCGCCGAAGACCTTGATGTTTGGGCCGAGCACTTGGAAGTTAGGCCAAGGCGCGATGTACTGGGCATAATCGACGATGTAGTCCCAGATGAATAGGTGGGGCGCCAGCTCTGCCCAGCCCTTCAGGTCGCTCATGAACTTCTCGTTCTGCGGACAGCCTGCATCGAGGGGATGGGCAAAGCAACACTCTATGCTGCAAAGCCTTATGACAACATTCTCGCGAGGCTTGATGTTTGTGGGCGGCTGCCGCGAGTACTGGTAGGCGAAGGTGCCCACGAACTTGTCGGGAAACTCCTGCTTCACGGCATCGGCCACTTGGTTGACGAACCAGACGATGATGCCCGAGTGCCCGCCATACTGGTCCTCGATGGCCTTGCACTTGTCGCATTGGCAGAACAGGAAATTGTCGTTCTGCGAGAGGCTGTAGATGCGGTAGTTGGGGTTTCTGCGCATGAATTGCATCAGCCTTTCCTTGCAAATTTCGAGGACCTCAGGGTTTGAGAGGCAGAGCTGGCCGTAGCCGCCATAGCGTTTGCCATTGCGCAGGCAGAAATACTCGGGATGCGACCCGAAGAACTCCCTTGTGGTGACGAACTCTCCCATTGTGTGAGCGCCCCAATAGGCCTCGATGTTGCCATACTCGTTGATGGTGGGCCCCCATTTCATGTTTTCGCGGGTGTGGGCACTCCATTTCGCGTTGTTTGCCACGAAATAGTTGCTGTAGCGGTAGCCGATGAAGGGTTTTTCCGAGTGGTTCAGCCGAGGCAGCTTCCATCCCCTGTACTTGGGGACGACGGTGCAGCTGGGTGTGAGCCAATGGATTCCCAATTCTCTCTCGAGGAAGGTGAAGACGCCATACATGGTGCCTCGCTGTGAGCCGCCCCAGATGAGCAGGTCGCTTCCCACGGTCTTGTAGGTGAAGCTCTCGTCGTCCTTCTCCGGCATTTGTGCGCCAGTGAGAGCCTTCACACGTCCGTTGTAGCCCATGATGATGCGTTTCCCCGTAGTGTTCAGGTCGTTGGTGATGGGCAGCAGGGCGCCGCTCATCTGCTCGATGTACTGCTGCAATTCCTTTGCGGCCGTTTGTTCGGAAGTGGAGGCATAGGCGGAGATGACAATCTTGTAGTCGCTCTTGCCATCGAGGAAAAGCCAGTCCGAAGCATGGGTATGGGTGGCAAGGCACAGCAGAAGGGCAGCCACCAAAAAGTTGAGGAAATCGGGTTTCAGGTGTCTCATAGTTGTGGTTGTTTTGCGTTTTTCGGGTGTAAAGATACGAAAATAAATTGAAATGATGAAGATAGTAGATAGAAAAATTAAGGAATAATGTGAGTCCAATGAAAACTAAGGACACTTCCATCGTCGGATTCATGTGTCAAATTACCCCCAAAATGTATTTGTTTTTTCCTTGGAAAAGCATCTTTTCGGGGTGGAAAAAGTGGGGTTGTGAAGCCCATGTTTTTCGATGGAATGGGCGTTTTTTGCACTTTTTGGTACTGAGCAACGCCAGTGGGGTTTTGTCTTGCATCAGGATGACTTTTCCATCACAGGCTGTCAGGTCGGCCGATTCGACGTGTTAAGTTGTCCGATTCGACGTGTTAAGCTGTCTGATTCAACGTGTCAAGTTGTCCGGCAGCATTCTTTTGCATGTCAAACTTGGTTTAATAACTTGAAAAATAACCATTTGATGAGTGACCGCAACAAGCGCAACAAGCGCAACAACCGCAACAAGCAAAAAAAAGAGATAAGTGATTTTCGCTGTATTCGCTAATAATACGAGATAATTATTTTATAATAATATTATTATTAGCAGACACTCTCTCTCGAAAATGCTTGTTGCGGTTGTTGCGGTTGTTGCGCTTGCTCTCTGCCGAAGAGTTTTCAGATTAACTTGACGTTCCCTTCTGCAACCCTCCACAGATTTCTCCATAGCCTAGAATGACGCCAAAAACTTCTTGAACATGCAACTCTTCACAATCTCTTTGCCGGACAAGTATTCCTCGTTTCCGGATGTCTGATTACCCCTGTTTTACCCCTTTTTGTTACAATTTTATTTTGTTTTACAAAATAATTGCCAAAAAATTTGGAAATCGCCAAAAAATGTTGTATCTTTGCACTTAGAAAATAACAAAAGAAAAAAGTATGAAAAATAAATCCTTTCTCCTGGTGTTGCTTATGCTCCTTCTGGCTGCCTTGGCCGGTGCTCAGGAACGCATGAATGTGCTGCTCGCGGACAAGTCTGTACAGAGCTTCGACGTGCCCGAAGTGGAGCAGGTCAGCTTCGACAGCAAGGGTTCCGTGGTGTTGCAGGTTGTTGGTGCTGAGGGCATTTCTGCCGATGCTGCCGCTCTGTCTGCTAAGTTGGTTGCCGATGGTGATGCTTGGGCTGGGATGGCTTGCGGCTTCTTCTACGGCACCTCGGTCAATCCTCAGCAGCAGGTGCAGGCTGCCGAAATGAGCGAGGACGGCATCTTCCGTGTCGGCCTCTCCGGTCTCGCGCCAGCCACCATCTATTACTTCCGCCCCTATGCCGTCGTCGATGGGATGTTCTATTACGGCGACACCTCCTTCTTCTGCACCCGGGAAGCACAGGTCAGCACTGTGGGCGTGGCTTTCCTGAGCCCCTATGCCAGCGCCGAGGATATCGTGCAAAATGGCGATGACGACGAGGCCAGCGCGTGGCTCTGGTTCCATCAGGAATACCCCGAATGCCCCTTCCTCTATGCCGGCAACATCCATTCGCAGGAAGACCTGGCGCCCTACAAGGTGCTCTTCTACATCCGCGACCTCGACTCGGGCAGCGAGGACAATGCCTGGACGCAGCCGTCCAGCGTACAGCAGGCCACGCCCTACGTCCGCGAATGGTATCGGGCTGGCGGCAACCTCGTGCTCTGGCAGCATGCTGTCACCTTCATCGCCGACCTGGGACGCATGGACCGCGATATGATGCGGGCTTGCGACCATCGCATCACCATCGGCAAAGGCTCTTGGAACCAGGGGCAGTGGTACATGGCTGTGCAGCTGAACCCCGGCAGCCGCTTTGTCAGGGACTTCTCCCAGCATCCGCTCTATCGGGGCTGCGAGGTGCGCTCGGCAGGCCGCTCCAAGTACATCACCGTCAAAGGCCCCGCCTGGACGGAGGACCACAACTGCGTCTTCCACAACTTGCCTGCACAGATTACAGGCCTCGGCAACCAAGACCCGAGGTGCTACGACGCGCTCACGCAGACCTATGGCATCTATCCCCTTGCTGTCTGGGATTCGCAGATTGACTGGGTGTCGCAGCTCAATGTCTGGGAGGCTCGGCAGGGCAATACCGACTTCAAGGGCATCGTGCTCTGTGTGGGCAACGGCGGCTGCGAGTTCTCCTACAAGAATGCCGACGGCTCGCCCGACAAGAGTGCATGTCCCCGCAACAGCCCCTTCCAGGCTAATGTGCTCCGCATGGCAAAGAATGCAATCGAGTACCTCGCTGTGGGAGAGCCCTACGAAGGCACGGGCACCACGACGCAGGCCTCCGACTACCGCGAGAAAATGCGTCCGCAGATTCATTTCACGCCCGCCAAGAACTGGATAAACGACCCCAATGGAATGGTCTATGCCGACGGCATCTGGCACCTCTACTACCAATACAACCCGTCCGGTCCCGATTGGGGAAACATCTCCTGGGGACACGCCACCTCCACCGACCTCTTCCATTGGCAGGAGCAGCCTGTAGCCATCGAGCCCGACAACCTCGGCTATGTCTATTCCGGTTCGGCAGTGGTCGATTCGGCCAATACCGCAGGCTTCGGCGAGAATGCCATCATCGCCATGTACACATCTCACGGCGACCACGAACAGCAATGTATCGCCTACAGCACCGACGGCGGCATGACCTTCACCAAGTACCAGGGGAACCCCGTCATCAAGAACACCACTCATGGAGACTTCCGCGACCCAAAAGTGGTGTGGGACGAATCGTCAAAAGCATGGTACTGCATCCTGGCTTTGGGCGGCGAGCATTCGGCACAGATTTACCGCTCCACCAACCTCAAGACTTGGACATTGCGTTCCACCTTCACCGCTCCAACCTATGCCCCCAACTGCAACCGGGGTGTCTGGGAATGTGCCGACCTCTTCCCAATGCAGTACAAGGGCGAGCGCAAATGGGTGCTGACCGTCAACGTCAGCGACGGCGGTCCTGTAGTGGGCTCGGGCACCATGTACTTCGTGGGCAAACTCGCTAATGGCAAGTTCACGCCCGACCGCTACAAATATCCGCTCTGGGAGGACCATGGCATGGACGACTACGCCAGCGTGACTTGGTCAGGCACAGGCGACAGAAGAGTCTGCATCGGATGGATGAACAATCAGGCTTACGGCGGCTACCCCGTCTCGCCTTGGCGCTGCTGCATGACCCTGCCCCGCGAAATGGTGCTCGAGGAATACGATGGCCAGCCTTTGCTCAAGACCATGATTGTCAGCGAGATTGATGGGATAGCGGAATCCTGGCAACCACTTGCGGCGGCTGGCTCCTTCGTGAAGAAGCAGGATGGCGACCTGCCCGATGCCTACCAGCTGAATGTGACCGCTGACATGACCTCAGACGCCGATGTCGTGCTCGCCAATGCCTCTGGGCAGGAATATGGCATTCATATCGACGCACAAAGACGCGAAATTGTCATCAACCGAGGTGCCAATAGCGGCAAGACTGACTTCCATGCCAACTTCGCAATCCCCTCCATGCGTTCGTCGCTCTTTTCAGACAGGGAGAAGGTAACGCTTTGCATCTTTGTGGACCAGTCGAATGTTGAGGTGACCACCGACGACGGCTCTGTCATCATGTCCACACTCGTCTTCCCCGAAACCATCTACGACCGCATCTCCATCGACGGCAGCACAGAAGAGGCGAAAGTGCGGCTGTTGAGAAGCGTTTGGAGGTAGCGAGTCAAATGAAGAATGAAGAATGAAAGCCTCCCCCGACCCCTCTCTGAGGAGAGGGGAGAAAGGAAGGGGAACAGCCCAAGAACCCTGTAAATAGCTAAATTACTAAATTGTAAATCAATTGTACATTGTACATTGTCAAATCGTAAATTATAAATAATAGCCTCACCCCTAGCCCCTCTCCGAGGAGAGGGGAAATAAATAGCTAAATTACTAAATCGTAAATAAATAGTAAATCGTAAATCGTCAAATCGTAAATTACAACCAGTTTGTCAATCTACGTCGTAATAGACTTGTGCGGAGTGGTAGCCAGGCATTTGCAGAACCTGCTCTTGCAGGGCAAGAAGCCGCTCGCGGACTGCCGACATCGGAGCCGTCAGCTCCATCTTCAGAATCAGCTTGCGGATGTGCATCAGTTGGACGCGGCCGACGGGAGGAGTGTCCGGGCCCAGCACTCGTTCGCCGAATACCTGCCTCAGCAGCTTGGCAAAGTCCGCTGACAGACTCTCCACAATCCTTTCATCGCGATGCTTCAGGTAGATGAAGACGACGCGGCAGAAGGGTGGATAGCGGAACAATTCGCGCTCCTCAGCCTGCTCGGCATACATGCCTTCGTAGTCGTGGTTCACCACCTGCTGGACTATCGCATTTCCCGCATCCCGAGTCTGCAGGATGACATGGCCTACCGAGCCCTTCCTGCCTGCCCTGCCCGCCACTTGCTCCATGAGTTGGAAAGCCCTTTCATAGCTGCGGAAGTCGGGCTGCGAGAGCATCGTGTCGGCAGAAAGGATGCCAACCAGGCTGACGCGGTCGAAGTCAAGGCCCTTAGTCACCATCTGTGTGCCAATGAGGATGTCCGTCTTCCCCTCCTCGAAATCATGCAGAATCTGTTCGTAGTTTTGCCTTGAACGCGTTGTGTCAAGGTCCATCCGGGCAATCCTCGCTTCCGGCAGGATGGCTTGCAGCTGCTCTTCAATGCGCTCAGTGCCATAGCCGCGGCTGGAAAGCTCGGCGCTCTCGCAGTTCGGACACATCTGCGGGATGTTGTAGGTCTTGCCGCAATAATGGCAGACCATTTGTCTGTAGCCGCGATGGACAGTCAGGCTGACGTCGCAGCTTTGACAGCGGGGAGTCCATCCGCATACCCTGCACTCAAGGACAGGCGCATAGCCTCGGCGATTCTGGAAGAGGATGACCTGCTGCTTCTGCTCCAAAGCCTTGCGAATGCGGGCCAGCAGCTGAGGCGAGAAGAAACCGCTCATCAGCTTCTTCCGGCGCATCTCCTGCACATCGATGACCTCGATATTGGGCAAGTTCAGACCGGCAAACCGTGTCTTCAGGGTGACGAGACCATATTTGCCGGTGAGGGCATTGTGGTACGACTCCAGGCTTGGTGTGGCAGAACCCAGCAATGCCTTCGCGCCCACCTGCTTCGCAAGCACCAGGGCTGTGTTTCTTGCCTGGTAGCGCGGTGCAGGGTCTTGTTGTTTGAAAGATGTTTCATGCTCTTCGTCGATGATGAGAAGGCCAAGGTTTCGGAAGGGAAGGAAGAGGCTGCTGCGCACACCAACCACGATGTCATAAGGCTTGTCGCTCAGCATCTTCTGGTAAAGCTCCACCCTTTCATTGTCGGGATAGCGGGAGTGGTAAACCCCCATCCGAGAGCCGAAGACACGGCGAAGCCTTTCCGTCAGCTGGGCAGTCAGGACAATCTCGGGCAGCATGAACAGCACTTGTTTTCCCGCATCGATTGCTTTTTGCATGAGGTGGATATAGATTTCCGTCTTGCCGCTGCTGGTCACGCCATGAAGCAGGCAGACATTGTGCGAACGCCATTGCTCGAGGATACTCTCCATGGCTGTTTGCTGAACAGGCGTCAAAGGCGATGGAAGTCCCTCTGCCTCGTTTTGCTGCTGGCTGGCTTGCGCTCTTTCGACAGGCTTGGCGAAGGTCTCGAGAATGCCCTTCTGGCAAAGTTCGCGCAGGATGGCATCCGAGCAGTTCGATGCCTGCAACAGGGAACCCCTCTCCATCTCCCCCTTATAGGGAGAGGACTTCGGTGGGGCGGCTTCTCCTTCAAGAGGAACCGAGCGAATCTCATTCAGAAAACAGGCCAGCAAAGCCTCTTGCTTGGGGGAGCGGTGCAAGTTGTTGAAAACCTCATGCAGACGGGCTTCATCGAGGTAGGCTTCGGCTAGCCGCACACAGGTCACAGTCTTAGGCTTATAAGTGCGGCGTATTTCCTCCTTCATCCTCACTGCGCCCTTTTCAAGGAGGCTTTTCACGGTTGGCAGGATGCTTCTCACGCCAGTCTCTTTCTGCAAGCTCAGCAGACTCTGTCCAGCCCCTCCAGCCCCTTTCTGGGGGAGTTTATTCAGGGCTCGCCATACCTTTTCTTCGTTTGGAGACAAAGGCGACTCGGCCTCCCAGTCCTCGTTCAGCAGGATGATGCTCTCGCTCTCCAGTTTCAGTCCCGAAGGTAAAGCAGCCTTGAAGACATCGCCCAGAGAGCAGAGATAGTAATCAGCAATCCACTTCCACAAACGCAGTTGTTCGGGCAATATGACAGGCTTTTCGTCGAGCACCTCCGAGATGTGTTTTGTGGTGTAGGGCGGTGTCTCGTCATGCAGGCGAACCACAATGGCTGTGTAGAACTTCCTGCTTCCAAAAGGCACAATCACGCGGCTTCCCACCTGCGGCTGAGCAGCCAGCTGAGGCGGTAAGGCATAGGTGAAGGCACCCTGCAAAGGCAAGGGAAGTATGACATCGGCATATTGTGGCATAGTGAGGGCAAAGGTAAGAAATTTAATTCAAAATTCAAAATTATTTGATTGAAGATTTAAAATTGAAGATTGAATATTGAAAATTGAAGATTGAAGATTGAAAAATCAGGATTATTCATTCAAAAAAGAGCCAGTTCGCATGACTTTTCGCCCTATATAATATAATAATGTAGGCCGCAAAACCCCTCTTTCCATTGCTCAGAATGCCTCATTTGTGCACAATAAAAGTTAAAATGTGCACATTTTGGCATGTTTTTAAGCCCAACTGTTGCATATTTGCGCAAAATGTTGTTACTTTGCACCGCGAAATAAAAAGAAGCATTCCCTCGTTGACTTCGCAGAGGGATGAGAGAACAAAACAGAAAATCGTAAAATTGTTAAATGTAAATAAACAAAGTTATGTCAGAAATTGAAGCTAAAGTAAAAGAGATTATCGTTGACAAGTTGGGCGTTGATGAAGCAGACGTTACCCCCGAAGCATCATTCACAAACGACCTCGGTGCTGATTCTCTGGACACCGTTGAGCTGATTATGGAATTTGAGAAGGCATTCGAGATTACTATTCCCGACGACAAGGCAGAGAAGATTTCTACCGTTGCCGATGCCATCGCTTTCATCGAAGCAAACAAGTAAGAAAGCAATTCACAATTCACAATTCACAATTCATAATTGCCTTTCATTGCAACCTGCTATTGACTTGCAGTTTTAATTATGAATTATGAATTAACAATTATGAATTAGATTAAATGGAATTGAAAAGAGTTGTAGTGACAGGTATCGGTGCTGTCACTCCCTTGGGCAATACTGCTGCCGAGACGTGGCAGAACATGCTCAATGGTGTGAGCGGTGCTGCTCCTATCACACATTTCGACGCATCCAAGTTCAAGGCACAGTTCGCTTGCGAGGTAAAGGACTTCAATCCTGAGCAATTCATCGACAGGAAAGAGGCTCGCAAGATGGACCCCTATTGCCAATATGCGCTCTCTGCAGCCATCATGGCCGTGGACGACAGCGCTATGGACATCGAGAAGGTCGATAAGAACCGTGTGGGCGTTATCTTCGGCGTCGGCATCGGCGGCATGAAGACCTACGAGGAAGAAGTGACGGCTTATGCCAAGACTGCCGACACCATCGGCCCCAAGTTCAACCCCTTCTTCGTGCCTAAGATGATAGCCGACATCTGTGCCGGTCACATCAGCATCAAATACGGCTTCCACGGCCCCAACTACATCACTTCGAGTGCCTGCGCTTCTTCGACCAATGCGCTTGCCGACGCCTTCAACCTCATCCGCCTGGGTAAGGCTGACGTCATCGTGAGCGGCGGTGCAGAGGCAGCTATCACGGCAGCTGGAGTGGGTGGCTTCACAGCTATGCACGCCCTCAGCACTCGCAACGACGAACCTCAGAAGGCAAGTCGCCCGTTCAGTGCCAGTCGCGATGGTTTCGTGATGGCAGAAGGCAGCGCTGTGCTCGTGCTTGAAGAGCTGGAGCATGCAAAGGCTCGCGGTGCCAAGATTTATGCCGAGATGGCTGGTGCAGGCATGAGTGCCGACGCTCACCACATCACAGCATCGCACCCCGAAGGACTCGGCGCAAAGCTCGTCATGGAGAATGCCCTCGAGGATGCTGGCATGAAGCCTGCCGACATCGACTACATCAATGTGCACGGCACTTCTACTCCTGTTGGCGACATCAGCGAGTGCAAGGCCATCGTGGACGTCTTCGGCGAGCATGCCTACGAACTCAACATCAGCAGCACGAAGTCGATGACAGGCCACCTGCTGGGTGCTGCCGGAGCAATCGAGGCAATGGCAAGCGTGATGGCAGTCAAGGAGGACATCGTTCCGCCCACCATCAATCATGAAGACGGCGACGAAGACCCTGAGATTGACTATAAGTTGAACTTCACCTTCGGCCAGGCACAGAAGCGCACAGTCAGGGCTGCTCTGAGCAATACCTTTGGCTTCGGAGGCCATAACGCCTGCGTGATCTTTAAGAAATACGCAGAATAAGGCCGTGTCTGCCGAAAACCTGATAGACGCGATAAGGTTACCTTTCCGCAAGGACAGGGAACTTTGTCGCGCTTTTCGTAATATGCTGGGCTTCTATCCCCACAAGATAAGCCTCTACCAGGAAGCCCTGATGCACAAGTCGATGCTCGCTCATGCCAAGAGTGGCACGCCTATCAACAACGAGCGCCTCGAGTTCCTGGGCGATGCCGTGCTCGATGCAGTGGTGGGCGAGATAGTCTTCCACCACTTTCCAAAGAAGCGAGAAGGGTTCCTCACGAACACCAGAAGCAAGATAGTGCAGCGAGAATCGCTTGGCAGGCTTGCTCAAGAGATAGGCCTCGACAAACTCATTCGCAGAAACGAGCAAAACCAGACACACAACAGCTACCTTGCCGGCAATGCTTTCGAAGCCCTCATCGGAGCCATCTATCTCGACAGAGGCTATGGGCACTGCAAGACCTTCATCCGCAAGAAGATAATGCGTCAGCTCATCGACATCGACAAGCTCGCCTATCAGGAAGTGAACTTCAAGAGCAAATTGCTGGAGTGGTGTCAGAAGCACAAAGTCTCGCTTGAATATGTCTTGCTCGATGAGACAAAGTCAGAAGATGGCTCGCCGCTGTTCAGCACAAAGGTGGTCATAGCGGGCCATGAATGTGCCCGCGGCAAAGGCTATTCGAAGAAGGAGAGCCATCAGAAAGCCAGCAAGAATGCCTTGCACCGCCTCAAGCACGACAAGAAATTGCATGATGAGTTGATTGGAAAAGGAGTTGACAAGTAAACGAGTTTACAATTTGACAATTTGATACAAAATTGAATTTATAAGTCTTGAATTTAACCAGCTTCATACGCCCCATTTTCACCCATCGCCTCCATGAACTCGACCTCTACAAGACAGAGGCGGAGGTTTTGCAGAGAGGTGTCCTCAAAAGTCTGCTTGGCAAAGCTGCTAAGACAGAATGGGGTAGGGCACATGGCTATGCGAAAGACCTCTGCTATGAGGCCTTTGCCCGGCAGACTCCTCTCAATACCTATGAAGAGCTGAAGGGCTACATCGACCGCATGAGGCATGGCGAGAAAGATGTGCTTTGGCCGGGAAGGGTGAAGTGGTATGCGAAGTCGAGCGGCACAACAAACGACAAAAGCAAGTTCATTCCTGTCTCGGGCGATGGCTTGCACGATACCCATTATGCAGGCGGCACAGATGCGGTGGTCTGGTATTTGCGCAACAATCCAGGGAGCCGTATCTTTGACGGCAAGGCGCTGATTCTCGGCGGCAGTCACGCTCCGAACTACAACCTGCCAGGCAGTCTCGTGGGCGACCTCAGTGCCATCCTCATCGAGAACATCAATCCGCTGGTCAACCTTGTCCGTGTGCCCAAGAAAGCCACGGCTCTGCTCAGCGACTTTGAGGAGAAGCGCGACCGCATAGCCAGAGAAGCCATGAAGAAGAATGTCACCAACCTGAGCGGCGTCCCCTCCTGGATGCTCTCTGTCCTCAACAGAGTCATGGAGCTCAGCGGCAAACAGCATCTCAATGAAGTTTGGCCGAACCTCGAGGTCTTTTTTCACGGCGGCGTTGCCTTCACACCTTATCGCGGTCAATATGAGCGCCTTATCACCTCGCCGAAGATGCACTATATGGAGACCTACAATGCTTCGGAAGGTTTCTTTGGCTTGCAGGACGACCCAACAGATGCGGCCATGAGCCTGATGATAGATTACGGCATCTTCTACGAGTTCATTCCGATGGATGAGTTCGACAGGGAAGAGCCGACGGTAGTGCCTCTTTGGGGCATTGAGACGGGCAAGAACTATGCGATGGTCATCTCCACCTCAAGCGGGCTTTGGCGATACATCATCGGCGACATGATTCGCTTCACCAGCCGAAACCCCTACAAGTTCGTCATTACAGGTCGGACAAAGTCCTTCATCAATGCTTTTGGCGAGGAACTGATTGTCGATAATGCCGAGAAAGGACTGGCAGAAGCATGCAAGCAGACAGGAGCAGAGGTGCTGGAATATACTGCAGCGCCGGTCTTCATGGATGCCGATGGCAAGTGCCGCCACCAATGGGTTGTGGAGTTCAGTAAAGAACCAACAGATGTAGAAGAGTTTGCCCGCATTCTCGACGAGAGCCTTCAGCAGATAAATTCTGATTACGAGGCCAAGCGATTCAAGGACATCACCCTTCAGAGGCTCGAACTCATCAAGGCCCGACCTGGTGTCTTCAACGATTGGCTCAAGCAGAAAGGCAAGCTCGGCGGACAACACAAAGTGCCGCGACTCTGCAACAATCGCGATATCATAGAGCAGGTGATTGCACTAAACGAGAGAGAGTCCTGAATTCATAATTCATAATTCATAATTCATAATTCATAGTTCATAATTCATAGTTCATAGTTCATAGGTTAGGGTGAAGACGAAACACATATTCGCAGGCTTTGCATTGCTGCTCATAGTGGCTTGCGCAAGCTTAGGCACACCGGATGGTGGCATCTACGACGAGATACCGCCGAAGGTTGTGGCTTGCTATCCTGTGGACCGTGCCATCAACAATACTGAGCGCAAGATGAGGATTCGCTTCGATGAATATGTCAAGCTCGAGAATGCCAATGAGAAGGTCATCGTCTCGCCCCCTCAGATAGAGCCAGCCAACATCCGAGCTGACGGCAAGAGTGTGAAGATAACGCTCTATGACAGCTTGAAGGCGAACACAACCTACACCATCGATTTCAGCGATGCCATCGTCGATAACAACGAGGGCAACCCGATGGGACACTACACCTACAGCTTCAGTACAGGCGAGGAGATTGACACGATGGAGGTGTCGGGGGCTGTGCTCAATGCCGCAGACCTGGAGCCTGTGAAAGGCATCCTTGTCGGCCTCTATCCCCTCGACTCACTCTTCAGCGACACGATTCTCAGGGAAAGGCCATTCTCTCGTGTCTCGCGCACCAACGGCTCTGGCCGCTTCTGCATCAAGGGTGTCAAGCCGGGCAAGTATCGCGCTTTCGCCTTGGAGGACAAGGACGGAAACTTCGTCTTCTCGCAGAAGAGCGAGCGCATCGCCTTCATGCCCGATACCTTCACCACTTCCTGCAAATGGGATGTGCGGAATGACACCATTTGGCGCGACTCCACACATTATGACTCGATAAATGTCGTGCCTTATGTCCATTACTATCCCGATGACCTGGTGCTCGAAGTGTTCCTCGAGGCAGGGCAGGACCAGCACTTGCTCAAATTCGAGCGCCCCGACCCTGATGTAATGAGGATGTATTTCACCGCTCCAGCCGACACGCTTCCCACCATCAAAGGCCTCAACTTCGACGAGAAATGCCTTGTGGCAGACGCTTCCCTTCACAACGACACCATCTCCTATTGGATTACCGACACAGCCTTCACACATAGCGAGGACACGATAAGGTTCGAGCTTTCATTCCTCGAGACAGACACGATGGGTGTCCTGAGCCCTCATACGGAACTGAGGGAGGAGGCGCCGAAGCTGACTTGGGCAAAGATACAGAAGGAGAAGGAGAAGAAAATCCAGGAGTGGCAGAAGCAGCGCGAGAAGCAGCTGAGGCGCTCGAAGACAGTCTTGCCGATGGAGAACAATCCTTTTGAGCAGAATTTCCTCGACCTCTCAGCAAAGCCTGCAGGCAGTCTCGACCCCAATCAGAATGTCCAATACATTGCCAAGCAACCGATTGCGAGTGTCGATACCACACGAATGCATCTCTATATCAAGCAGGACAGCCTTTGGTTGCCCGAGCCCTTCCTCTTCTTGCCCGACCGCGACATCAAGTCCTACACGCTCTATGCCGAATGGGAGCAGAAGCGGCAGTACCGCTTCACGATAGACAGCGCAGCCGTAGTCGGTGTCATGGGCGACCCTTGCAGAGCCATCAAGAGCGAGTTTTCGGTGAAGAGCGAGGACGAGTTCGGCTCTCTCTTTGTGCATGTCATACTGCCAGATACAGCCAACATCGTCGTTCAGTTGCTGAACAAGAGCGACAAGTGCGTGGCTGAGCAGGTGGCGGGGGAAGATGGTCGGGCTGACTTCTTCTTCCTGAAGCCTACCGAATATTACATGCGATGCTATGTGGATACTGATGGCGACAGAGTCTGGGACACGGGCGAATACGGCAAAGGCTTGCAGCCGGAGCGCGTCTTCTATTTCCCCAAACCCATATCGGTCAAGGCAAAATGGGACGTTGAGCAGGACTGGGCACCGCTCGAGATACACCGAATGTACCAGAAACCGCTCGAGATTACCAAGCAGAAGCCCGATAGAGAGAAGAACATCAAGCAGCGCAACTTGGAGCGTTTGCAGCAGAAACAGGCTGAGAGACAGCAGAGAAGGGGGAATAGAGAATAGAGAAATGAAGAAGATTCTATATATTTTATTGTTGGCAGTCATCTGTTGTCCGTTGTCCATTCACGCTCAATGCTCTGCCGAGAATACCGCTTTCAATGCCGGCGAGGAACTGAACTACGACCTCTTCTTCAACTGGAAGTTCGTGTGGGTCAGCGCTGGCACGGCCACAATGAGCATCTCATCCACGAAATGGGAAGGCCAGCCTGCCTACAAGACTCATCTCATCACTCGAACCAGCTCTCGCCTGGACCGCTTCTTCATGATGCGAGACACGATGCAAAGCATCATCACCGAGGACATGACTCCGCGATACTACAAGAAAGGAGCAAACGAGGGCGGTCGGTATTATGTGGATGAGGTGTGGTACAGCTATCCCGGTGGCAAGACGCATCTTCGCCAGCGCTATCGCGACAGAACCGGCGAGGTGACAGAGAAGATCTACGACAGCCCGAAGTGCCTCTATGATATGATGAGCCTGTTGATGAGGGCGCGTTCCTTCAATGT
The DNA here is from genome assembly GCA_946407485.1 of uncultured Prevotellaceae bacterium. GTDB lineage: Bacteria > Bacteroidota > Bacteroidia > Bacteroidales > Bacteroidaceae > Physcousia. The sequence continues at coordinate 3,330 of CAMJOE010000031.1, read as the reverse complement.
GGACAATATGAAGAAAGGCGAGAAGCTGCGGATGCCGATGGCCGACGGGCACAAGGTTGAGGACATCACGCTCATCTATCGTGGCCGCGAAAACTTCAAGATGAAGAGCACCGGCATCACTTACAAATGCGTAGTCTTCTCGTTTGTAGAGTATCCGAATGGCAAGGAGAAGGAAATCATCACTTTCTATATCTCCGACGACGCGAACCACATACCCGTCCGCCTCGACCTCTTCCTTCGCTTCGGCGTAGCAAAGGCATATCTCAGCAAGAGCAAAGGACTGAGACACTGATGTATAATTCATAATTCACAATTCATAATTCATAATTATTCCCCTCGCCCAATATCTCGCGTAGCTTTAGGCGTAGCCATTATGAATTAAGAATTAAGAATTATGAATTGTGAATTAAGTATTATGAATTGTCGTAACTTCTTCCGCTTTCACCTCAATTGTGGCGGCGCAGGCTCCGGGGATGGTGACGATGAAGCGGCGTGAGCGATGTCCTTCGACGCGTTGGAAGTGGCCGCGGACACCTTTGAGTGGGCCGCCGACAATCATGACTTCCTCTCCCGGCTTGAGTCTGATTTCATTTGCCGGCACGATTTCGACGAAGTCTGGGCTCTCGGTACAAACCTTCATGAAGTCTTCCATTTGGTGCTCAGGCACGATGATTTTCTCCATCTTCCCATCCATCTGCCGCATCATGTACTGCAGTTCTGGGCGCGACTTCTTCAGAGCCTGCACCTTTTCCTCCGTTGAATGAATGAAGATGAGATTGTGGATGGCTGGTTCCAGCGAGTTCTTCAGGCGTCGGCCCTTCTGGATGATGCGCCGCATCGGTACAAATGCCGGCACTCCGAGGGCGTCCATCTCCGCCTTGACCTTCATCTCGCGTCGATAAGTGACGCGCATTGCGAACCAGTTCTCCATTGCCTATTAAACATTAACCATTGAACATTGAAAGGTATCGGACAAACTAAATGCTCAGAGTTCAATGTTCAATGGTCAATAAAAAAGTCGGAAAGAGGAGACTCGAACTCCCGACCCCCACGTCCCGAACGTGGTACGCTACCAACTGCGCTACTTTCCGAGTGGTCCTAAAACCGGGTGCAAAGGTACGAAAAAAAGTGAAAAGAGAAAAGTGAAAAGTGAAAAATTAAATGCAAAAGGCGAAAAATACAGTCTTTTCCTTATTTTTTCTCTTATTTGCTTGCAGGATTCGGGAAAAAGCCTTACCTTTGCACTCGCAAAAACGGAAAGGTGCCATAGCTCAGTTGGTAGAGCAAAGGACTGAAAATCCTTGTGTCCCCGGTTCGATTCCTGGTGGCACCACAGAAAAGAAGGGTTGTGTCGGCTGACACATCCCTTCTCTTATATTATATAAACAACGTATTACGGCTCAGCGGATATATGATCCCTTTTGCCGCCCTGTATGTAGATGCCTTTCTGTGTGGGCTTGCCTGAGAGCTTGCGGCCATCGGCCTTCGGTTCAGGCTTCCAACGTGCCAACGGCTATATCATTACCTATTATAAATAATGTGTCAGTTTGGTAGAGGTTTCGAAAACTGCAACACGCGCCGAGAAGCCCGAAGACTCGAGGCTCCCCTCTTCTTGTTCCATGCAGGGGCTCAAAAATAAACTGTGAATCTGTGAATCTGTGAAGATTCCCCCATCAGCAGCCTGAAGGGGTCGCAGAAGCATCGCAATCGTAGGCAGAATCCGACGGCATCGCAGGCAGGAGCATCGGCCATCGCAGCACGCTGCATCCCCAAACACGACACGTTGCGATGGCCATCTTGACATGTCAAAATAATCGACTCTCCATGCTGCGTTTGCCCTTTTTTGCAAAAGCGACAACCTTTTTAGGCAATTGCAACCTCCATCTTGTTAATTTTGTTTAAATGATTGCCCACTTTTGTCTCTATTCCGCAAAATTATTGTACTTTTGTGACGTGATTGTGCAGGTATGATGTACTCTGTTTGCAAGAAACGGCTTAATACATTATTATATTATATTAATTATTAACTTTAATCACTTAAAAGCAATGAGAAAGTTTTACTCTCTCGCCATCCTCGGCCTGATGTGGCTCGCTGGTTCGGCTGCTTTCGCTGATGACCACGGATACGTGAACGGTATCTGTACGATGCACGACGATTGCGACGAACACTTCGAACGCCCCCAGCAGGATGCGGATGGCTTCTACATGCTCTACAATGCGGGCAATGTGGAATGGATTTCTCAGGAGGTGGCCAACGGCTCTCTTGACCTCGACTGCAAGTTGATGAACGACATCGACTTCGAGAACATCGTGAACCTGCACAGTCCCATCGGTCCGAACGACGGCCGAAAGTACAATGCTACGTTCGACGGACAGGGACATCGCATCAAGAACATGATTATCGACCGTCCCGATGTGGAGCGTCAAGGCTTCTTCGGCGACCTGCGCGGTAATCCAAACGTTCGCGGCGGCGGTACCGTCATCAAGAATCTCATCATCGACAAGAGCTGTTCCATCACCGGCGCTTTGCGTACCGGCGGCATCACGGGCACGGGTCAGAACAATGAGAAGGAGATTATCATCATGAATTGCGTGAACGAGGCCAGCGTCACCACCTCCTCCAAGAATGCGGGCGGCATCACTGGCGGCAGCACCAGCAATCATCCTATCTGGAAAATCACGAACTGCGTCAACACCGGCACCATCACGGCTCTGGGCAACGCAAATGGCGAGAAGGAGTCGGCCGGCATCTCAGGCTGGCTGGGCGACAATGCCAACACGCGCGTTGTGAATTGTATCAACATCGGCCAAGTCATTGATGGCGAGGGCGGCAGCGGCATGGACGGCAGCGGCCGCGGCGTGTTCCGCCAGTCGAACAGCGACGCTACAGCCGTGAACTGCTACGACCTCAGCGGCATGCCCGATGCGTTCCAGTTCATCGACCACGACTTTACGGCCGAGGACGTCCTCAATGGCCGCGTGACCTACCTCATCAACCAGAAGGCAGGCGAACTCGTTTATTGGCAGACCATTGGTGAGGACAAATACCCCATGCCTTTCAGCACGAGCAAGCAGGTCTATCTGCAGGGCGAACTGCTTTGCGACGGCACTCCCATTGAGGGCGGTACCTATACGAACGACCCCGTCGAGCCCGTCCGTCCGCCTCATGAATTCGAGGCCGGCGACTTCTACTGCATCAATTGCGGCGCCATCAACGACAGCTTCTGCGAAAAGGATGCCGACGGCTTCTACCAGCTCAACACCGAACTCGACGCCTACTGGTTTGCCGAATTTGTAAAGGCAGGCAATGTCGAGGTGAATGCCAAGCTG
>CAMJOE010000030.1:0-24038 GCA_946407485.1 uncultured Prevotellaceae bacterium | reverse complement strand
TTCGGGGCTTTCTCTTTCGTTGCAACATTACCGGGGGTTAACACCCCCGTCTGTGCTCTGTCGTCTCTTCGAGACTTTTGGCAAGCCTCCATGAGCTGCTATTCGTCAGAAAGTCCGATAGAAAAGAACCTAAAAGGAAGAGAGAGATTTTTTTCCCCGGACAGCAATAATTCCTATCTCTCCCAGCAGCTCTCGATGGCGTCAAGCTGAATGTCGGTCACATTAATGTCCCCACCCCAGAACTCAAACCCCATGGTAACGGGATTCCGGGGTGTACTTATTGCCCGCTTCCTGTCCATCGAGAAGCTGTAAAGGCCGTCGTCGATGAAGACCTCAATCGAGGTGCGGTCGATGTAGATGTCCATCGTGAGCGAGAGGCTCGTGGGGTCTTGGGGCGAATAAAACTGGCCGTTCAAGGTGTTGCGGTTTAGGTCGTAGTCAATCAACGTTTGCCCATCGAACTTTAAGCCTGCGCTTGTGGCATAGGTTAAGTTGAGTGTGGCACGAAGATGCAAGCCGTCTTGCTTCAGATAAGCATGCAAAGCCTTGTTTACGTCCTGTTCTTTCAGGGCACTCTCGCTGTTATAAAGCGGACTCAAAAGCGTCTCAACCTCCTTGATAGGCTTGCTAACGAGGCGGACGCCCTCTTTTGTAGTGCGCAAGGAAAGCTCTGTCGGAAGCAACATCTGCCCGCGGAAAGGCATCCCGCGATGGTCGATGTTGGCCCACCCTATCTGTATGCGGCGTCCGTCGGGCACGTTGTTGAAGGTCTGAGCGGCATAGATGGCGCCCGTCGAGAAACGGTGCTTGCCGCTTTCCGGCGTGAAGACTTTGCCGTCGAAACGCCCTATCATGTACGTATTGCTTGCCCCCAGCATCACCCATCGCACGTCGTTCGGGTTCCCGTCAACTGCCAAAGGAAAGAGGTCGGGACATTCCCAGAAGCCGTTCACATGGCTCTGATAGGTCCAGTCGCGAAGGTTGTCGGACGTGTAGATGCTATGTCCGTTCCGTTCATTCAGGACGAGAACCCAATGGCCTGCCCCAAGTGAAGAGTGAAGAGTGAAGAGTGAAGAATCAGAGTTAGCGTCATCCGAGGCATCTTTATTGTTGATATTATTCTTCACTCTTCGCTCTTCACTCTTCACTCTTTTGGGGGTCCACCAGAACAGCCTTGGGTCTCTCGTGTCGTGCGACTGCCATTTGTCGTGCGAGTCAATCACGGGATTGCCCTCGTACTTGTGGAGCGTCATGCCGCCGTCGAGGCTGTAAGCGATGCATTGCACTTCGCGGTCGCTTCGGTCGGCAGTATAGGCAAAGACGAGCGGCGGGTTCTTCTTTGTGCCGAAACCCGATGTGTTGTCCTTGTCGAAGACGGCCGAGCCGCTGAACATCGTGCCGAGCGAGTCGGGATGAAGCACCGGGGCCTGCTCCGTCCAATGCAGGAGGTCGGGGCTCGTTGCGTGTCCCCACGTCATATTCTCCCATTCGCGTTCGAATGGATTGTGCTGATAATAGAGATGATACAGGCCGTCGTGCCAGATGCAGCCGTTCGGGTCGTTCAGCCAGCCTCGGCGGGATGAGAAATGGAACTGCGGGCGGTTCTTCTCGTGATACATCTTCGAGGCATCGCGAATGGTGTCCGCCTGATAAGCCATCGCGAGAGCTTCCTCCGGTCCGTCAAAGGTAATAGTCAACGTCTTGCCCTTGTAAGCCGATAGGTCCTTGAAGACCCAGTACTCAGGCTCCGTCGCGAGTCGGGCCACAACGCTCAGGTCGTCCACACCTTTCGCCTGGAAAGTGAGCCGACGACGTTCCACATCTTGCGAGATGGGCAGGTTCAAGTACTTGCACTTCACCTTAAAACTCAGCTCTGCCGCTTGAGCAAAGCCGACAACAAGTGTCACGAGGACAAAAAGAACGCGTTTCATCATCTTGTAAAGGATTTCTTGGGTATCAACGTCGCTGCCAATATGGTCATTATTGGACTGAGATAACAGAAGAAGCAATACGGCGCGTAAGCCAACGTGGAGACTCCAAGGACATGACTCTGCGTCATGCCACAAGTGTTCCAAGGTATCAGGACGGACGTTACGGTTGCACTGTCTTCGCAAGTTCTGCTGAGCAAACGAGGCTCCAGACCATATCGTTTGTATGTCGGAGCGAACATCGTGGCAGAAAGTATAATGCTGAGATATTGGTCAGCACTAACGACATTGAGGAACACACCTGTAAATGCTGTTGTGGCAACAAGGGAAACAACACCTCTGACAAGTCGTATCAATGCTTTCATAATGGCGTCGAGCATACCTGTTACCGTCATTGCTGCGCCAAAGAGCATGGCACAAATAATCAGCCAGATAGTGTCCAGCATGCCAGCCATGCCTCTTGTTGCTACAAGGTCATTCAGTTCTGGCACTCCTGTATCGAGATCAGTCTGGCCATACACCACGATCAAAGCTCCACGCAAACGTTGCGAAAAGCCTTCAAGGTCAGCTCCGGCTATCTCATCAAGCAATTCTCCCTGTGTAAAGACTGCAGCCATAGTGCCCATCAAAGTGGCCAGAAAGAGCACAACCATCGAGGGCAAACGCATTGCGATGAGCAAGCCTGTGAGGAGAGGAACAATCAGCAACCACGGTGAGATAAAGAAAGTTTGCTGCAAGGTTTCTTCCACCATCCTAACATGTTCAGAGGATGCTGGAGCATGACAAAGACCTACAAGCGTAAAGATGAGCAAGGTAATGAGGAAGGTAGGCACCGTGGTATGAAGCATGTAACGGATGTGGGTAAAGAGAGGCGTTCCCACAGTGCTGCTTGCAAGGACTGTTGTATCGGAGAGAGGCGATATCTTGTCTCCAAAGTAAGCTCCTGAGATGATGGCACCTGCCACCCAACCTTCATTAAAGCCCAACGCTTGGCCTATGCCCATAAGTGCAATGCCGATGGTTGCGATGGTTGTCCACGATGAGCCTGTTATCACGCTCACCAAAGCGCAGATAATGCATGCAGAGACAAGGAACCATTGGGGCGACATGACTTCCATACCATAATATATTAAGGTAGGCACAATACCGCCAACCATCCATGAACCGCCTAAAGCTCCAATAAGCAGCAGAATGATGATGCCACCGCTCACGCCTCCTATCTTGTCGGCAAGTGCCTTTTCAAAGTCTATCCAAGTAGTAACTTTCCTCGACAGGCCGATGCTCAGGCAAACAGCAGTCGCTACGATAAGCGAAATCTGCGAAGCTCCAGCAAGCGTCTCATCGCCAAAGACAGATACAACAACTGAAATGAGTGCCACCAGCATTACCAGTGGCACACACGATAGCCAAAGAGGAGGAAGGCGCTTCACCTTAACTCTTTTACCTTTTCACCTTTTTACCTTTTTACCTTTTCAACTCTACTACGCTACCTTATTCAGCTTCTTGATAATCGAGAAGATGAAGATAGCGGCAAGCAGACAGATTGCCATCAGCGTGCCCCAAACGATGGTGAGGTCCATGCCCCACATGTGACCGGGGATGCTGACAAGCTTATTGCCGATAGCCGTTGCCACGAACCATCCGCCCATCATCATGCCTTTGTACTTCACGGGAGACACCTTCGTCACGAACGAGATACCAATCGGGCTCAGCAGCAACTCGGCAAAGGTGAGGATGAGGTAGGTCCTAACCAGCAGCGAAGGACCAACGTTTGCCAAATGAGGATGGTTCACGGGGTCTGCTGCGGGAAGTCCCACGGAATCCAGCGTAAGCCACAGATAAGCGCAGGCTGCCACAAGCATACCCAAGCCAATCTTGACGGGAGCCTTTGGTTCTTTGCCTATGCTTGCCAGCCAACCGAAGAGGGCCACGCTGACAGGCGTCAGGATAACCACAAAGCAGGGGTTGAAGTGCTGGAAGATGGGAGCAGAGACTGCCGTCTCGACACCTGCACCAGGCACCATGTTATAGAGGAAGAACGCGCCTGCAACTATCATGATAGCTGCAAGGATGCGAGGTAAGCCCTTTGACTGGAAGATGCCAAACAAGCCATAGACGATGAAGATGAGGGCCAAGAGGTTGCGCACATCGAACATCATGCTCTCAATGCCTGTAGAGGTTGTTGCAGTATATTCATCTGCGAACCATGTCAAAGTCAAGCCGTTCTGATGGAATGCCATCCAGAAGAAGATGACCACAGCAAAGACGAGGCAGAGGCAAACGATGCGCTCCTTCGTGTCGTTCTCTGCAGGCACCTCGGCTTGCTGAGCCGTAGCAGCCTTGTCGGCCTTCTTCGTTGTGCCAATCACATGGGCAAAGGTACGCTTGCCCAGATAATAGATAAGGATAGAGGCAATCACGCTCACGCAGGCCACGGCAAAGGCGAAGTGATAGCTGTCGGCCTTGCTATAGCCGAGCGATGTCTGTGCCCAATTCATGATGCTGATGGCAGCGGTGGGAGCAAACAGAGCACCGATGTTGATGGCCATGTAGAAGAGCGAGAAGCCAGAGTCGCGCTTGTCGGCAAACTCAGGAGCGTTGTAGAGGTCGCCCACCATGACTTGCAGGTTGCCCTTGAAGAGACCTGTTCCTAAAGAGACGAGCAAGAGGCCGGCACCCATTGCGATGATGGCAGGAGTGGCGCCGCCCATGGGTACTGACAGGATGAGGTAACCGACGAACATTATCATAATGCCAAGCACAACCATCTTGCTGTATCCGTACTTGTCGGCAAGCATGCCGCCGAACAAGGGCAGCAGGTAGACAACGAACAGGAAGTTGGAGAACGTCTCGCTGGCCCAACTGGAGTCGAAGCCGAAGTTGTCGTGCAGGAAAAGCACGAACACGGCCAGCATGGTGTAGTAACCGAAGCGCTCGCCCGTATTGGCAAGAGCCAGCGTCCAAAGACCTTTAGGCTGCCCCTTGTAAGACAAGAGAAGGAAGCAGAACCAAATCGCAAACAAGCCCACAATAATGGGGGTAGATAACATTTCGAACATACTTTATTTGATTTAAGTTAATAATTTGCCGACAAAGATACAAAAAAATGTTCAATGTTCAATGTTCAATGTTCAATTTGTTGTACTTTTGCAGCGTAAATAGAAAAACAAGGTGAAAAGGTGAAGGGTGAATAAAATATAATAGCAAATAGCAGCCTCCCCCCAACCCCTCTAAAGGAGGAGGAAATAGAGTAAATAGCTAAATTACCAAATTGTACATAAATTGTACATTGTAAATTGTCAAATCGTAAATAAACATGACACCAAGAATTATCGACTGCATGAAGGGTTATAGCCGCGAAACCTTCATGAAGGACCTCATGGCAGGCATCATCGTCGGCATCGTGGCCCTGCCCCTTGCCATCGCTTTCGGCATAGCCAGTGGCGTAACCCCCGAGAAGGGCATCATCACAGCCATCGTGGCTGGTTTCCTCATCTCTCTGCTCGGAGGCACGAAGGTGCAGATAGGAGGCCCGACGGGTGCCTTTATCGTCATCATCTACAGCATCGTCAACAACCCCGAGTACGGCCTGCAAGGCTTGCTCATCGCCACCATCCTGGCTGGCATCATCCTCATCGCGCTTGGTGCCTTCCGCCTTGGCGTCGTCATCAAGTTCATCCCCTATCCTATCATCATAGGCTTCACGGCAGGTATCGCCCTGACCATCTTCACGACACAAATCAGCGACATCCTCGGCTTGACACAGACTGCGACAAGCACCACCGGCGAGCTCATCCGCATTCCCCTCAAGACGCCGGGCGACTTCGTGGGCAAATGGATATGCTATGCCGAGAACATCGGGACGTTCAACCTTTGGAACTTTATCGTCGCCATTGGCTCGCTGCTGGTCATCATCTTCTCGCCTAAGGCATTGAAGAAGGTGCCGGGCTTGGGCAAAATACCCGGTTCGCTATGGGGCATCCTGATTGGCACCCTTGCCGTCCTCATCATGAAGCAGTACGGCATCGAGGGCATCGACACCATCGGCGACCGCTTCCACATTCAGGCGCAACTGCCCAAGATGGTGGTGCCGAGCATCACCTTCGAGCTCTTCCAGCAACTCATGCCGGTGGCCTTCACGATTGCCATCCTCGGAGCCATCGAGAGCCTGCTCTCTGCCACAGTGGCCGACGGCGTCATCAGCGACAAGCACGACTCGAACATGGAGCTCATTGCACAGGGCGTGGCGAACATGGTGACGCCGCTCTTTGGAGGCATTCCCGCCACGGGAGCCATCGCACGCACCATGACGAACATCAACAACGGCGGCAAGACCCCCGTTGCCGGCATCATCCATGCCGTCGTACTGCTTGCCATCCTGCTGCTTCTGATGCCTTATGCCGAGTATATTCCAATGGCTTCGCTGGCCGCAGTACTGGTCATCGTGGCTTACAACATGAGTGGCTGGCGCACGATACGAGGCTTGCTGAAAAACCCGAAGAGCGACGTCATCGTGCTTTGCGTGACCTTCTTCCTGACCGTCGTCTTCGACCTCACCATCGCGATTGAGGTCGGCCTCATCCTTGCCTGCGCTCTCTTCATGAAGCGCATCATGGAGACCACCGAGATATCTGTCATCAAGGACGAAATAGACCTTGGCGACGCCTCAGACATGGCGGTCAACGAGGAGCACCTCATCATCCCCAAGGGCTGCGCTGTCTATGAAATCAACGGCCCTTACTTCTTCGGCATTGCCAACAAATTCGACGACCTCATGGCCAACATCGGGCACGAGAAGCCGAAGGTTCGCATCATCCGCATGAGGAAAGTGCCCTTCATCGACTCCACCGGCATCCACAACCTGCAGAACCTCATCGAGATGAACCACGAGGAAGGCATCCACGTCATCCTCTCAGGCGTCAATCCGAAAGTGCATAGCCAACTACAGAAAGCCCGCTTCTACGACCTGATGGAGAGCGACCACATCTGTCCCCACATCGACGTCGCCCTCCAAAAAGCACGAGAGTTCCTCGAGAAGTAAACCCTTTTAATTCCGCCAAATCGCAGGCATGCAGAGTCCTGCGCGACAGACATCGCTGCCTTCCGGAGCATAAAGGCCGATGATTACTTCTTGTGGTTCATTCAGTTCGAAGCGGACAAAACGGTAGTCCATCATGGGAGAGGTTTCAATGCTTCCGGTTGTTCCCTTTATGACAAACCGAACATCCGTCGCTGATTTCTGCCTGTTTTGGGCAAAGAAGCAATCACCCACATTGTATTTCCCGGCATCCAGGGAAGCCTTATACCCCAGCAACAATCCGGGCTTGGCTGGTTTGTCGTTGAGGTATTCCAAGTAAATGTCGGAGTCGCCAAAGCCGCGGCCGACGTCGCTCTTGTGAACCAAACGGCAGCAACGCTCGTCCTGCTCCGTCATCCACCCTTCGGGCATTGGTCCAACATGGCCTTCCCAATAATCAGCAAGCTGCCACCCTTGCTTTTGTGGCCGTGCATTATCCACAGCTTGAGCGCTGTCCCTCAGTGCTGCCAACTCCTGAAGTTCTGTCTCGCTCTTCACTTTTCGTATCAAGAAAAGGCGGAAGTTGTCGGCAACGGCAAGGCTGAATCGACGTAGATTCTCATCGGAACGGAATCCGATGCGCACCGAATCGTCCAGGACAACAAAGCGCAGAGCATTGTCCCACTTGCCCTGAGTGTCCGAATAATAGTTCTTAATCTTCTTGGCAAACGGTCCAGCATAGATTTCCGCATCGGTGCCTACGCAGCCATCTTCTTTGTCTTCGGCCTGTTCGTAAGCATAGCGAGCGACATCCCGCTCGTCTGGTGATTGCCAGGCTTTTACCCGCAGTTCATACTCTCCCGCAGGCAAGCCACGAACCACCTGATAGACATCGAACTTCTTCATGTAGTACATCAGCGTGCTATCCTCCGCAAGGGTCACCCCACCGTAAGCGAAGGTCCAGGCATCCAGTTTGTCCGGGTCGCAACAGGGATTGCTCAGCAAGTGTGTCATATCCTTTGCACCACGAGGCAAACCTTCTTCCAAAGGAGTATAAAGGAAGAGACGCCACAAGGCAAGCCCAAGCACAACGGCAAGCAGGCACAGCACCCCAGCCCTTATCGGAGTAATCGGAACTCTCCGAGTATTCTGAGTATTCTGAGCATTCTGAGTATTCTGAATATTCTGAGAACTCTGAGAACTCTGAGATTTCTGAGAATTCTGAGAACCTTGGCTGAGGCTATCGAGCTGGTACTCCCTCCCTTCACGGGAGGGTTGGGGTGGGTCTGAGGGTTGGGTCGGGTCTGAGGGCTGGGTAGGGTCTGAGGGCTGGGTAGGGTCTTCATCGTCTGCCAAGCCTCTTTCTTTGAGGAAATGTGCATAGTCCTCGCTGCCTACGAAGCGAGAAAGGATGTCGAGGGTGGAGCGTCGCGCATTCACCGACTCCCTGTAGCCCCACAGACGCATCAGCGTATTGGCGCTCACCGTCTCGTGCGTCTTAGCTTGAATCTTCTCCGACAGATAGTCGAAATCCGTCCGCACCTTCGGCTTGAATTGCAATTGTCGCTCTACTTCCCTACATAATTCTTCGTGCTGCATGTCGATTATGGTTTTACGCTGCAAAGGTACAAAGAATGACACAACTTTGCAACATCTTTGGCACACAAAAGCCCTCCAAATAAGCCCCTTCATGCAAATGGCACACAAATGGCACACTTATGGCACATCATTATTCATCTCAAAAGCGTAAATTTGCGGGCGAAATACATATTTATTATTTGTATTATACACACAATACAAAAATCAACCCAAAAACAATCTGCCTTAGGTCCGAATTTAACATCATATAGGAAAATGGAGAAAGGCCCACACTTCCGTTGTGATAAGAGATAAGAATAAAAATATAATTAACCATCAACTAAACAAAAAACATGAAACCAAAAAATTTAATTCTTTCCCTACTGGCACTGCTGGCTAGCATTCAGGTCTTTGCCAACGATTACGACTTTGTTCGCAACAACATCTACTACATTGTGACTTCGGCTGAGAACAAAACGGTTGAGGTGACTCAGAGTGATAACCATTCTTATTCAGGAGACATCGTCATCCCACCCTCCGTGACATATATGGGAATAACTTATACCGTGACCAAAATCGGCGACAATGCATTCCGTGAGTGCACAGCACTGACATCAGTAACCATACCAGATGGCGTGACAAGCATAGGTGGCAATGCTTTTGAGGGTTGTACCAATTTGACCACTGTGGCAATGCCGGATAATATAATTACATTTAATGGCTTCTTTACTTTCGGTGAGAGCAATAACATCGAATCTGTTTATATCACGAACATGGCAATATGGTTGCAAACATCATTCTATGGGGGAAACAATCCGCTTCGCAGTGGTGCTAAACTATATTTAAATAAGGTAGAGGTTAAAGATCTGGTAATACCCGAAGGTACGACAGCTATTCTTACAGCTGCCTTTGAGGGTTGTGAAAGCCTGACTTCTGTAACCATCCCCAGCAGCGTGACGAGCATCGACGAATGGGCATTCGCAAGTTGCAGCAATCTGGCCACTGTCACCATCCCCAATAGTGTAACGACTATAGATAATAATGCATTCCAAGGATGTGGCAGCCTTACGGATTTTTGGTGTTATGCAGAAGACATCCCAAGTACAGGAAATGATCTTTTCTTAAATACAGACATTGCATCTGCCACGCTTCATGTGCCTGCTGCTTCAATAGAAGCTTACAGAACGACTACACCTTGGAGCGGCTTCGGCAGGATAGTGGCAAACATAAAGGATCTCAGCGAACTCAGCAACAACAAGCAATACCTTATTAATACACGCAATAAGATGCGAGGCACGCTGGGTGTGATTAATAATCATTTGGCCAGCAACAACCCCTCTGCTACAGGTCCATGGGTATGCAGACCTGTCATTCCGGATACGGACAATCCGCTCATCACCAGTGTCAACCAGCTCGCCAGCCCCAACACCGAGCCAACCGAAGGTTCGCTCGCAGCCATGATTGACGGCGATGCAGGCACTTTCTGGCACAGCACATGGAGTGATGGCGACGTGGAAGCAGGTTCGCATTACTTCCAAGTGAAAATGCCGAATCAAGACGACATCGACGTGGCATTTAAGGTTACCAGACGACAAACAGAGGAAAACCATATTACGGAATGGGGTGTCTATGGCACAAACAGCGCCAATGCCACCAAGGCAAGTTGCACCAAGTTGGCTGTCATTGAAACGCCACACCCCTATTGGGGCGAGACATGCATATCAGACATTTTCAAAACTGGCGGTTACAAATACCTCCGCTTCTACATAAACAACACTTCAACCAGTCACGGCTTCGGCCACCTTGCCGAGTTCCAACTCTATCCTGCAAACTATGACGAGAACCGTGACGCCAGTCCCTTCGCCATCATCAAGAAAAACGACACATATTATCTCTATAGCGTACGCGACAAAGCATTCATTACTTCAGATAACGATGGCGATGAGAATGTCTATCCACTCAGTAAAACGAAGATGAACATCTACAAGCACGATGAACACTTTGTCTTCGACTTTGCCCAAACAGGCTACACAATAAACGTGAACGACAATGGCGTTGTAATCAGAGATTACGGCACGCTAAACGACAGCTTCGACGACGGCAACCTGTTCACAATCGAAGAGGTGGGTGACTTCGACCCGACAGAGGCTTTAGCTAAGTTTGCAGTGCCTATCTTCACTGTGACTTACGAAGTGGTGTTCGACGGAAATGTGGTGGCTACAGCAACAGAAGAAGTGGCCAAGGGTAGCGCTTTGCCTCCAGTACCAGCTTCACTGAACAACAGCTTCGTCACCTTGACGAAGACAGGCACACACCCCACAACAGTAACGGGAAATGTAACGGTTAAATACACTGCCACATGGAACGGTCCGTTTGAGTTTACAAAGACTCTGACCAATGCAAAGTGGTACAACATGCACATCCGCAGCGGCTACTATGTAGGCAAGCAGGATACGGAACCATACTATCCCACACAGAATGTTGATGAGGGCACTCTGGCGACACCTGCCTATCAGTGGGCCTTCGGCGGCGACCCCTATCATGTAAAAGTTTATAACCGCACTACCGGTCTGAATGAAACGCTGACAAAAGATGGCGATAATGCCGTGATGCGGCAGGGTAACTACAGTTGGGACTTGCTGCCCAACAGCAACGGCTTCGTGCTTCGCGTAACGGGAACCGAGAATAGCTGCATCAACCAATTTGGTAGCAATAGCGGACCTCTTCAGTTCTGGACGGACAGCAGAAGCCTAACAGACGACGGCTCCACTTTCCGCGTAGTAGAAGCTATAAATTACTTGATAAATGATGAAACGAAATCGCTCAGCATCGCATCAGAAGAAAGCGGGTGCAACGTGAAGTTCACACACAACTTCAATGGTGATTGGGAAGCCTTGTACCTACCCTTTGCCATTGACTACGATGCCATCAAGGCTGATTTCGACCTTGCAGAGATTGACGGCGTAGTGCAGAACGACGACAACAACGACGGCACCCCCGACATCACCGTCCTGAGCATCATGGGCTTCAAGGGACAGACGACTACGCCCAACAAGCCTTATCTCATCCGTGCCAAGAAGACTGGCAAGCAAACGATAGTCTTCGACGACGTTACCGTCTATCCTACAGCAGAAGCATCTATCGACTGCTCATCAACAAGCACGAAATATGAGTTTACAGGCTCTTACAAGAGTCTCTCTTCGACAGCCCTAAAGAATCGCTACATTGTGCAGGATGGCGAATTGGTGAAGGGCGCATCCAAACTTTCTCCATGTCGCTGGTACATGACAGCAACTGCAAGGAATGGCGCTCAGCTCAACCTGCCGAACAAGATTCGCATCATGCCTGCTGAAGATGTCATCACTGGCGTTTCTCCCCTCGGGGAGACGGAAGAGGGGACCGTCATCTACAACCTCGCTGGCCAACGACTCCAAAAGATGCAGCGCGGCATCAACATCATTGGCGGCAAGAAGGTTCTCCGCTAAAGCCGAGATGCTGACGGTAGTTCATTAAAGCTACGACGAATCGTTGGTAGCGTCAAACAAGGAGAGAAGGGCATCGACTCGGCGCCCTTCTTCTTTTTGCTTTTGAGCATTATTTCTCCACGTGCCTGTATTCCATGATTTGCTCAGTTGGACAGAATGTCGTTCAGGTAAATCGCAAACGACACACTAGTAAATTGCAGTCCTTACACTAGTGGACTGCAGTCCACCCACTAGTAAACTGCAGTCCACCCACTAGTAAACTGGGAACGACACGTAAGTATAATGGGAACAATGGGAGCTATGGGTATAATGGGAACTATGGGAGCTATGGGAATAATGGGAACTATGGGAACTATGGGAATAAATGAAAGTTCTGGCCTGCACTACTAGCGGCGTGAAAATATACATCAAAGACCTAATTAAGCGAGCAAACAAATAAAAGTAAGAAAATGCTTTGAAGTTTGCCCGCTTTTTTCGTATCTTTGCAGAGAGAATATAGCTCACATCACTCTCATCACTCTCATCGCTCTCATCGCTCACATCACTCACATCATCCATATCATCCATGCCCGTTGACAGTTCGAACTTCCTCTCACCTAAAGGTGATTACAAGAACCTCATTGCCTTTCAGAAAGCAGAATGCATCTACGACATAACATACTATTTCATAGAGCATTACTTACCGAAATTAGGCGACCGCACCGTTGACCAGATGATGCAGGCGGCTCGCTCGGGCAAGCAGAATATTGCTGAGGGCAACGAGACAGGCACCACTTCGACAGAGGCATGCATAAAGTTGGTGAACGTGGCAAAAGCCAGCCTCAAGGAATTGCAAGAGGACTACGAGGACTACCTGCGCAATCACGGGAATTTGCAATGGGAGCTGAACAGCGAGCAGTGCCGCAATGCCCGCAATTGGTGCAAAGCACACTCAAAACCTACTGATTACCTCCGCGTCTGCGAGTTGCGCAACGACATCACTCTGGCAAACATCGCACTGGTGCTGATTCATCAGACCGACTACCTGCTTCGCCGCTTGATTGACAGATACAAACAAGAATTCTTGGAGCAGGGCGGCATCAAAGAGCAGATGTCCGCAGCAAGGCGGCAATGGAGAGAAGAGCACGGGATGGGGTATCTCAATGGGAAGAATGGGAACTATGGGAATGATGGGAATAATGGGAACTATGGGAATAAATGAAAGTTCTGGCCTGCGCTACTTTCGGCGGCTGCCTACGATTATCTTCTTTCCTTTGTACAAATAGATTCCTCTCTGTAGATGGTCTGTGAATTCATCGGCCACGCGGCGGCCGTTGAGGTCAAAGACGGGAGCGGGCGACTCTGCGCCCGATGACCGGACAAGCTGGATGCCTGTCGGGTCAAACAGTACGCGAAGGATGCCGTTTGCCAAGTCGCTGCTGTCCCAGCAAAGGCCTCTCTCCGGGTCAATAACCTCATTGACCAGCACGGGCGTTCCTTTGACAGTTGTGACGTTCTTCCACACGACGATGCTGTCACCTGCCGAGAGCGTATGGGACTCAGGAACAAAGATTTCGATGTTGCCATTCATAGTGAGTGTACCTATGTTCTGCAGGCAGGTGCAGCCGATAGTGCTTTCCGTGGCCGAGCAATCTGCTCCGAGCTGCAAGGTGGAACCTGGGGAGAAGGTGACATTGTTGCCGCCAAAGTCCATGCGACCAGAGGTGTCGGTGCCTGTGCCTACACGCAGAGTCCCGCCGTTATTGATGGCAACGGATGAATTGGTAAGCGGTGCAGCGGCCGAGGTGAAGCCTGAAAGGACGGCACCCTTCTGTACCGTGAGCTTGCCCGTGCCAAGCTGTGCGCCCGACTTCAGACAAAGTTCGCCGGCCTTGACGGTGGTGGTGCCGCTATGATGGCTCTTGCCTCCGACGGTCATCTTGCAAGTCCCTACTTTATTGAAGATGCACTTGTTCGACCCGCCTGCGTCGGTAAACTGGCCGTCGAAGGTGAAGTCTCCTCCCTCTTCCCAGCTGTTGCCCACCTCCCAAGTGTTGTTGCCTTTGGGGCTGTTCTGGCTTCGGAAATCATGCACAGGCTCGTTGAGCATTCCCTTGCCCACGAGTTTGCCTATGGCGAACGTCTTGGCTACGTTGCTTACCGTGCAGCCATCGGCGATATTGAGAGTGGCATTGGGCATGCCGCCTTCCATGTCGAGTGGCAGCCAATTGTTCTTGTTGGTATGCTTGATGGTTCCTTCAAACGCAGACCAGTCGCCTGTGATGCGCACACGGCTCTTGTCGTTACGCGGCACGATGGTCAGGGTGCCTTTGCCCGTCAGCTTGTTGGCATAGGCAGTATAAAACTCCCAAGTGAGTTGCCAAGTTGCCGACTTCCCTTTGGGCACGCGGATGGCATGGGAAGTGGCCTGCACATCGTCCCAGAGCGTGCCTGACTGTATCTCGATGGCACGAACGGCTGTATTGTTCTGCAGGGCTACGTCACCACCGGTCATAATGAGGCTGTCGAGCGAACCTGCCTTCATCAGATACAAGCATCCGTTGCCTTTCTTCGTCAGCTTGGTGCCTGAGAGGGCTGCATTCATCTTGAAGTCGGCAACAGCATTGAGCACGCCGCCCTCGTCGCCCACCATCTTCATGGGCGACCCCATCTCTACCGCCTTCTGCGTCTGCAGTGTGGCGCCGCCCTCCATGGTAAACAGGTCGGCATTGTCTGTCAAGCCGCCGAGGTTGCCTGTCGTAGAATACTGGTTGGACAAGGTGTTGACTCGCACGGTACCGCCGCAGAGATGGTTGCCGCCGGTGTAAGCATTCTCGACGTTCATCGTCACACCTCCTGTGTTCTGCTTTGTAAAGACCGCGTCGCCACCGATGCTGCCGGAACCTTTGAAGGTGTAGCTGGCGGTATTGTCGACGGTGACAGAAGCGGGGTACACGTTGTCGTTAATGCTTACCGACTTGGACTGTGCCTCGTCGTTGAACACCACATGGTCGCCAGCCACAAAGGGCGTGCTCTCGCCGTTGAGGTCGAAGTTGTCGGTTTCTGCCTCGTCCCAAGCGCTGCCGTTGGTGCCCGTCCATGTCACCGTGGCAGCATCACGCAGTCCTACAATCTCGAGGATAAGCTGCCCGTCTTCTACATAGAGCCGTTTCTTCACCGTCTCCAGTCCCTCGACAATGATGTCATCGACAGAGCCGTGAAGGGTCTCCATCTCCGCTATCACATATTTGCCGGCAGGCATGGACGTCTGCCCCTCTGCCGGATGCCCCTTCAGCTCGATGACCGGCACCAGGTACGCGGGGCCGCCTTTCGTCCATGCCGTGCCAGTCTTGTGTTCTATGAGGAGGGCACGGGTGCGGATGGTGTCGCTGTGCAAGCCTTCGCCAAAGAGGTCGAAGACAAGACGCGAGCCGAAGCCGAGCGAGAGGGAATCGGCAGTGACCGTGCCAGAACAGTCTGCACCACCGGGCACGATGGACGAGCCATAGGTGGCAGCTATCGAGCAGAACTGGCCGCCATTGCTCTCTAAGCGTGTGAAGCGATTCAGCCAAAGTGGACTGGCCGTCAAGCGTCCGTCGAAGCACAACGTGCCGCCCCATACATTCGTCTCGCCTGTGTGGGTGAAGTCGGCTTTGGGCAGGACAAGCTTGCCGTCGCCCTGCTTCACCAGACGGCCATTGCCGCTGATGCCGCTACCCGTCACATTACATATATAATATATGTAGTTTATCGCAGTATTCTGTGAGGCACATTCGCTGGGAGCCGTTCCCTGCACCCACGAAGGCACATTGAAGGTGAGCACGGCTGGCTGCGGGTTGTCGGCTATGCTCACGTTCATGTCGGCATAACCGGAGACCAGCACATGCAGCCCGTCCTGACTGGTATCGATGGCAGAGTTGTCGGCAATGGAGACGCGCCCGGAAGTGGTGAGAGGAGGCGGAGCGATGGTGATGCCTTCCAGTTCGCCAAGGAAATAGCTGGGGCGCGGCGGCTGGTTGTAGCCGCACATCTGCCATACCATTGCATTGCGGTACTGATGGTCGTGCCAAAGGGTATAGTTGCGCCACTCTGTTGCCGAAGGCGTAGAGTAAATGCGGATGTTGCCATCGGCGGTGCGCATGATGATTTCCTCGCGCCAGTCGCCAAGAATGTCGCCTTGGAAGCAGGGCGTTCCCTTCGTGTCGTTATTGGTCAGGGAACCCAAGCAGGTGTAGATGGGATTCCAAGAGCCGTACTTGACGATGCATCCCGCTGTGTTCTTGCCATCCAGGTAGTTGAAGCTTTCCTCGCAGAGGTCGCCGTCCCAATAGATGCGGAAGTTCTGGTTCACGCCTGTCTCGCCCAGTCCGTTAATGGCTCCGGCAGTAACGCTGCTGATGGGGCCTATGTCAGTAGGTGTGCAGAGAGAGCCAGGGAAGCCGTTGGAGAAGTTGCCTGCCATGCAGCGCCCCACATCCCTCGCGGCTGTGTAGCGATAGAAGACCTTCGATGTGGTGGCATCGCGGTAGTTCGTACCCGGGTTGTCTTCCATGCAGGCAAATATCTCATGACCATGACGATAGGGGTCTAAGTCGCCCACATGCTCGGCATCGCCGTGCCCGAAGCCTGTCGTGGAAAGTCCCTTGCCATTGTCGTCAATGACCATCGAGCCGAAGACAATCTCGTCGCGTCCGTCCCAGTCAACATCAGCCACGCAGAAGTTGTGGTAGCCCTGCCCTTTCCACGGGCCGTCGGTGTTGCATGTCCAGCGCCAGCGCTCCGTCATCTCATGGGTGGAGGGATTGATGTCGTAGGCCACCATCTTGTGACGGGTATAGATGCCTCGGGCCAGGAAGAGGCTGGGATGCTGTCCGTCGAAGTATGGAGCGCCGAAGAAATGCTTTGAGGTGCGGTGGCCGTAGCCATCGCCCCAAGCACGATTCAAGTCGGTCTCGTTCGACTCCAGACGCTTCAAGGGATAGGGAAGGCATTGATAGGGCCGTCCTGTCAGTCCGTCCATGTAAAGGAGGTATTCTCCGTCGGTCGTGACGAACCAGTTGGTACCGCCACCGGTAGCTGCGCGCACATTCTTTGTGGGGTCGCCGACAACGTAGGTCGTGCTGTCGGACAAGTGGATGACGGTGCCGTCAGCTGCTCGCATGACAACCTCGGCACGCCCGTCCTCGTCCCAATCATACGCGATGATGTTCTGCTCGTTGTTCTGGAAGTCGCCCATATTCGGCCCGCAGTTCACCCACCACAGGCGTGTGCCGTCCTGCTTCAGACACTCAAAGATGGAGTATTCCTTTGTGTCAACGCCATCTATCTCAGGGCCGTTCTTAGGGTACGACTGCTCTATCTCGCTTTGGTTGTCAAACTTCATCAGGATTTCCAGCTCTCCGTCGCCATCGACATCGGCACAAGTAGCATCATTGGGGACGAGGCTGCTCTTGATGCCCTCGTGCTTCAGCGTGATTTCCTTGTAGCTCGTGTTCCAAGGCGCGGCAGGATTACAGTCGGCCTGCTCCTCGCCGTTGATGATGGCCCGAATGGTGTACTGGTTGTCTGTCGTGCCACTCGCATCCTGATAATTTGAGACGCTCAGCGGCGCATCATTCAACTTCTCTCCGTCGCGATAGACATTGTAGGTCACGTCATAGTACTCTTCGGCCGTGATGCGCCAACTCAGGAAGATACCGCCGTTCGCCTTCATGGCCACAAGCCCGCGGTCCAAGCGGTCTGTGTAGCGCTGCGAAAAGGCAATCATCGGCATGGCAAGCAGTAAGAAAGCAAGAAACTTTTTCATAGTATAGTTTGTAAGAAATCCGCCACAAAGGTACGAATTAGTAAGAGATAAACAAAATAAATCGGTCGTTTTTTTCCCGACTTGGAATGATTGTAAGTGAGAGCTCCCCTGCTCATGCCCGTCAAAAAAAGTTCAAAATCATTTGACTCTTTACAAACTTATTTGTAACTTTGCGGAGGAATTGACGTCATATCTTTTTACGGAACAACGATAAGAACACATGAGAAAGGCTTTATTACTTGCCATTGTCTGCGCCTCGGCAGCAGCTTTGGCGCAGGAAACGTACAGGATACCTGTCAGCGAGAAGAACGAGAAGATGCAGACGGGACGGTATGAACCGACTTGGCAGTCGCTGGAGCAGCACGAGACGCCTGAGTGGTTCCGCAATGCCAAGTTCGGTATTTGGGCTCATTGGGGAGCACAATGCGTGGAAGGCAGCGGCGACTGGATGGCTCGCGAGATGTACATGGAGGGCAACCCCAAATACAAATTCCACCGCGAGCACTACGGGCACCCTTCGGAGTTTGGCTACAAGGACATCCTGCCGCTCTTCAAGGCCGAGCGTTGGCAGCCCGACAGCCTTGTGGCACGCTACAAACGTTGCGGCGCTCAGTACTTCTTTGTCCTTGGCAACCATCACGACAACTTCGACCTCTGGGACTCACAATACCAGCCTTGGAACAGCAAGAACATCGGGCCGAAGCGAGACATCCTCGGAGAGTGGGCGGCAGCGGCCAAGAAGTACGGGCTTCCACTTGGCGTCTCTTTCCACGCCGATCATGCCTGGACATGGTTCGAGCCTTCGCAGCGCTATGACCTTGAAGGCGAGAAGGCTGGCGTCTATTATGACGGCAACCTCCGAAAGGAAGACGGCAAAGGCAAGTGGTGGGAAGGCCTTGACCCACAACTGCTCTACCGGCAGAACCACCCGATGAGCAAAGGTTCGTGGGACAACGGCGCCATTCACGGGCAATGGGACTGGAGTCATGGCGCCTGTCCGCCGTCGCAGGAGTTCGTCGACAACTTCTTCAACCGCACCATCGATGCCATCAACCGATACAATCCCGACCTCATCTACTTCGACGTGACCGTGCTGCCCTTTTATCCGCTGAGCGACTGCGGCCTCAAGATTGTCGCCCACATGTATAACAGGAATCCGCGTGGCGTGGTGTTCGGCAAGATTCTGGGTGAGGAACAGAAGAAGGCGCTGACGTGGGATGTGGAGCGCGGCGCTCCCAATCAGATGGTGGAGCGGCCCTGGCAGACGTGCAACTGCATTGGCGACTGGCACTACAACACCGACACCTACAACAGAGGCTACCGCTCGGCAACCAATATGGTGAAACAACTCGTTGACATCGTCTCGAAGAACGGCAACCTGCTGCTCAACATCCCTTTGCGAGCTGATGGGACGTATGACGACAAGGCCGCCCGCTTCCTCGACGAACTGGAGGCATGGATGACGCAGAACGGCGAGAGCATCTTCGGCACCCGCCCTTGGGTGAAGTTCGGCGAAGGACCTGTTGCTGAGAAAGACATCAAGATCAACTCGCAGGGCTTCAACGAAGGGCAGTACAACAACATGGATCATCGCGACATCCGCTTCAACCAGACAGAGAAGCACCTCTATGTCACCGCAATGGGCTGGCCAGAGGACGGCAAGCTCCTCATCAAGTCGCTCGCCAAAGGCAACCCTGACTTCAAGAAGCCCATCTCGTCCGTACTGCTTTTAGGTCATGGGAAACTCAAAGCGCGTCAGACAAAAGAAGGGCTGGAGGTACAACTCCCCCAGCCCTGCAACAGGATTGCTCCTGTACTGAAGATTAAGAAGTAAAGGAAGACTATCGTTACTTCAGCCCGCGGCCTTTGAGGAAGGCTTCGTTGTCGGGCTGGCGACCTGCAAATTGCTCGAAGAGTCTCATAGGTTCTTCGCCGCCGCCCTTCTCGAGGAAGGTCTGCTTGAACTTAGTGGCCAGTTCCTTGTTCCACACATTACCCGATGCTTCGAAGATGGAGAAGATGTCCTTGTCCAACACTTCTGCCCAGAGATAGCCGTAGTAGCCGGCGCTGTATCCGCTGGAGAAGATGTGGTTGAAATAGGTGGTACGATAGCGCGGCCCAATCTCGGGGATGAGTCCCATCTCCTGGCAAACCTTCTTCTCAAAGGCATCGATGTCCAAGCCCTCGACACTCTCCAGCTCGTGCCACTTCATATCGAGGATAGAGGCCGCGCAAAGCTCGGTCGTCATGAAGCCCTGGTTGAACTTCAGCGAGTTGTTTATCTTCTCGACCAGTTCGGCAGGAATGACTTCGCCCTCGTCGTTTGTGGCATACTGCGCCAAGAGTTCGGGCTGGAAGGCCCAGTTCTCGTTGAACTGCGAGAAGGTCTCCACGAAGTCGCGCTTCACGCTGGTGCCGCTGACGGAAGGATAGTGGCACTGAGTGAGCAAGCCGTGCAGAGCGTGTCCGAACTCGTGGAAAACAGTCTGCACCTCGTCGATAGTAAGATTCTCTTCGAGATTGCCGACGTTGACGATGATGGGGCGAACCATCTTGCCCTCAGCATCGACATACTGCTCGCGGATGTTGTTCATCCAGGCTCCGCCGCGCTTGCTGCTGCGAGGCAGGTAGTCGGTGGTGAAGATGCCCAGTAGATTGCCGTCGGCATCCGTCACCTTGTAGGTCGTGACGACTTCGGGGTTATACGAAGGCACGTCCTCCAGTTTCTCCATATTCACGCCATAAAGCGTATTGGCGGCGATGAAGATGCCTTTCACCACGTTCTCGAGCTTGAAGTAGGGTTTGGTGAGCTCTTCGTCGAGGTCGTATTTCTGCTTACGCACCTTCTCGGCATAGTACCACCAGTCCCAGGGCTCTATCTTGCTGCCGGCAGGAAGCTTGCCCGCTGCGATGTCCTCGTCCATCAGCTTTTGCATGTCATAGACCTCCTCTTTGGCTCTGTTCACGGCAGCCTTCATGATGTCGGCGAGGAAGGCATCGACTGTCTCCGTGTCGTGCGCCATCTTAGGTTCGAGGATGTAGGCGGCAGGATTCTTATAGCCCATAATCCTTGCTTTCTCGATGCGGAGGCGCATGATGTCGAGGACGAGCTGACGATTGTCGAACTCGTTGCCGTTGTGGCCTCGCATCGTATATGCCTCAAGCATCTGCTGACGCAGGTTGCGGTCCTCGGTCGTGGTCATCGCATTGGGATAGTCTGAGACGCTGATGCCGAACTTCTCCTTGAAGGCGTTGCTTTCGGAGAGGATGTTGTTGCCCAGCTTCTGCGTCTTGGTAGCCATCTCCGTATTTATCTCGCGAAGGCGGGCCTGCTGCTTTTCAGGAAGGCCTATGCCGTTACGCTCGAAAGCCTCAAAGCGCTTCTTCAGCACCATCTGCTGCTCGCGAGTGAGCTGGCTCTGGTCGGCGAAATAGAGCTTGGCAATGCGCTCATAGAGCCCCTTGTTGAAGGAGATGTTGTCCTCGTGCTCGGTGAGCATGGGAATGGCTTGATCCATGACCGAGTCGAGCGCGTCCGTGCGGTCGGTCTCGCAGACATTGAACAGCACGCCTACAACTTTGCTCAGGATTTCGCCAGAGAGCTCGAGCGGCAAAACGGTGTTCTCGAAGGTCGGACCTTCGGGATTGTTCACGATGGAGTCAATCTCCTTGTTCTGCTGCTCGATGCCCGCCACGATGGCAGGAATGTAGTCCTCGCAGGTGATGCTCTCGAAAGGAGGAATGCCATAAGGCGTGTCCCACTCTGTGAGGAAAGGGTTCTGGCGACTGTTGTTGCATGCCAGAAGTGACAATACTGCTGTCATACCTAAAAGAATCTTTTTCATAATATATTATTTCAATTGGTTTACAAAGAAAGCCACCGAGAGCTTCACGGCCTCTTCGGGATGCGGGCCGAAGCCGTGGTCGTAGTGGTCGAGCAGATACCACTCGCTCCCTTTCCACATTTGATGGAAGCGAAGGCCGTAGGTGTAGGGCACGGTGCGGTCGGACGTGCCGTGAACGATGCAGGCCGGGCCTTTGTAGCCTGCCGCCGTCTCGTAGATGGGCAGCCAGAAGGCCGTCTTGATGTAGTCGCGGCCAAGGCGATGCCCCCAGACCTCGACGTATTCGGGCGGGTCTTGCGGGTCGCCAGTCGGACTGGCTTGCCCAGGCACGTTGCCGCGAATGGCATCGTCGCGCAGCACGCCCGCCGGAGCCAGCAGCACTACCCCACCCTGCAAGGCTTTCTTGCCAAGCTGACCAGCCAGCATGGCCGTCACGACACCGCCTTGCGAATGACCTGCGATGCCAATCTTGCCGAAGCGTCCGTCGGCCTTTACCCATTCATAGACATGGCGGGCGTCCTCTATCTCGTTGGGAACCGTCATCTGCTGGAAGTCGCCCTCGCTCTCGCCGTGACCATTGAAGTCAAAGCGAATGCTGGCGATGCCTTTGGCCTCGAGTTCATGGGCAATGCCGACCTCCAAGCCGCCATTCCTGTTGCCCGTAAAGCCGTGACAAAGGATAACAATCGGGCACTTTTTAGGCAACACATCAGGCGTCTGCAGTTCGGCCACAAGCTTCCCGTGGTCGCCCTGAATGATGACTCGCTCTGTTTTTGCATTTGCAAGGCCAGCCGAGAGCAGGCAGGCCAGGAATAACAATCGTTTCATAAGTATTTCACTCATCTTCGTTATATCGATAGACTTTGTAACTCGCTGCAAATTTACTAATTTTATTTGACATGGAAGATTATCTGGCAAGAAATCTTTCCAGACACTACGCGTCACGATGTCAGTCCACACACGGGAGGACTCGAGTACTACCGTGGGAGAACTCCAGTCCAACCACGGGAGGACTCCAGTCCTCCTATTGAAAAAGAAATTCGGAGAACTGAGCCGAGTTGCCTCTTTACAAGTTCTTCACCAGCTCCTGAAGCTTTTGCTTCGTGGCTTCGGTCTTCTGCTCGTCAATCTTGGCCGTGACGATGCCGGTGCTTTCCACGCCCCAGTAGTTGCAAATGTCGTTGTACTCGCTGATGGCACCTGTATAGACGCCAGGCGAATAGGACGAGACGAGCAGCGCCATCTTCTTCACGTTGGCGGGTTTGTTCACGCAATACATGCGCTGTATGGGAGCCTGAATCTGGGCATTGAGGGTGAAGTAGTAGATGGGAGCCGCCAGCACGAGCACCTCGGCCTCAGCCATCAAGGGATAAAGCTCCTGCATGTCGTCCTTCTGGATGCAGGCGCCGTTGCCCTTGCCGTGACAATACTCGCAAGCCAGACAGCCTGCAATCTTCTTCTTCGACACGTTGACCAGCGTCACTTTATGACCGGCAGCCTCAGCTGCGTTCTTGTACTCTTCCGCCATCCAAGCGGTATTGCCGTTCGCACGAGGCGAGGCTTGTATAATCAGAATGTTCATCATGTTAGTTGTTTTTGTTTATGATTTGTGTAGTTATATAGTGAGTAGTTATGTAGTGAGTAGTTAAGCCAATACATTTTTTCGCTTAATAGCAACAGCCATAACTTTTGGCTTAACTACTTGACTACTTAACTACTGACTACTTGATTGTCTCAGAGTTTCATCACGCGCTTCAGTTCCAAGTTCTCGTAGCCTTCGGGACAATGGGTGGAGAGATAGACGGTGGGATTCTGCATGATGAACTCGCGGACGCGGTCGAGCGTCTGGCGGGCGGCCTCCTTGTCCTCGAAGACGATGCTCAACTTGTTGGCCTTGAGGGCAGCGTCGCAATAGGTGACGTCGCCGTGGAACATATAGAAGAGGCCGTCGTCCTCGGCAATGACGATGCTGTTGCCTTTGGTGTGACCTTTGGCCTCGATGAACCAGATGCCGTCTGTCACCTGCTGAGCACCCGGGAAATTCTTGTAGGCCTCGCCGTACTGAGCGCGGACGATGTTCTCGCCCTCCAGCTTCATGGCATCGGCGTCTTCGGGCGCGATGTAAATCTTGGCGTTAGGGAAGCAGCCGATGCAGTCGGTGTGGTCGGGATGCTTGTGGGTGATGAGAATCTTCGTCACCTGCTCGGGCTTGTAGCCAGTCTTTGCGAAGGCTTCCATGTAGTCGGCCACCTTCTCGCCCATGAAGAGCGGAGCACCAAGCTTCTTGGCAGGAACGGGGAACTCCGGCTTGAAGCCCGTGTCAACAAGGATGACCTCCTTCCCCGTGTCGATGAGGAAGTTCTGCAGCGAGCTGCGATAGATGATTTGTTCGTCGAAGGC
>CAMJOE010000029.1:0-25092 GCA_946407485.1 uncultured Prevotellaceae bacterium | reverse complement strand
TCGAAGTCGCTCAGGCTCTGGCGGAGCGAGTCGTCGTCTATGCCGCTGATGCGTGCCGCGATACCCGCAGCCAGGCTGTTGTACATGTTGTGCTTTCCGCGAAGGCTCAGGCTCTCCTGCTCCATGTTGAAGGGCGTGGGGTACTCGATGACGTACTGCCCGTCGGCAATGTAGCCGATCATGCCTTCTTTCCTGATGATGCTGAACGGGCACTTCTTGGCTTTGATGCCGTATTTGCGGAGCTCGGCGGAGATGACGGGATCGTCGTTCCAATAGATGAAGGCATCTTCCTCGGTCTGATTCTGCACGATGCGCATCTTGGCGTCAGTGTACTTCTGCATCGAGCCTTCGTAGCGGTCGAGGTGATCGGGGGTGATGTTGAGCAGAATGGCAATGTTGGCCCGGAACTCGTACATGTTGTCGAGCTGGAAACTGCTGAGCTCGATGATGTAGTACTCATAGGTGCAGCCTTCGGCTATCTGGAGTGCGAGGCTGCGACCTATGTTGCCGGCCAGCCCGACGTTATAGCCTGCTTTTTGGAAGATGTGGTAAATGAGGCTCGTGGTGGTGGTCTTGCCGTTGGAACCTGTGATGCAGATCATCTTGGCGTCGGTGTATCGGCCAGCGAACTCTATTTCGCTGATGACGGGAATGCCGGCGTTCCTGACCTTCTGCACCATGGGTGCGTCCTCCGGTATGCCAGGGCTCTTCACCACCTCGCAGGCGCTGAGGATGAGTTCCTCTGAGTGCTGGCCTTCCTCCCAGGGCACGTCGTACTCGCGAAGCAACTGCTTGTAGTTCTCCTTGATTCGGCCCATGTCGCTGACGAAGACGTCGAAGCCTTTCACTTTCGCCAGCGCCGCTGCTCCCACACCGCTCTCGGCGGCTCCCAATATCACGATTCTTCTCATCTCTTGTTTTCTTTTATAGGGGCTATAGTGACTATAGGGACTATAGATACTATAGGAGTTCTCTCTTCTTTATCTTATCTTAAGTGTTACGATGGCAAGGGCTGCCATGATGATTGTGACAATCCAGAAGCGTACTGTTATTTTGGACTCGAGCCAGCAGCCTTTGGGCCAGTTGATGAGCACCTTGAAGTTGGCTGGCAGCTGACCTGGGGCGACGCGGAACGTGTCGTGGAGCGGGGCGCGCTTTATGACGCGCCACTTCAGTCCCCGACGATTGCCCATCCGCGCATAGTTGGTCTGCAGGATGACGCTCAGGCTCTCCATGAAGAAGACGAAGCAGAGCAGGGGCAGCAGCAGCTCTTTGTGGATGATGATGGCTGTGACGCCGATGATGCCGCCGATGGCGAGGCTGCCGGTGTCGCCCATGAAGACCTGCGCCGGATATGCGTTGTACCAGAGGAAGCCGATGAGTGCGCCCACGAAGGCGCAGATGAAGATGACGAGCTCCTCCGAGCCCGGGATGTACATGATGTTCAGATAGGCGGCCATGTGTATATGGCTGCTGACGTAGGCCAGTATGCCGAGGGCGATGCACATGATGGCAGCGTTGCCTGCGCACAAACCGTCCATTCCATCGTTCAAATTAGAGCCGTTGCTCACTGCCATGACGATGAATGTGGTGACCAACACGAAGAAGATCCACCCTGCTGCAGACTTGTGTTTGCCCAGCCAGGAGAAGATGTCGGCATAGTTGAGGTTATTGTTCTTGACGAACGGGATGGTGGTGATGGTGCTCTTCACCATTTCGCTGCGATGCGTGACGACTTGCTCGGTGCCCTGCCTCTGGTCCTCGATGTTCTCGCAAATGACGGCATCGGGGCTCATCCACAGCGTCAGTCCGACCACCAAGCCGAGGACTGCCTGCCCCAGAAGTTTCCAGATGGGGCGCAGTCCGTCTTTCGTCACCTTCATCTTGATGTAGTCGTCGGCAAAGCCGAGTGCACCGAGCCACACGGTCGTGAAGAGCATGAGGAGCATGTAAATGTTGCGAAGGCGTCCCAAAAGCAGACACGGGACGAGGGTTGCGACAATGATGATGATGCCGCCCATGGTTGGCACCCCCTTCTTCTCCACGCCGAAGGGGTCGATGCTGGCGTCGCGCTGCGCCTCGCTGACGTGGTGCTTGCGCATCCACTTCACGAAGTACTGGCCGAACCACATGGAGATGAGCAGGCTCAGGACGAGCGTGAGGACTGCGCGGAAGGAGATGTAGTGCCAGACGTTGGCGCCGGAGACGCCGAATTCGCCTAAATATCTGAACAGGTAGTATAGCATTCGTTGACGTTTACTTTATGTTGAGTTATCTTGTTCTTTTTCATGTCTTCTGAAACCCCTCGTGAGGCGTCGGCCGCTCCTTGCTGTGGCATCGGGCGTTCCTTGCTGTAGCGTTGGCCGCTCCTTGCTGTGGCGTTTTCAGAGGCCAAATGCGTCGCGTATCACCTCGTGGTCGTCGAAGTGGTGCTTCACGCCCTTGACGATCTGGTAGTCTTCGTGTCCCTTGCCCGCTACGAGCACTACGTCGCCGGGCTGCGCCATGGTGCATGCGGTGCGGATTGCTTCGCGGCGGTCCACGATGCTGAGTACGCTGCGGCGCTGGCTGGCGTCGAGGCCGGCCAGCATATCGTTTATTATCTCTTGCGGGTCTTCATTGCGGGGGTTGTCGCTCGTGATGATGACGCGGTCGCTGTGCCTGACGGCCTCCTGCGCCATCAGGGGGCGCTTGCCCTTGTCGCGGTTGCCGCCCGCGCCGCATACCGTCCAGCACTGTCCCTTGCCCTGCAGCACCTCGTTGATGGTCGTGAGGACGTTGACGAGGGCATCGGGCGTGTGGGCGTAGTCGACGATGGCGGTGACGCCCTCCCGCGAGCGGATGGCCTCGAAGCGACCGTTGACGGGCTTCTGCGCGCTGAGGAGCACGAGGGCCTGCTGCGGCTCGACGCCCAGCATGACGGCCGTGCCATAGACGGCCAGCAGGTTGCTCACGTTGAAGCGCCCCACGAACTGCACGCTGACGTCGCGGCCGTCAATCTCCAGGTCCATGCCTTCGAAGCTCTCCTCCATGATGCGCGCCTTGAAGTCGGCAGCCGAGTGGAGCGAGTAGGTCTTGACCGTCGCCTTGCAGTTCTGCACCATGACCATGCCGTTGCGGTCGTCGGCGTTGATGATGGCGAAAGCATCGGCGGGCAGGGCGTCGAAGAAGCCCTTCTTCGCGTCGCGGTAGGCCTCGAACGTGCCGTGGTAGTCCAGGTGGTCGCGCGTCAGGTTGGTGAAGATGCCGCCCGTGAAGGTGAGGCCTCCGATGCGCTTCTGGCTGACGCTGTGCGAGCTGACCTCCATGAAGGCGTATGCACAGCCCTCGTCGGCCATGCGGCCCAGCAGGCGGTTCAGCGTGATGGGGTCGGGCGTCGTCACCTCCGTGGGGATGGGCTCGCCGTCGATATAGTTGCAGACCGTGCTGCAGAGGCCGCACTTGTAGCCAAGCTGACGGAAGATGTTGTAGAGGACGGTGGCGATGGTGGTCTTGCCGTTCGTGCCGGTGACGCCGACGAGATGCATGCGCTCGCTCGGGTTGCCGAAGAAGTGCGTGGCAAGCGTGCCGACCACGTCCTCCGTGCTGGGATAGACCAGATAGGTGACGTCGTCCCTGGTCACCTCAGGCAACTGCTCGCAGACCACGACGCCTGCGCCCAGCTCGATCGCCTTGTCGATGAAGGTATGTCCATCCACTTGCGTGCCGCGCATCGCCACGAAGGCCGCGCCCTGCTGTATGCGGCGGCTGTCGATTTCGATGCCGGTCACCTCTCTGTCCGTGCTGCCCACGATGCGCTGTGGTGCGCAGCCATGTATGAGTTGTTCAAGTTTCATTGCTTTCGTATTTCAGTATTATCAAAGTCTTCAAAGTGTTCAGAGTGTCCGGGACAGCCCATTGCTCAGAGTTTCCTGGGCGAGGCGGTCAGGTTGATTTGCTTTCCCTTGACGGCCACCGTGCCCGGGGCAATGTCCTGCTTTGTTATCTCGCCGACGCCGTTGATGCGGACGCGCAGACCGCGCTTCTGCAGGGTGAAGACCGCGTCCTTCACGCCCATGCCGACCACATCGGGTACCCTGTCGTCCGCTATCGTGTCGGCATCGGCCAGGCTAAGCTGTTTGCCCGAGATGCCCATGCCCTCGACGATGGCCTCGGCTCTGCGCTTGCTGCCCTTCGTCACCTCAGGCACGAAGACGCTGTTCGTGTCGGCAGCTAACGCGGCACTCTGCATCGAGTCCCTCGACATGATAAACTGCGATATCTCGCTGAAGACGGGTCCGCACTGCCCACCGCCGGAAGCCGGCAGGCCTTTCTTTCGGATGCAGACGATGCAGCTGTACTTCGGGTCGTCGCTTGGGAAATAGCCGCAGAAGCTGACCATATACTTGCGTCCGGCATACGAGCCGTTCTCGCTGAACTGTGCCGTGCCGGTCTTGCCGCTCACCTTGAAGAGCTTGCCGCCGTTGCCGGCCTTCCTGCCCAGGCCGCCGCTCACGACGTGCTCCAGGCAGTATTGGATGTCGCGGAGCGTCGAGGGCTTGCATATCCTCTCCTTGATGACCTCCGTCGGGAACTCACGTATCACCATGCCGTCCTTCAGCTCAGCCTTCACGAAGCGAGGCTTCACCATCTTGCCGCCGTTGGCAATGGCGTTGTAGAACGTCAGCGTGCTGATGGGCGGCAACATCGTGACGTAGCCGATGCTCATCCATGGCAGGTCGGGCTTGCTCCAGTAGCGTTTCTTGTCCTTCGGGTGGGGCACGTAGGGCTCACCCTTGCCCACGAAGGGCAGATTGAGCGGGATGCCGACGCCCTCGCGGTGGAGACCATCGACGTAGGCCGACGGATTGTCGCTGTAAGCACGGTCGATGATGGTGCTCACGCCGATGTTGCTGCTCTGCCCAAGTATGTCCTCCACCTTCAGCGTGCCGTAGCCGCCGCGATGCCAGTTGTGGTCCTTCATGTTCCTGCCATGCATCTGGACGATGCCCGGCGCACAGTTCACGCTGGTATTGAGGTCAATCTTGCCGTCCTCAAGCGCCACCATGATGCTCGCCGTCTTAAACGTCGAGCCCGGCTCCCAGAGGTCGCTCACGGCGTTATTCTTCATCTCATAGTACTCCCCGTCTTCGCCGCGCGTCAGGTTGACGATGGCCTTCACGTCGCCTGTCTTCACCTCCATCACGACCACGACACCCACCTCGCCATTCACCAGCTCTTCTTTGAGCTTGCTACGCAATGTGCGGTCCGCGAAATCCTGTATGTTGATGTCGATCGTGGTGAGGAGGTCGTGCCCGTTCTCTGCTTGCGTGTCGATGATTGGCACCAGGCGATTGCGCATCACAATGAAATGCTTCGAGCCCGGCTTGCCTCGCAGGATGCTGTCGAAGCTCAATTCGAGGCCGCACTTGGGCTTGCTGCTCGTGTCGTTATACAGTTCGCCGATGGTGCGGCTCGCCAAGCCGCCGTACGGCTTAAGGCGGAGAAGCATCTCGTCGGCGTGGAAGCCGCTGCGATACATGCTCTCGCGAAGGAAGGGCAATTCTTTGCAAGCACGATACTGTACGTAAGTGGCCAGCTTCGGATAGATGCGCCACGAGTACTTGCCACGCTGTTTGCCCTGCAGCAGACGCTGTCGGAACCACTCGGCCTCGCGGTCGGGGAAGATGCGTGCAAGGCCTCGGGAGATGCTGTCCAGGTCGACGCGGAAGGCGGAGTCGCGGAAAGCGCGGGTCTTTGCCTCGATATTCGAGTCCGGATCGTGCACGGCGAAATCCATGTAGAGTGCGTATTTGGGCACTGTTCCCGAGAGTACCTGGCGGTCGCACGACAGGATGTTGCCGCGGTTGGCCGGTATCTGGGCCGTCCGGCTGTTGAGTCCCACCGCCTTCCAGTACTCGTTCTCGGGCGGCAGCATTGTATAGAGAGCCTTGCCCAGGATGTATAGTCCTGCGAGACACATCAAGACGAAGATGACGAAGTAGCGTCTGGGAGCTTTATCTTTGCCAGTTTGCATAATCTCTTTTCTCTAATCCCTAATCTCTTTTCCTTGTTTCTGAATCCTCAATCCTTACTCTTGGGAATTGATGACATACGGCGCAACTTTGCTTGGTGTAAGCGTGCTGTCGCCCTGTTCGCGCAGTTTCTGTTCGAGCTGGCTCTGCCGGCAGAGTTGTGTGAGTTCGCTGACGCGGGTGATGCTGCGGTAACGCCAGTCCTTGAGCTCCGTCTCGAGTTCCGTCTCCTTCATTATCTCGACTTGTGCCTGATAACCATTCGTGATGTAGAGGAAGATGCCGGCGAGGACGAGGATTAACATTTTCCATTGGCTCAGAAACCAACGGGGCGCTGCATCGAGCACCTGGCGGACGCTGTCGAGCGTCAACTCATCGACCTCGTCGTCGTCGCTGACGAGCGAACGCATCAGCTTCTCTTTGTCGCTGACTTGCTCGGGAGCGTCCTGCGCCTCTGCTGCCTCGGGGTTTTCCGAGGGCTCGGAGGGTTCCGGGCTTTCAGCAGGCTCAGTGGATTCGGAGTGTTCGGAGGGGTCGTGCAACTCCTGCAACTCGTCGATGCTATCTAATTCAATCTCTGCCATATCGTTTCTTATAATTCTCTCTTTCTTGCGATGCGGAGCTTTGCCGAACGACTGCGCGGGTTGCTCTTCTGCTCGTCGTCGCTGGGGATTATGATGTTCCTGTTGACGGCCTCGAGTGGCGCTCCCGTCCGCCCGTAGATGTCTGTCTCGACTTTTCCTTCGACGTTGCCTGCCTTGACGATATTCTTCACCATGCGGTCCTCGAGGGAATGGTAGGTGAGAATGCTGAGGCGGCCTCCCGGCCTGAGCAGCTCCGTCGCTGCGCTCAGCATTTGTCTGAGGGCGCCCATCTCGGCGTTGACCTCTATGCGCAGTGCCTGGAACACTCGCGCCAGGTCTTTCTTCTCGCGGTCATAGCCCATGAGTGGCCTGAGCACCTCGACGAGCTGTGTGGTCGTCTCGATGGGCTGTTGCTGGCGGGCCTTGACGATGGCTGACGCGATGCGGCGGCTGTTCTTCAGTTCGCCGTAGAGGTAGAGGATGTCTGCCAATTGCTGCTCGCTGTAGTCTGCCACGATGCGCCCGGCCGTGAGGTTGGCCTGCCGGTTCATACGCATGTCGAGGGGTGCGTCGAAGCGGAAGCTGAAGCCTCGCCTCTCCTCGTCGAGGTGATGGCTACTGACACCGAGGTCGGCCAGGATGCCGTCGACCTGCTCGTGCCCGTAGTAGAGCATCCAGTTCTTGAGGAATCGGAAGTTGCTGCGGATGAAGGTGAAGCCAGCCTCGCCCTCCATGGCGTTGGCGTTGCTGACGGCATCCTCGTCCTGGTCGAAGCTGTAGAGGTGGCCAGTGCCTGCCAGGCGCCGCAGTATCTCCCTGCTATGGCCGCCGCCGCCGAACGTGAGGTCCACATAGATGCCTCCCGGCTTGATGTCGAGCCCATCGACTGCCTCCTTGAGCAGCACCGGCACATGATATTCCTCCTCACGCGTGTACATTATATTATATTGTTTAGGCCTTATGGGGCTTATGGTGCTTATAGGACTTATAGGGCTTATGGGCCTTATGGGTTCGGCTCATTGGGCTCTTTACTGCCCTGCTGGGTCGTTCATCATCTCCTCTAAGATGTCGGCCACCTCGTCGGGATTGCTGAGCAGATCCTCGGCGGCCTGTTTGCTCCAGATTTCTATGGTATCGTCCACGCCGATGAATCGCACGTCGCTCTTTATGCCGGCGTGTTCGAGGTAGCGACGCGGGATGAGCATGCGTCCCCCGCTGTCGAGCGTGATGTTCTCGGCGTCGGCGGTGAAGAGCCTGAGCCCTTGCCGCTGGTGACGGTTGAAGAGGTTGGTGCGGGCGCGTACGGCATTGACCTGCGCATCCCACACGCTCTTCGGATAGAGCACAAGGCAGTGCTCGAAGATGTCGCGGCGCAGCACCAGGCCTTCCTCTGCCTCCTTCTGGAGGATTTTACGGAAGACGCTGGGCACGAAAACGCGTCCCTTCTCGTCTGTTTTGGCATCTATACTTCCTGTAAATCTCATCGATTCGGGCTTTCTTTGCAAATTCTGCTGCAAAGATACACAATTCCCCACAATTCCCCACACTTTCTGCAATTTTTTTTTCAGAAGATTTTCGCTTATGTTGTTAATAACCTCGCGGCGCGCTATTCCTCAACTCGCGCGAAATGCCTATAAACAAAGAGGTTTCAGCGCATTATGAGTTGTCAAAACAGGTGGTTGAAAACTTTTTTCCCCACTTAGCAAAAATGGTGGGGAACTTTTGGAAAGAAGCGATTTTTTAGGTCAGAAATGCAAACGCCACACGTGGGATGACGTTTTCCACGTGTGGCGTATCTGTTGTGAAGCGGTCGGGGCGGGTTTCCTCAGACGTACTCGAGGGTCAGCAGGCGGTCGGGGGCGAAGACGTGCTGTGCGGTGGAGAGCAGGTCGTCGGGGGTGATGGCGTCGAGACGCTCGAAGAACTGCTCCTTCGTGAGCGTCTTGCCGTAATGGAGATAGCGTTTCGCCATGCCGAGCGCGACGTTCTCGAAGCTGTCGTACGAGATGCCGATCTGCCCTTTCAGCTGACGGCGGGCGGCATCGATAGTGCGCTGGGAGAGAGGATGTTGCGTGAGGCGGTCGAGTTCGTGCGCCACGAGCCGCCGGCAGCGGGCGCGGTCCTTGGCGTCGCATCCGTAATAGACCGACCAGAGGCCCGTGTCGGTATAGGCCGTGCTAACGCTCTCGACGGTATAGACCAGGCCATTGCGCTCGCGCAGGGCGAGGTTGAGACGGCTGCTCATGGCCGGTCCGCCCAGCATGTTGCAGAGGAAATAGAGGTGGAGCTGGCGCGGGTCGGAGGCTCCGAAAGCCTGTGCGCCGACCACGACGTGCGCCTGGTGCGTGTCCTTCTCGCGGACGACGTGGGCACCCCCACGTGAGGCGTCGGGCAACGCTTGCTGTGGGAAAGGCTCCTCCTTGCTGTGGGAAAGGCCGACGCTTGCTGTGGCATTTTTCGCGGCCAGCCGGACCACCTTTTCGGGGTCCACGTTGCCGAGCACGTAGAGTACCATGCGGTCGGGGTGATAGAGGCGACGGGCGAAGCGCTGCATGTCGGCGGAGCGGAACGTCCGTAGCGTCGCGGCGTCGCCCAGGATGTTGCGGCCGAGCGGGTGCCCGGGGAAGAGCAGGCTTTCGAACTCGTCGAAAATGAGCTCGGAGGGCTGGTCATTGTAGCTCTCTATCTCATCGATGACCACCTCCGCCTCGCGCCCCATCTCGTCCTGAGGATAGGTGCTACGGAGGGCGATGTCGAGCAGGAGGTCGATGGCCTTGTGGACGTGCTGCTGCAGGCAGGTGCAGTAGTAGATGGTCTCCTCCTTGCCGGTGAAGGCGTTGAGGTCGCCGCCCACGCGCTCCATGGCGGAGATGACCTGCCTGGCGGAGCGGTGCTCGGTCCCCTTGAACGACATGTGCTCCGTGAAGTGTGCCATTCCGCTCTCCGAAGGCAGTTCGTGGCGCGTGCCGGCATCGACCGCGATGCCGAGGTACACGACGTCCGTCCGGCCCGGAGCGCAGATGACGCGGAGCCCCCCTGGAAGGGTGAAAGTATGGAACATATCAACTAAAAAAGCGGGAAGCGTCTCCGCTCCCCGCCTTCCAACTCATATAACTATACAACTTAGTTCTTGAAGAAATCCTTAACGGCCTCGTTGGGCACCATCTGCTCGTCGAAAGAGTAGGAGCCTGTCTGAGGGTTCTTCACCATCTTGATAACCTTGGTGTACGAACGGCCATCGGTTTTACCCGTCTGAAGGGTAGCGACTGTTTTCTTTGCCATAATTCTGAATGTTTTTGACTACTGACAGCTGGCCGCGGATTGCGGAATGTCGGTCGTCCGCGGTCGATTGTCCGTTGTCCGATTACTTAATTTCCTTGTGAACAGTCATCTTCTTCAAGATGGGGTTATACTTCTTGAGCTCGAGGCGCTCCGGAGTATTCTTCCTGTTCTTCGTGGTGATGTAGCGAGATGTACCTGGCAGACCGCTCTGCTTCATCTCTGTGCATTCCAGAATCACCTGTATTCTGTTGCCTTTAACTTTCTTTGCCATAGTTTTTTCCTTTTTTGACTACAGACCCCAGACGCTGTGACCCAGGCCAGGGGTTAACGTTCCCTGAAGGCCGGCTGCCTGTCGCCCGTCGTCAGTTGTCCAATCACTTAGCCGATTACACGAATTTCCTTCCAATCACAATACCCTTGAGCCACTGCGTTCTTCAGAGCGGCATCGAGTCCTACCTTGTTAATATAGCGCAGACCGGAAGCGCTGATGTTCAGACTAATCCAGCAGTCCTCTTCCACGTAATAGAATTTCTTCGTGAACAGGTTCACGTTGAAAGTCCTCTTCGTGCGGCGCTTGGAGTGTGACACGTTATTGCCAATCATGGCCTTCTTACCGGTAATTTGACAAATCTTAGACATTTCTAATCTTCTCTTTTTAGTCTATTCCAATAGACGACTTTTTCCAAACCGGCTGCAAAGGTACGACAATTTTTCATTCCACCAAGCATTTTCGCCCTTTTTTCTTATTAAATATGTGTTTTTTTGCATTTTCCGACAGAAAGAGAGCACGTCGGGATGCGAAACGCGACGTGCTCTCCCTGCAAATGCGATGTCAAGCGCAGCCGCTCGCCTACAGACTCAGTTTCAGAGTCTTCGTGCCGGCCTTGACGACATAAACGCCGTGGCCGTCCATCTTGATGCGTGTCGGACCGGCAGCCGACGTCTCCTGCCTTACCAGCTTTCCGCCGGCATCATAGACGCTGACCGTTTCGCCGGCCTCGAGATTGCCGACGCAGATGGTGCCGTCTGCCTCGCCATACACCTTCACATTGCTGTACGCCGGCGACTGGATTGCGGTTTCCTTGTCCTCCACAACAACCACGAGCGTAGAATTCGTCGTGATGGCAGGCGTCGTGTATGCACCATCCACCAGCTGACCCGTCACGTCTGCACCATTGAACGTGACACTATGGATGATCCATCCCTCCTCGGGGAGAATGTCGAAGCGATAGGTGGCGCCGACGTTGACAGCCATACGCAAAGCACAAGGCTCCGTCTGGCGAATGGTCAGATAAAGCTGTTCGCCAATGGACTCAATCTTGTTGAACTCCCTCCACCCTTCTGCCTCAGCATAAAGGCCCACTGATTGGGAGGGGACGTATAGCGTGGCATCATAATTGGAGAATGCATACGACCCAATCGACGGAGGCTCGGGAGCCATGACGGTCAACGACTTCATTGTGCCGCTTCCACTGAAAGCTCTGTAGCCTATCGCCTTAATGCCGCTGCCCAGCGTCACCGTCTGCAGCCTCGGGCAATCGCTCAGCATATACTGCGGAACCTCTTCCACGCCATCGCCCACCTTGACAGTCGTCAGGCTGCTACACCCAGAAAAAGCACCGGGTTCGATAACCTTCACAGAATTTGGCACGTTGACCGTCTCCAGCTCTTTGCAACCATTGAATGCGTTTGCACCAACGACGGCGGCTCCTTCATGTATCTCCACGCTTTTTATGTTGACGCAATCTTTGAACACATTGCTATCCATCGTCTGCACGTCACGACCGATGACGGCGCTCGTCAGGCTGGTGCACTTTTCAAAAGCGTAGGCACCGAAAGACTTGATGGCATCGTTCAGGTTGATTTCCGAGAGAGCGGTACACTCGGAAAATGCACGATAGCCTATCTCCACCACTCGCGCACCAAGCACGACCTGTTGCAAGCTCGAGCATTTGCTGAAAGCATACTGTGGCACAACCTTCAGGCCGACGCCCATAATGACTGTGGTCAGGCTGCTGCATTCGGAAAAGGCATGGCTTCCAAGCGTCAGGACAGACTGGGGAATACGTACGCTTTGCAGCTTCCTGCACCTTTCGAAAGCGTTCGGACCTATGACGGCAGCACCTTCGTGCATTTCCACGCTCTCGAGGTTGATGCAGTCGGAGAAGACGTTTGACTCCATCGCCTCCAGTTTCTTACTGATGACGACGCTCGTCAGACTGGTGCATTCGGCAAATGCATAGGCTTTCATACTCTTGATGTTGTCGTGGAGATTGATGTCCTTAAGGTTCGTGCAAGACGAGAAAGCACGATAGCCAATCTCTTCCACGCCGTTGCCAAGCACCACCTGTTGCAAGCTCGTGCATTCGCTGAAAGCATACTGCTGGACTTCCTTCACGCCATCGCCGATAACGGCAGCAGTCAGGCTGGCACATCCTGCGAAGGCATTACTCCCGAGGCTTGTCACAGAGTTGGGGAGAGTGACTGCTTGCAGCTTCTTGCAGTACTCGAAGGCATTGTTGCCTATAACGCAAGCACCATCGTGCACCTCCACAGTCTCGATGTTCGCACAACCGCTGAAGACATTCGAGTCCATCGATAGGACTCTCGCTCCTACGACAACACTCGTCAGGCTTGTGCAGCCGGCAAAGGCGAAGGCTCCGAAAGAGGTGATGTTGTCATTCAGATTGATGTCCTTAAGGTTGATGTTGTCGGAAAATGCCCGATAGCCTATCTCCTCCACGTTGCTGCCAAGCACCACCTTTTCCAAGTTCTCGCATTCGGCAAAGGCATACTGAGGAATCACGCGGATGACGTCGTTCAGCGTAACGGATATCAGCCCGCCGCACTTGTTGAAAGCGCTTTTGTCCATGCCTGCAACGGTATAGGTCACGTTGCCATTTGTGACGGTGGCGGGAATCACTATGTTGCCGGCATACTTTGTGTCGCCAGCCACCACGTTGACAAAGCGTGCAGCTTCATCGCTGATAGAGTAGAAGATGCCGTCCGCCTCGAAATCGTAGGAAGCGGCCGACGCGTTCAGAAACATGCCCAGTACTAACAGGCCGAGCGTCAGACTACGTTGTAAGAGAGTTCTCATAACTTTTGGATTATTTGTTAAACATAATGAAAGATGCTATTTGACGATGGCCGATGGCGGCTCCCATTCGTCGCGCCAGCGGACGACGGGCTTGCCGTCCTCGAACTCGATGGGGAGCCAGATGTAGCGCGCGTCGCTGGGATGGCGGGGGCGCCATATATCGGCCATGAAGATATACTGACACGTATCGTTTGCGACGACAGGGAGGATGAAGGTGCTCTGGCCGCCGAAGGTGAGCTCGGCTTTCGGACCGCGGCATGGATTGGGATGCTGCTGCCATGGCCCCCAGATGCTTGGGGCGGAGAACATGCGGGCCTCGTTTGGCGCCCAGCCCGTGCAGCCGGACGTTATCATCCAGTAGGTGCCGTCGCGTTTGAAGATGGCGGGCGCCTCGTTGTGTCCCGCCGGCGCCAGGCGGGTGTAGCGTCCTGTGTGGTGAAGGTAGTCGCCGGTCAGCTCGGCGATATGGAGCGTGAGGTTCTCCTCGGAGCTGAAGATGTGGTAAGCCTTGCCGTCGTCGTCCACGTAGAGTGTCATGTCGCGCGACATCTGCCCGGAGCCGAAGTCGCGTTTCACGAAGAGCCCCTCGCCCACGGCCTTGAGCCAGGCGGGCGTCCACTGCTCCTTGAAGTTGGCTGCGTTGAGCGTATCGACCGTCTGCAGTTCCTTTTCCCCGAACTCCACGGGCCACGTGCCGGCGTTTGCTCTTTGGGAATAGAGGAAACGGTAAGGGCCTTCGGGACGGCTGCTGACGGCCACGCCGTAGCGGGCGGCATTGTAGCCCTGCCCTTTCAGTT
The DNA here is from genome assembly GCA_946407485.1 of uncultured Prevotellaceae bacterium. GTDB lineage: Bacteria > Bacteroidota > Bacteroidia > Bacteroidales > Bacteroidaceae > Physcousia. Next base: position 11,315 of record CAMJOE010000029.1, on the reverse strand, counting down.
CGAGGTGGAACCACATGCAGAATTGCTTCGTGACGGGATTGTAAATGACCTTCGGCCGCTCCAGCACGCAGCCCCGCTCGATATCAGAGCCCTTTTCGTCGCTCACGCTAAGTGCCACGCCGCGATTGCGCCAGTTGAGGAGGTCGGTTGAGGAATAGCAGGTGACGCCCACCAGCGCGTTCGACGTATGGTCCGACTTGTGTTCGCCGAACCAATACCAGGTGTCGCCGTACTTGAGCACACCGCCGCCGTGGGCATTGATGTGGACGCCGGCTTCGTCGGGCCAAAGCTCACCGCTTCGGATGGTTCGCCGCACGCCCTGCCCCATCGTGGGCAAAGCCATCATCACAGCTAACGCGATAAGAATCTTCTTCATAGTATTTGTTTTTTTATATGGACAACGGACTACGGACAACAGACAACGGAACTTTTGCGACTACTGACAACTGACTACGGACTATGGACAATAGACAACTGACTATAGACAACTGACTATGGACTGCAGATAGCGGAGCTTCCGAACTGGTCAAACGTGATGCAAATTTACACATTTCCGCGCTATTTTGCAAGGAAAAGAGGCGTTTCCCTTTGCACAAAAGATAAAAAACGCTACCTTTACGCCCAAATTACGCTAAAACTAAAACAAAACGACCATGCACAAAGGCTATTTTCTCTCCTCAAGTCTCTTTCTTCTGCTCCTGCTCATCTGTCAGACTATTTCTTCGCAGGAGGACTACATCTCGGTGCGTATGCTGACCTACAACATCCAGCACGGAGCGGGGACGGACGGCGTGGTGGACCTGGACCGCCAGGCAGCCGTCATCGAGAGCGCCGACGTGGAAGTGGTCGGCCTTCAGGAGGTGGACAGCTGCGTGAAGCGTTCGGGCTACATCCCCGAGGCGGCAGTCCTGGCCCAGAAACTCGGCATGTACAGCACGTTCGGCGGAGCCATCCCCCTGACCGGCGGCAAGTACGGCGTGGCCATCCTCAGCAAGGAGCCGCCCCTGACGGTTCACCACTACCCCCTGCCCGGCACGGAGAAGCGCACCCTGCTGGTCTGCGAGTTCCAGGAATACGTATTCGCCACCACCCACCTCGACCTCGACGAGGAACAGCGACTTGCCTCGCTGCCCGTCATATTGGAAGAGGCTGCCAGTTGGGGCGACAAGCCTTTCATCATCTGTGGAGACTGGAACGACGAGCCCACCTCGACCCTCATCAAGACGATGAAGAAGGACGGCTTCGTCATGCTCAATTACCCCGCGAATCCCGGCAGTACCTACTACACCTTCCCTGCCGGCAAGCCCAACCGCATCATTGATTACATCGCCAGCTACGGCAGGGTGGTGCGGTCCGTGCGACGCCGACAGGTGCTCAACGAGCCTGCAGCCTCCGACCATCGCCCCGTCCTGGTCGAGGTGCGGCTTAACCAATACACCACTGGCATCACGGCTCCCGAGGCCTCGGCCCTCGGCATGACGGACGTCCCCGAAGAGCTGTACGACCTCAGCGGACGACGTGTGGGAGGACTACGGACGACGAACGACGGACAACTGACGGCGGACGGCGGCCAGTCCCCAATGCTCAGCGACAAGCTGCCCAAAGGCATCTACATCCTGAAGAATAAGAAGCGGAAAGTCTTCGTCAAATAAGCGATTACATCATGCATATGAAATACTTAGCACTTCTGACCCTTGTGGGCTGGACCTGCCTCGGCATGGCCCAGACGCCCCAAGACGCCTGCACCAGCATCATGGTGGGCAAGCAGGCCTCCACCGACGGTTCGGTGATGACGAGCCACACGTGCGACTCCTGGTACCGCACCTGGATGAGCATCGAGCCGGCCCGCGACTACCCGCGCGACACCATCACCGCCATCCGCGAAGGCCTGATGCACACCGAGCACGCCCAAGACATGACGGGCGTGAAGGAACGCGGCACCATCCCGCAGGCCCACCACACGTACCGCTACCTCAATACCGCCTACCCCTGCCTCAACGAGAAGCAGCTGGCGATGGGCGAAACCACGATAAGCGGTCGCGACACGCTACAGAACAAAGCCGGCCTCTTCATGATCGAGGAGCTGCAGCGCATCGCCCTGCAACGCTGCACGACGGCCCGCGGCGCCATCCGCCTCATGGGCAGCCTGATCAAGCAGTACGGCTACGGCGACAGCGGCGAATGCCTCACCGTTGCCGACCAGAACGAGGTCTGGATCTTCGAGGTCTTCGGCGAGGGACCGAAGCGCATCGGCGGCGTATGGGCCGCGCAGCGCATCCCCGACGATGAGGTGGCCGTCAGCGCCAACATCTGTCGCATCGGCAGGCTCGACCTCAGCGACACGGACCACTTTATGGCGTCGGACAACGTCTTCACCGTAGCCCGCGAGCTGGGCCTCTGGGACGGCACGGGCGAGTTTTCGTTCTGGAAAGCCTACTCCGGCGGCAACTATTTCGACGAGCCCAAGAACTACAGCGTGCGCGAACTTTTCATCATGCAGCAGCTCGCGCCCGACGCCAATTTTTCCGATGAAATGGGCGAATTACCGCTTTCGGTGAAGCCAAAGGAGAAGCTGTCGGTCGAGAAGGTTTCGAAGCTTTTGGGCTCCTATTACGAAGGTACGGAGCTGAGTCTTTCCTGCAAGATCGACTCCCTGGCCAAGGGCAACGGCGAGGTGAAGATAAAGGGAGGCAAGCCGCTCGTCAGCAATCCCTGGATGCGCCCCGACGAGATACGCCGCTATGCCGGACTGCTCAACGACTCCACGATGACGAATATCCGCACCGTCAGCGTGTCGTGGTGTGCCTACAGCACTGTGATACAATTGCGTTCCTGGATGCCCGACGACATCGGCGGCGTGGCGTGGATAGCACTCGACAATCCGGGTCAGTCGCCCCGCTTCCCCGTCTTCTCCGGCAACACCGAACTGCCCATGATGCTCGGCGTCTGCGGTCAGCACCGGAAAAGGGACGACGCAGCACTCTGGCATTACCGCGAAGCAAACCGTATTTCTTCGATGAAATGGGGCCAAACGCGCGCATCGCTGCAGTCGGCGCAGCAGTATTTCCTCGACAAGGGAGAGCGCGAACAGGCGTTCGTAGAGCAGACGTGGTGGAACACGCCCGAGAAGCAGCGGACGGCCTTCCTGAATGGCTACACGGCCGACTTCTTCAACGCCACCGTGGGCCGTTGGGACGAGCTCGCCCGCAAATACTGGCGGCAGTTCTGGTCCGGCTTCTGACGGCACCCCCTACCCCACCCGGGCATCAGAAACGCTTGCTGTGGGAAAGGCTCTTCCTTGCTGTGGGAAAGGCTCTTCCTTGCTGTGGGAAAAACCGACCCCTCGCGTGGCGCTTTTCCACCGCCATGGTTTCATGTCTTGGCGTCTGGTATAAAAACGCCGGACGTCAACAATTTTGAATTCACTTATTTTGAATTTTGAATTATTCTCCGTACCTTTGCGGCACAAAAACCATTTAAACTAACAATCATTATGAAAAAGACAAGCTGCATCATCGCATTAATGTTCGTGGCAATCGTCTGCTACGGACAGTCCAATCACTATCTGACAAAGGAGGAGGCTCCGCACGACACGACCTTCATGGGGCCGCCACCGGCATTCGGCACACTGCTGTTCGAACAGGACTTCCACATGTACCAGTACGGCAAGACACTGCGTCCGACCGAGCGCGGCAAACAGGCCGTCAAGGACGCCAACACCTCCACCGACAACATTCTGGAGGTCTTCTCCGAGGCTTTCGGCATGACGCTCTCGAAGGACAACACGCCCGAAATCTACAAGCTTATCAACAGGATGAAGGAGGACGCTGGCAGCTACGCCACGCGCTGCACCAAGAACACCTACATGCGCACACGTCCCTATGCCCTCTACAACGAGTCGACTCCCGTGCCCGAGGCTGAGGAGCACCTTCGCAACAACGGCAGCTACGTCTCCGGCCACAGCGCAACGGGCGTCGCCGTATCGATGGTGCTGGCCTGCATCAACCCCGAGAGGCAGGACCTGCTCTACAAGCGCGGACTGGAGTTTGGCGAGAGCCGATGGATCGTGGGCTTCCACCACTACAGCGACGTCAAGGCAGGTCAGATGGTCGGCGCACTCGTCCTCCCCGCCCTCATCAATAACGACGACTTCATGGAGCAGCTCGCCAAGGCGAAGAAAGAGTTCGCCAAGCTCGCCAAGAAGAAAAAGAAGTAAACGAACAAGCGCATGTACAATTTGACAATGTACAATGTACAACGTATCTTCAATTGAATAATCTACAAGGTACAGCGCATGTACCATTGAGCATTATACAAGCCCTCTGCAAGCCTCTCCCGCGATGGGAGGGGCTTTCTTGTTATCCCCCCAAAGACGTGACCAGCGCCAAGGCACAAACCAACAAGCCCAGCACCGACATGCAGTGCTGGGCTTTGCGAAGGGATGCGATATGTCTCATCAATACTTCATTACGGGCGGCAGCTCCTTGGCCTGGGCTATCATCTTCTCAACCTGCTTCACGGAAGGCACGCGGCGGACGAGGTTCTTCGCGTCGTTCGTCTCCTGCATCTTCTGCACGAGGTTCTCAGCCACGCGATGGCGGAACTCCTTGACGGTGTCCACGCCGGCAGCCTCGAGCAGCTCGGCGAACTGCGGGCCCACGCCCTTGATGCGGAACAGGTCGGCATGGTTCGTCCACTTCAGGATGAGCTTTTCGCTGATGCCCGTCTCCTCTGCAAGAGCAGCACGGCCCTTCGGAGCAGCACACTTTGCCAGCAGATCAGAAACCTTCACGATGCCAGCCTTGTTGAGTTTCGGAGCATAAGCCTCGCCCACGCCCTCGATGTCGATAATCTTGTACGTCATAATAAATAATGTTTAGGTGGTTAATAAATAATCGTTACTTCGCCTACAAAGTTACGCTTTTTTTCTTTACGCTCAACCTTTTTCGCCTGTTTTTTTTGCTTTTGCACGAAAATCACAGCCGCCAGCCAGCCGCAGGCCGCGATATTTCATTGCTGTCCGGTAAAAAGTTCTTCCCAAAGTCCGCACCTAAGGCTTTGCCGTCACCATCGTCACGAAATAGCTGAGGATGGCGCGGGCCTGCTCGGGCGTGATGAAGAGGTAGAAGTGGCGGCCGGCCGGGTCCTGCGTGAAGTGGGTGTAGCCCTCGTCGGTCACCGCGATGCGCCCGGCAGGCGAGATGTTGAAGAACTGCCGCGGGTCGACGGCATAGAGCACAGCCGTGAGGTCCCACGTCGGCCGGTCCTCTATCTTCTCGAGGTAAGCCTTGTAGGAATCGACGATGGGATGATGCCTCGTCCACGTGAAGTCGTGCTTGATGCTCTGCGCCGGATAGCGCACCTGCAGGCCAAGCTCGAAGGGCGATATGACGATGGGCGTGGGCCACTCGGCGAAGACGCGCTGGCATGCGGCGACATCGTTCACCACATTGTACTCGGCGTACTTCGGGTTCTCAATGTGCCCGGCCATCGCGACCAGCCTTTTCACCTTGCGCGCTATCAGCTCTCTGCCCGAGAGGGACGAGAACTCGTCGGCCTTCGTGTCGAGGAGCAGCGCCAGGTTCGTGCTGAAGCCGACCGAGACGATGGTGACCGAGGCATCCTCCGCCTTGGCAAGCAGCTTGCGGTAGAGCTTGACGGCAGGCAGCAGGCGACCGTAGTCCTTGATGCTGCGCTTGTAGAGCGGCCGTCCCCGCTCGTCCTGCTTCTCGCAGATGACCTGCGTGTAGTTCGTCCCCGCCACGATACTCTTGCCCGAACGCGGACTGAGGCCGATGGGGATGCGACGCAACCCGTACCACGTGTTCAGCAGGTCGATGTACCGAGGCGGGAAGTCGCCCTCCTTGTTCAGCATGACGGCCATCAGGTTGATGCGCCCCTGCCGGTGGTACTTGTAGAGCATGTCGATGGCCAGCGCATCGTCCACATCGTTGCCCATGTCGGTTTCGAAGATGAGATTCATGCGCGTGTTGGTGCTGACGGGCGCATTGTCATCGCGGAGCTCCGCCCGCATGCCGGCCGAACCCTTTGCCCGCATGCCACTCGCCGTGCACAGCACAGCCAAAAGTAAAAGAAGTCGCTTCATGGTTTCGCTTTTTATTCAATTCGTCCTGCAAAGTTACGAAAAAGCAAGCAAAAGACAAAATAATTTGGGACGTTTCGTGCTCTCTCACAAAACAACGCGTTAGTAAATTGCAAACGATGCGTTAGTAATTCGCAAACGATGCGTTAGTAATTCGTCAACTACACGTTAGTTATTTGTCATCGACACGTTAGTAATTCGCCAACGACACGTTAGTAATTCGCAAACGACGATAATTGCACCGAGTGAATCAATTCAAACCTGCACGGCACGTCACAGTATCTCCCTCGCTATCCAGGCACAGGCTTCGGCGTCGGCGAGCGCGTGGTGATGGTTCTGCAAGCAGAAGCCGCAGGCCTCGGCCACCGTCTGCAGCTGGTGGTTCGGCAGCCAGGGAAACCTCCGCCGCGCTGCCCAAAGCGTGTCGAGAAACCTGTAGTCGGGGTAGTCCATCTGATAGACGCGGAAGACGGCCTTCAGGCACCTCTCGTCGAATGCCTTGTTGTGAGCCACCAGCGGCAGGCCCTCAATCAGAGGCTCCACCTGCGCCCACACCTCGGGAAACAGCGGAGCGTCGTCCGTGTCGGCATGACCCAGTCCGTGAACCCGCTGGCACCAGTAGTTGTAATAGTTAGGCTCGGGCTGGATGAGCGAGTAGAACGAATCCACCATCTCGCCATCCCTGACAATGACAACACCAACGGAGCAGACCGAACTGCACTCGCTGTTGGCCGTCTCGAAATCTATCGCTGCAAAGTCCTTCATCTTCTGCCCTCTCCTATTTATATTATAGCGGCGTCTCCTTACTTCCTTGTTTCGAACCTGAATTTTCTGCAAAGTTACGAAAAAGGTGCACAACTTCGAAGCAAAAGGCGGAGAAAATTGCATCGCCCCCATGTTTTTGGAGGAAAAGACCGCATTCGGATGACCGCTCCGAGCAGCGAGCCCCTGCAGTTGCTATTTGTTTCTTCCTCTCACAATTCTTCCCAAAGTCCGCACCTCGACGTGAAAAGTCCAGCCTTCGCACACTGAAAAGAGAAATTGCAAAGCTGTGTCCGCCTCCACCATGTGCGGACTTTGGGAAGATTTTGCGCAGAACCCATAAGCCCCCAAAACGCCCATTAACCCCATTAACCCACAATGCCCATTAGCCCCAAAACTCCCATTAGCCCCATTACCCCACAATGCCCATTAGCCCCCAAAAGCTCATTAACCCCATTACCCCATAATGCCCATTAGCCCCCAAAAGCCCATTAACCCCATTACCCCATAATGCCCATTAGCCCCCAAAAGCCCATTAACCCCATTACCCCATAATGCCCATTAGCCCCACATCGCCCATTAACCCCATTACCCCATAATGCCCATTAGCCCCAAAACTCCCATTAGCCCCATTAACCCACAATGCCCATTTACCCCATTAACCCCATTTAGCCCATTTACCCCATTAGCCCCATAAATCTCCCGACCATTGGGGAATAGTTCCCAAAGTCCGCACCTTCTCTTTTTTGCTTTCGTGGTTTTATATGCTTCTTGGTGCGAACTTTGAGAACACTCTTTGGGTCAAGGTGCGGACTTTGTGAAGAAATCGGCTGCGAAGTGCGGACTTTGGGAAGATTTTTCGTAGGATTTATTGTTTCCTCTGCATCCTGGTGCGGACTTTAGGAACAAACGGTGGCAGTTTTTCGGCTTGAAATGGGCAGTCTGCTCTGCTGCCTGGTGCTTTGCTCCCTATTGAAGTCAAGCTTTCACGAAGTTAAAGTCAGGCTTTCCCGAAAAAGAAGTCAAGCTTTCCCGAACTTGAAGTCAGGTTTTCCCAAAGTTCGCACCTTCGTGGGTTGCTTTGGGCTATTTGGTGCGAATATCAGGAACAAATTTATGGAAAAAGATGCGAAAAAGGTGCACCCTTGTGATGAAAAAAACTGAAAAATTAGAAAAAGCGTTACAAATCTGAAGAATATTTTCGGCGCTTCATGTTGAATTTTGAAGTCATTGGTTTTCAAGCAGTCAACTCGTGCTGTCAAATTGGCAAACGCAACGTGTTGAATCCGCCTTTCCTACACGTAGCATTTGCCTTTCCCACGTGTGGGAATTGACTTCGCCACACGTAGAATCAAATAACTATCGATTTTTAATTAATATGGTGATGCAAAAGCAGAGCAAAACCTCAGGAAAAAACTTTACAACTTTTTTATGACCTTCCTGAAACGACCTCATTTTGAGGCCAAAAACTCATCAATTTGAGCGTTTTTACACTCAATATTGGAAAAAACCATCTGCCCGCTCTGATTGGGCAAAACGAGCAACGGCAAGGCAGCGCCCGAAGAGCCGAACGCTCCCCTACCCTACTCGCGATGTGAAGCTGGAAGCGGTTCCCTCGCTCAAACCCACTGATAGACGCTGTCCTCGTACTGCTCGATGATGCGCATCGACTCTGCATCGAGGCCCTGGCCCTCCTTGTAGTGCTGCTTCAGGAATTGATGGAGAGCGGCGCGCACAACGTTCTGCTTCTCCAGCTTCTGACGGAAAGCGATGTAGTCCAGTGCGTTGCGGTCGTCTTCCGCAGTGAAAAACGTGAAGCCGCCCACCTTCTGGATGGTGCAAACGCGACGCAAAGGCTTCGGTGCCGGCGTCTCCTGCACGATCTTGTTGCGCACGGCATCGTTGCTGGCCAAAGGCTTCGGAGCCACATAGTTCTGCGTAGCTTCGGCCGCTACCCTGCTGATATTCAGCGTCTTCTTCTTGATTGCCATAATCTTGTCCTCCTCTGTTCTATGGTATTTCGATGTGTTTTCTGGTGAATTCTCTCATATTCAAACACCCAAGTACTCAGGTTTCTGAATACTCAGATATTTGAGTACTCCGCTCTTTGATGAAGTTGTCGTAGGCTGCGTTTGCTATCTGGCCCCACTTGGCAGGCGTCCAGGTCTTCGGACGCGCCTTGCGGCCTATCATGAACTCTGCTACGCGCATATAGTCATCGGCCACAGGGCTGTTGCTGGCGTACTCGAAGAGCGACATCTCGTAAGCAACTGATTCCGTGCAACGTACGCTCTCGCGAACACTGACGGGAAACAGGGGAGCCTTCACCTCTTCCACATTGCTGTAGTACTCCTTTACCTCACGACTGATGCTGCGATTCTTGTTCCAGCGGACCAAAAGGTAACCCATGATACGGACCGGGCAGCGGAGTTGGGTGTGCACCTTATTTATATAGTCGAGCAGACGCGGAAGGCCCTGCAGACTATAGATGCCAGCTTCGGTCGGGACTATCACGAAATCGCTGGCTACCAAGGCATTAGTATTCATCAGCGTCTCGCCGCCCGGGGCGCAGTCAATGAAGATGTAGTCGTACATGTCGCGAATCCTGAGTCCACTGTCGGGGTCAATCAGGTCGAGGAAATCAGCCAGACGACGTTCTCGATTGTACATCAACTGCAGTTCCGCGTTGATATTGCTCATGCTGTGACTGCCGGGAACGTAGTCCAGACCGTCATAGCGCGTGTAGATCGGCAGCGGGAGCGACTCGCCCGGAACGCTGTCGTGCAGCCACTCGTAGATAGTGCTATCCGCCTCTAAATGAACGGTTTTGTCGACTGTATCAGTCAGGTTGCACTGCGGGTCAGTATCGACGAGCAGCACCTTCTTGCCGAGCAGCCAGAGGGCAAAGCCCAGGTTGACGCACGTCGTGGTTTTCGCGCAGCCACCCTTATCGTGTAAAAGAGAAATAACTTGTGACATAATCTATACGTAATTACTTTGTCGTTACCTTTTCTTTCTAAATATTTGAATATCCAAGGCAGATGGAATAACCATCTCTCCGCGCTGGAAATTCAATTGCAAAGGTAAAGCTTTTCATCGACAACTGCAAGAAAATACCTGAATATTTTCAAATATCTGCATACTTTTATACTTGCATAGGTCGAGATATCTGAATATAAACGCGGATTATACAGGAAAAATAGCGAGTTATATAGTATTGTATTTGGATATTTAAGGATATGCAAATAGTTAGGTATTGTGAAGTATTCGAAGACTTGAATAGTGAAGAATGCGGATACGTGAGTATGGGAGTGTGCAGATATCTGAATATAAATGAACACAGATACAAAGAAATTTGAGTATGCAAATATTTGGATATACGAATATAACGGATAGGAAGAAATGGGGTAGGGAGAGAGGATGAAAGAATTAAAACGATGAGAGGGGAGAGAAAAGCAAATGTTCTGCAAATTCGCACCAATAGTACATGAAGACTGCACCAGATGTTCTGCAGATTCGCACCTTATGTTCACGGAGTTCGCACCAGTTGGGGATTAAAGCAATAAGTGACAGAGAGTTAGATCAAAGGATAACTATTATAAGATATACAATATTATATAATAGGAGAATTCTTTTAGAATATCGTTTATCACAATATCGAATTATATAGTTTATCGAAATGCGTAACTGCTTGTGTGTTATTGGGGTAGGGGATAGTTGGTGCGGAGTTTAGGAAGAGTAGGTGAGGGGTTCGTGAAGTATTCGTGAAGAGGAAGGGGGCATTTGGTGCGGAGTTTGGGAAGAATTGGCGTGAGGTGGCACATTATGTTTAGATGAAATGTGCCCACGGATATATTATCTCAAAAAAAAATTGCTTTAGGGGTTTACAAAACGAGGGGTGGCGAGTATATATATAATTATTGCTGTCCGGGGAAAAGCACCGAAGGTGCGAAAGACCACAGACGGGGGTGTTAACCCCCGGGACAGGATAACCTAACAATAGTAAGCCCTGGAAGGGCGACAGAATATGTAACTTGTTTAATAATAACTTGCTTATGGCTCTGTCGTCCTTTCAGGACTTTCTCTGTCGTCGCAACATTACCGGGGGTTAACACCCCCGTCTGTGGTCTTTCGTCTCTTCGAGACTTTTGGCAAGCCTCCATAAGCTGCTATTCGTCAGAAAGACCGATGGGAAAGGACCTAAAAGGAAGAGAGAGAAATTTTCCCCGGACACCAATAATATATAATAGAAGCAGGGTAGGGGAGGGAGCCAGGGCGATACAGTTTCCTTGCAGAGGGGAGGGCTGAACCTTGCAGAAGGAAGTCGAGTTGTCTGCTGTAGCAGGGATGTGAAGTTGATTTGATAGAGACGTTTACTTGCTGTGGCGGAGTTGATTCCTTGCAGAGGGAAGGGCAGAACCTTGCTGAGAGAAGTGAAGTTTCTTGCTGT
>CAMJOE010000028.1:0-25292 GCA_946407485.1 uncultured Prevotellaceae bacterium | reverse complement strand
CGCCCGCGCCGATGGTACTGCACACCCGTGGGAGAGTAGGTAGCCGCCGTTTTTTTTCCGGAAGCCCTTCGAGAGGAATCTCGAGGGGCTTTTTGTTTATGGGGCAAATGGGGCGAATGGGGCGAATAGGGCAAATGGGGCGAATGGGGCTGATGGGGTTTATGAGGGTAAGGGAGCCCTGCGCTGATGCGCAGGGCACGGTGGCTGGGGGGTGAGAAGCGACGGGGAGGCGGGGGATTTTTTCCCTGCGCTGATGCGCAGGGCACGGTGGCCTGTGGGGTTTGGGTTTCCTTGCTGTGGGGATTGGGTTTCCTTGCTGTGGGGTTTGGGTTTCCTTGCTGTGGGGATTGGGTTTCCTTGCTGTTGGGTTTAGGCTTCCTTGCTGTGGGGTTTGTGTTTCCTTGCTGTGGGGGTGGCGGGGGCTTCTGAAAAGAAATTCTTCTTTTGGATGTGGTAGATTGATAATAAATTCGTATCTTTGCAGTCTGAAGGCTTATTTATGACGATGGAGTTGCTTTCGAGGACAAATACGATGGCGCTTAAAGGCTTTGCCGCGATTGGGATTCTCGTGTTCCACATCTTGCTGGGATACGACATCTCTCCTGTAATCAATATGTGGGGTGGGCTTTTTGTGGCTGTTTTCCTGATACTTAGCGGTTACGGGCTTGAAGAGTCGTTTCGCAAGAATGGGCTTGAGGGTTTCTGGCTGAAGCGCTTGGAGAAGGTGGTTTTGCCTTTCACGTTTTTCGTTTGTGCTTATAACTACCTGTTTTCTTCTTTTTGGCCCGCCATTTCGATGCATGGGTGTCTGGACGAGTTACTCTACATCAGCCCGAGGTTTTGGTTTGTATTTTTCATCCTGAAGTGTTACGCTGTCTATTGGATTGGGACGCGCTTCATGAGCGGCCGTCTGCGGTTGCTTTTCTTCTTTGCCTGCTCTTTCCTCTGCCTGAATTTGAGGTTGCAGTATGGTCATTTCGAAGCGGAGCAGTCGTTCAGTTTCCTGGCCGGCGTATTGCTCTCTACGTACAAAAGCCGACTGGAATCGCTTTCTTTCAATGAGTTGAGGAGATGGACGTTTCTGCTGCTAATCATTGGAGCTGTGTTCTTAGGCTTGAGGATGGTTCCGACGTTGCATGATTTGAAGGGAAGTGTTGCGTACAATTACCTGCTGTGTCCCTCCCGGCTTACGCTGGGCTTGGCTGCGATTCCTCTGCTTCTGATGCTCCGCGTGGGAAGCAGTAGGCTGTTGCAGGCCGCTGGCAAGTACAGCCTGGAGATTTACATCGCTCACATTCCTTTCATCAGTTTGATAACGGATGCAAAGGGCACGGTCACCTTCCTCGCCTATTCAGCCATAGCCTTTGCTATCCTAATGATATACAGGCGTTTCGTTGAGAAGAAACTAAACATTGCAGAGGCGTTGTTCATCGGCATCAATGTGCTTTTCGTCGCAAAGTATTCGGCAAGAGTTTCCGAGCGTGTTGCCCTTTTTGCCACCCTTGCTGCCGTTGTCTTTTATTACGTTTTGCTTCGTTTGGTGATACCTTATTTATATAATAATAGTTCACAATCCAAGGGCAGGCAGTTCTGTATCCTGACGATTGGCTGTATGGTGGCTCTTGTCGGGATGTTGGCTGTGCAGTATGCCATCGACCCTTATGGCATTCAGGTGGATAGGTGGTCGGCGTTGCATTTCCCGATAGAGAACCTCCTGTCAGGCATTTATCCTTATAGCGCGAATACGCATTTGGGCGGCAATGCGTCGCCCTTCCCGATATGGCAGCTCGTGCACATTCCTTTCTTCCTTTTGGGCAATGTCGGGCTGTCCTTCTTTGCCGCAGCGGCTTTGTTCATTTGGAGTTGCTGGAAGACACATGGCAAATGGAAAGCTCTCATAGCCAGTCTGTTGCTGTGCTCTTCTGTTGCAGTTTGGTACGAGACTGCGGTGCGGAGCGACCTCATCACGAACTTCCTGTTGCTGGCTGCAATCACCAATCTTGTCTTTCCCCGGATGAGTCAGGAGTGGGTGGAGAGGAAGATGTGGTGGATAGCCAGTGCGGTCGGTCTGCTGGCATGTACGAGAATCCTGGTTCTTGTCCCGCTTTCGATTTTGCTTCTCCCATACTTCGTCAGGATGAGCTGGCGCAGTCAGATTGCCGTTCTGTCACTTACAATTTCGGTATTCCTGCTGACATTTCTGCCCTTTGCTCTGTGGGACTGGCATGAGTTCTATCATTACCAAAACAATCCTTGGGCGTTGCAGACTCGTCAAGGTAACCTCCTGGATTTCATAGTCTTTGTTCCTCTTGTCATCTTCCTTGCGATGAACCACGAAGGACGTGAAGAACGGTATTACCGAAATTCAAGCTTGATGCTCGCCGCCTTTGTGGTCGTCACCTTCGTTCATAACATGTATCAGGCCGAGAATTGGGACCTCTTCTCTTCAGCCTACGACATTACCTATTTTTCCACAGCCCTCCCTTTTTGCATGCTTGCCATCGGGCAGAAGAATGATGTGTGACAAGAAAACGTTTGCATCGTTTAACAAATTGGTAAAGTTATGCAATAAAATGTTTATCACATACGTTATATTATCAGAATGAGAATATAACGCGGATGATCACTGCATCGATAGTAACATATAACAACAACCTGCTGGACCTGGAAGGCATCTTGCGCAGTCTGCTCATATCGCCCGTGCAGAAGCTTTGGATAATAGACCATAGCGATACATTTGAAGGGCTTGAGGGCGAGTTGCAGGAGTATAAGCGCAGGGATGACGAGTACCTCAAGCACGAGGGCAGAGGCTTCCAGCTGGAATACATCAAGCAGGAGAACAAGGGTTACGGCGGAGGGCATAACGTGGCTCTCCGCAAGGCGATGGAGGAGGGCAGCCAATACCATCTTGTCGTGAATCCCGACGTGTGGTTCGGTGCCGATGTGATTCCCGCTTTATGGCGCCTGATGGAAGATGACGACAGCATCGCGCAGGTGATGCCTAAAGTGCTTTTCCTCAATGGCTCAGTGCAATGCCTCGCCAAGCTGCTCCCAACGCCACTCGATCTCTTCAGCCGATTCTTCCTGCCAGGTAAACTCATAGCCCGGAGGAACAATCGCTTCGAGTTGCGACACTCGGGGTATGACAAGGAAATGAATGTGCCGTTCCTGTCCGGCTGCTTTATGTTCTTTAGGATGAGCGCATTGAAGAGCGAAGGCCTCTTCGATGAGCGCTTCTTTATGTATATGGAAGATGTGGACATCACACGTCGCCTCCATGCCAAATACAAGACAATGTTCTTCCCCTCTGTCAGCATATATCACAGGTTCAGCCGTTTGTCGTACCACAAGTGGAAGTTGTCCGTGGCCCACATGATAAGTGTCGTGAAGTACTTCAACAAGTGGGGTTGGATTTACGATCGCGGAAGGCGACGCTTCAACAAACGACTGCTGAAGAGCTTGAAAACGAAAAGCGAAGAATGAAGACGAGGTACACCATAATCGCCTATATGTGCCTGATGCTCATTCCTCTCGGCATCAAGCCTCAGATAAAACGTCTGGGAGAAGACATCCAATATGGTGCAAGCGTACGGGGTACTTTCGGAAAAGGCGACAAGTCCCCTTTCTGGTTTACCAATAACAGGTACGGCCTGGGATCCCTTAAGGACAATACGGTTCTGGCTCGTGCATACATCAAGCGAGACATTGATGCGGACTCGTTGAGAGTTTGGCGTTTGGGCTACGGAGCCGACCTCGTGTCGGGTTACGGCAATCAGTGCAAGTTCAGCATTCAGCAAGCATTCGTCGACGCACAATGGAAGATGCTGCGACTCTCGGTCGGTCAGAAAGAGAGGGCTTCGGAACTGAAGAATGAGGAACTCTCAACGGGAGGCATGACGCTGGGTATCAATGCCCGACCCCTGCCGCAGGTTCGCATAGAGCTGCCCGACTTCTGGGACGTCCCGGGCACAAAAGGCTGGTTTGCCATCAAGGCACATATCGCGTACGGCTGGTACACGGACGGCAAGTGGCAGCAAGATTTTGGCCGAACGCGTGCCCTCTATACGCAAGGCAGCAAGTTCCACTCGAAGGCACTGCTCATGAGGATAGGCAACGCGGAGAAGTTCCCGTTGACTTTGAAATGGGGACTCGAGATGGCATGCCAGTTTGGCGGTCGGGGATATAACGTGACGAGCTACCAAATGGAAGGGCTCGAGCAGGGCATCAAGCTTGGCGGAAATATGCTGAACGCATTTGTGCCGAGCGGTGGCGACGTAAATGACGACGTCTTTTCCAACGCAACCGGTAATCATATCGGCTCATGGCACGTCCGTTTGGATTGGGCAGGCAAAGGCTGGAGCGTGGGCGGCTATATGGATCATCTCTTCGAAGACCACAGCCAGCTGGGTATGCAGTATGGCTTCTGGAAAGACATGCTTTTGGGAGTCGAAGTCAATTTCCCCAAGAACCGCTATGTAAGCAATCTCGTCTATGAGCATCTCGGTACGATGAACCAGAGCGGACCTATCTTCCACGACGCCACATACGAAAACCCGCAGCAGATAAGCGCTAACGATGCGTACTACAATCATCACGTCTATGGTTCCTGGCAGCATGCAGGCTTCGTGATGGGCAATCCACTTATCCTTTCCCCGATGTACAATGGGTATCTCGGTGTCCGGGCAGACTTGCACAACTACTTCAATCGCGTCAATGCGCATCATGTCGGGTTGAAGGGCAATCCCTTTGGCTGGCTGTCGTGGAAGGCATTATATACCTTCGAGAAAAACCTCGGGTCGTACGACCGTCCCGTGATGAATCCCTTGAAAGGTCATTTCCTGCTCTTTGAAGTTACATATAGACCCGACTGGTTGCGTGGGCTGAGCGTGGCGGCTGCATACGGTCATAACGACGGAACCCTGTTGGGAAACGCCAATGGCGCCATGCTGACACTGGCATGGGATGGATGGATACGCAAAACCGACTGACATGAGAAGAAGAGACTTCATATTCCTTTTGGCGATGATGCTGACAGCCATGACGAGCTGCGACAAGTGGGATTGCAACGGCGACCTCGACGGCATGTGGCAGCTGACGGAATGGCGTGACGCCAATGGCAACATCAAAGCCACGAAGAAGGAGATGATATTCTACAGCTTCCAGTTACAGATGGCGAGCTTCCGCAAGCAGAGTGGCAAGATCTTCTACATCCGCACATCGCTGGAGGTTACTCCTGAAAAGATACGTATTTACGACCCTATAGAATATGTCGGAGAAGGGCATGACGAGGTTCAGCCGATGTCGGTCCTCTCGCTTGTCGGCGTGCCGGAAGACGGCATCTTATGGGTTGAGGTCCTGACGGGCGGCACGATGGTGCTGAAGACGAACGCGCAGGACGTCCTTACGTTTAGAAAGTATTAAGAATAGCTAAGCATAGAAAGAACATGAACAACATCGTATTTCCCCTTCTTGCATCATTCCTTTCGGCTGTGATAGTGACGTCTGTGGGCTTGCCTCTTATAATAAAAGGGTGCCTTCGTTTCAAATATTTTGACTTTCCGGACGAGCGGAAAGTGCATCGCATACCTGTGCCGCGCCTTGGCGGATTGATATTCATGCCAGCTGCCGTGGTGGGGCTTTTCGTGGCTTCATGGGTACAGGTCTTGATGGGAGGCAGTGAGTTCGTGTTTGGTGTCTCGACGATACTCATGACGTTTGGCGGACTGATTATCTACCTGATAGGTTTCATCGACGACCGCTACGGCGTGAAGGCCAGTCACAAATTCATCATACAGGCTGTGGCTGCGTTTATCCTGCCTACGTGCAACCTTGTCATCACGGACCTCAATGGCCTTTTCGGCATACATCAAATACCTTTCTGGATTGGTTACGCGCTGACGGTAGTGGCTATCATTACTATCGTAAATGCCATAAATCTGATAGACGGCATCGACGGCTTGTCATCCGGGCTCTGCATCATGATTTTGTCTGCCTATACGTGTCTGTTCACGAAGCACATGGCCATAGCATCGCTGGATGCGGCCATTGTGGGGTCGCTGATTGTCTTTTGGGTGTTCAACGTCTTTGGCAAGGTAGGCGGGCAGAAGATCTTCATGGGGGATTCGGGCAGCCTATTCCTGGGCTACGTCTGTGCCTATATGAGCCTGAAGAGCCTCATGCGCCCCATTGCGCCAGAGGATTGCGGTGAGAAGCAGATGCTCATCTCCATCACGTTGTTGCTCATACCGGTGGTGGACGTCGTGCGTGTGGCGTTGCAGCGTCGCCTGACGGGACACGGCATCTTCCAGCCCGACAAGACTCACATCCACCATATCCTGATGAATGTAGGTCTGTCGATGCACGCAGCGCTGGCCGTCATATTGATATTCTTCCTGCTTATCTGCGTCATCAACTACGCCTTGTGGCAGTGCAATTTCCCCATGCCGCTAATCGTGGCGATGGATATTGCTCTCTATATGGTCGTTTGGGGAGTGCTGATGCTTGCCGACAAGTCAAACAGCTAAACCGACAAGTCAAACAGCTGAATTTGACAGGTCAAACAATTGAATATGACATGTCAAACAGCTGAATCTGACGAGTGTCTTAGTCGAGCTCTTCGTATTTTGAGTGTCGGCTCTTGAACTCGGGCACGATTTCCTTCATTATCTTCACGATGCCCATGTCGTCGTAGGTGTAGCTTGCTTCGAGCAGGCGTTCCTCGTTGCGACACGCTTCGTCGTAGTCGTATTCGCGTACCTTGGCCACCATAATCTTAGGATGCTTGGTGGGCAAGGTCTGTTCGGCATCGTTCAATACTTCTTCGTAGAGCTTTTCTCCGTCACGCAGTCCGGTGTACTTTATCTCGCATCCCTTGGCTCCGCTCAGTGTTATCATGCGTTGTGCGAGGTCGGCGATGCGTACGGGTTTGCCCATGTCGAAGACGAATATCTCACCGCCTTTGCCCATCGTGCCGGCTTCGAGGACGAGTTTACATGCTTCGGGGATGAGCATGAAGAAACGGATGATGTCGGGATGCGTCACGGTGACGGGTCCGCCTTTGGCAATCTGTTCCTTGAAGATGGGTATGACGCTGCCGTTGCTGCCGAGGACGTTGCCGAAGCGAGTGGTGACGAACTGTGTCCTGGCGGGTTGGCCGTTTGCCATCGACAGCTTGCCGTCGGCCACTGCCTGGTTGAGCGACTGGCAGTATATCTCGCAGATGCGCTTGGAGCATCCCATCACGTTGGTGGGGTTGACCGCCTTGTCGGTGGATATCATCACGAACTTCCGGGTGCCGTATTTGACGGCGAGGTCGGCGATGATGCGTGTGCCGTAGATGTTGTTCTGCACGGCCATGGCGGGGTTATCTTCCATCATGGGCACGTGTTTGTATGCGGCGGCGTGGAATACGTAGTCGGGCCGGAAGCGGCGGAATATGTCCTCCATGAATGTCTGGTTTGTGATGCTTGCCACGATGGTGTGGCATGGGATGTCGGGGAAGCTGGCCGACATCATTCTCCGCACGTCGTGCATCGGCGTCTCGGCCTGGTCGATGAGTATCATTTCCTTTGGCTCGAAGCGTGCCACCTGTCGCACTATCTCGCTTCCTATGCTGCCTGCGGCGCCGGTTATGAGGATGCGGTTTGCGTTGAGCTGACTGCCGATGGCGTTCATGTCGACCTCTATCTTGTCGCGAGGCAGGAGGTCTTCGATGTCGACCTCATGGAGCTGGCTGTAGCGCAGTTCGCTCTTGCCGTCCCATTCCTTGGCAGAGGCGGGCAGCATCATGATTTTGATGTCGGCGGCTATGAGTTCGTTGATGAGCGTTTCCAGTTCGCGGAAGTGGGCTGCCTGCAGGGGGCTGACCATCAGGATGCTTGCGTTGTGCTCCTGCATGATACCGATGACATCGTCCTTCTCGCTCCAGACGCGGACGCCCAGCAACCACTTGTCTCTCATGCTGTCATCGGAGCTGATGAATCCCCTGACGACGTAGCGGCTCATCGGTTCGTTGCGGATGCTTTTGGCGAGACTGATGCCGCCGTCCTGCGCGCCGAAGATGAAGATGCGTTTGCTGAAGCCGTTGCTGCGATGGAGGTCGTACATCGTCTTGACGATGACGCGTATGGCGCACATAAACGATGTGGCAAACAGCAGCAGCAGTATGAGCCTGGGCCAGTGGCGCAGGAACTGGTTGTCGAAAGCGGGGACGAAGTAGTGCAGCGGCAGATAGATGGCGTAGGCTATGGCGGCGCCGAGCAGCATGGCATAGCCGATGCGATAGAGGTCCACGAAACTGCTGTAGCGGAAGACGCTGCTGTATGTGTGGAAGTAACGGAATGCGATGGTGAAGGGGACGAGCAGGAAGCAGAGGTCCCACAGGATGGGCCAGAAGTTGCCTGCCAACTCACCGCCGCCGTTGAAGAGATAGAATGCGAGATACCCGCAGAAGATGATGGTGAGGAAGTCGAATAGCAGGATGCACCAGTAGGGCACGGCGCTACGGCTGAAATACCAATGGAAGAGTCTGGAAAATATATTCATGACTGTTTTTTTGTTGACAAATTTAATAATGTATATAGAGCTGTCGTTTCAACTGCGCGGCAAAGATAGTGCTTCTTAGCATAGAAACAAAGAAAAGGGAGAGGAAAAAAGGGGTATTGTGAAGTTTTGATAACTCTTCTTGTCAAAATGGGGCGTATCTTTTTTATAAAAAGTCAGAACATTGCCTTCCATGAGGAGGAGATGACCCATCGGTTTGCGAGGAAATTTGTGCGAAAAGTGTGGATGTAATCCACCGAGAAGCCTACCGTCTGGTTATGGCTCTGGAGCATGTCGATGACGATGCCGGCGCCTCCCTCGGGGCACAGCTGTGGCTTGATGTAAAGCAGGTCCTGGCCCAGCGTCCGGCCTTTCCCTACGCTGCGGAACGTGATGCCTTCGTTGTAGCGTACGCCCCAGAGCGTCCGTATGCCGGCGCGCATGGCTCCCTTCCGGCCTTGGGGCCCGATGGGCGGTAGCGTCCAGCCGGCGGCGATGTTGCCATGGTAGAGGTGGACCTGCTCGCCCCAAGCGGTCACGCTGTTGCTGGGAATCTCCAGCTTGGCCTGCGACAGCGTGTATCGCCCTATGGCAGAGAGGTAAAGGTTGTTGTTGATGAACCATTCCGCCTCGAATCCGGAGGTGATGGACGCGCTGCTGCGGAGCTTGATGCCTGCCAGGTCGAAGCCTGCGGCAGCCTCGGCGAAGTCCTCGACATCGAGCGAGCGGCCGTTCGTCTCTGTGCCGGATACCAGCCGGAAGCCTGAAGGGCAGTTGTTCCATGCCAGCAGCTGAGCCTGCTCCGATGCGCTGAAGGGCATGGCCCTGACGCCTTTGGGGCCGATAATCTTGTCGGTAAGGAAGTATGCGAGATTCGTGCTGACCACGCCGATGCCTGCACCCAGGAAGATGTCGTTCACCCAGTGTGCGTTGTGCCCTATGCGGAGCATCTGCGTTCCCGTGGCTGCCGTGTAGCCTCCGATGGTGATCCAGGGGCTGATGTGTCCGTACTCGCGGCTGAGGATGGTGGCTCCCATGTAGGCGAGCGAGGCGTGGACGGAGGGCAGGCTGTTGGTGCCCTGTCCGTCGGGCCGCTTTTCCCTCACGGTCCACCTCAGCGTCTGTGCCAGGCCGACGGTCAGGCCGAGCGAGAGGCCGTTGGCGGTAATCATGCGCCGCGTGTTGCTGCGCGACTTCACGCCGCATATCTTCATCATCCACGTCGCAGCAAGCGGCGTGAGCGCCACGCCGTAGTCTTCCCAGCGGTGATTGTTGGGGCGATAGGGGCCGGGCAGTTCGTTGAAGTCGCGGTGCGTAAAGGTCTGGATGAGCCCTCGCAGAGGCATGAAGAGTCCGTCGCGATTGAAGCGCATCTCCTCGTGGATGAGGCTGTCCTCCGTGATAATCCCCTGGATGACGTGCACCAGCGAGTCCTGACTTCTGCCGGTTGTGGCGAAGCAGAGCAGCAGCAGGGGAAAGAGGATTTTCTTCATGCGAAAAGGGGATAGGACGAGTAGGGGCCGCCGACGCTTGCAGAGGGAACTCCCGACGCTTGCTGTGGGAACGGCGTTTCCTTGCTGTGGGATCAGCCGACGCTTGCTGTGGGATCGGCCGACGCTTGCTGTGGGATCAGTCGACGCTTGCTGTGGCGTAGAATTCCCCCTAAAGGGGGTTAGGGGGTCTTCCTGTGTGGGTCAGGGGGGCTCCTCGCGAAAACGTCAGCAGAGATACTGCTTCGAGATGCTCTCGTTATTCTCCACGCACTGTATCGTCTGCGCCAGCAGGGGAGCGATGGACAGCTGCTTCACCTTGGTGCATTTGCCGGCATAGGGGATGCTGTCGGTGAAGACCATCTCCTCGATGGCGGACGCTTCGATGCGCTCACTCGCCGGGCCGCTCATGATGCCGTGACTGGCCAGGGCGCGCACGCTGCGGGCACCGTTCTTCTTCATCAGGTCGGCTGCCTTCGTGATGGTACCCGCCGTATCGACCATGTCGTCGATGAGGACAACGTCTGCGTCGAACACGTCGCCGATGATGTCCATGCTGGCCACCTCGTTGGCCTTCCTGCGCGTCTTGTTGCAGAGCACGAGGGGGCAGTTGAGGTACTTGCTGTAGGTGCTGGCACGCTTCGAACCGCCCACGTCGGGCGTCGCGATGACCAGATTCTCGAGGTTGAGGCTCTGGATGTAAGGCAACAGGACGCTGGATGCGAACAGATGGTCGACGGGGACGTTGAAGAAGCCCTGCTCCTGGTCAGCATGCAGGTCCATCGTGATGAGGCGCGTGATGCCAGCCACGCTCAGCATGTCGGCCACCAGCTTGGCAGCGATGCTGACGCGAGGCTTGCTTTTCCTGTCCTGACGCGCCCAGCCGAAGTAGGGCACCACTGCGTTGATGGTGCGGGCCGAAGCACGTTTCGCCGCGTCGATCATCAGTAACAGCTCCATCAGGTTGTCAGCATTGGGGAACGTGCTCTGTACGAGGAAGACGTCCACGCCGCGTATCGACTCCTCAAAGCAGACCTCAAACTCGCCGTCGCTGAAATGCGTGATAGAGAGGTTGCCCAGCTCACAGCCCAGCTGTTGGCAAATCTTCTCTGCAAGGTAGTGTGACTTGGTGCCGGTGAACACCTTGAATGACTTCATTCCTTCCATTGTATTTTGTCTGATTGTTCCGAATGTTCCGAGTTCTCTGATTATTCCGAGTATTCCGATTCCTCCGACTACTCCGGGTGCTCCGGGTCTAAGCGGAGGCCGCCTTCCTCAGCTTGCGGAAGTGGGCGATAAGCTCCTTGTAGTCCCGCTGCGAGTGCACGTCGAAGTGATTCCACAGGTCGCCCCTGATGGCCACACCGCCAAAGCCCCACTCCCTCACCTGGTCTATCTTGTCGAGCGACACGCCGCCCTCGGCAATGACATTGCGGTCGATGATGCCCTCACGCGCTGCCTGGCGCAGCTCGTCAGGCGTGAAGGAAGCCTTGTTCTCGCTTTCCGAAATGCTGTCGAAGATGTTGCGAAGCAGCACGTATTCGCTCTTCGGCTTCTGCTCCACGACACTCTGCAGGTCGTAGCACGTGCGGGTGATGGGACCGCTGTACGAAGCCGGAGCCTCGGGATGACGTTTGCTCAGGTGAATGCCCATCAGGCCGAACTCATCGCGAAGGTAAAAGTGGTCGTGCACCACAACCTTGCTACGGTACTGCTCGGGCATCAGACTCAGCAGACGTTCGCAGAAGACAGGCTCAGAATTGGGTTTGCGAAAGTGAAGAATGTCCAGGCCTTCCTCGAAGAGTGTAGTCAGAATCTTGTCCTCTTCAACGAAAAACTCCGGGCAGGTGAGCAGAATAAGTTTCATTCCTAATCTCTCTTGTCGATTTATTCTGCGTGCAAAATTACACAAAAACTGCGAAGAAACAAAACTTTTTGCAGCATAATTCTGCTTTTTCTGCCCCAAAGTGCGCATACATTATTAATTATTTGTATCTTTGCAAGCAGAAAACGTATTAAGCTTAATAAGGTATGATCAAAAAAGCATCACTATGGGCTCTCCTCTTCGCCCTCTTCGCAGTGCAAATCAGTGCGCAAAAAAAGTATTCCAATCCAGTTTACGGATCCGATTTCCCCGACCCGACCGTGCAGCGGGCTCTCGATGGCACATTCTATGCATACGCCACCGGTTGCAAATGCAAGAAGAGCACCGACCTCGTCCATTGGACTGACGTGCCAGGCGTCATATCACGCCCCACATGGAACGACAGCATACATTCCGATGGCAAACGCGACAACTATAGCCTCTGGGCTGCCGACGTCAACTACGTCGACGGCAAGTACATCTGCTACTATGCTTCCGCGTTGTGGGGCAATGGCTCACGCACCGGCATTGGCGTTGCTGTAGGAGACACGCCTACAAAGTTTACCGACAAGGGAAAGCTCTTCAGGAGTACCGAGATCGGTGTCAAGAACAGCATCGACCCCTGCTATGTCGAAGAGTTTGACAAGAAGTACCTCGTCTGGGGCAGTTTCAATGACATTTGCATCGTTGAGCTAAGCGATGACGCCCTCTCCGTCAAGAACTTCTCTCCCATTAACAATCCGCAGCCAAACGGTTCGTGGACACGTCACGCCGGCGTCACCAAGATAGCGGGCGGCGCTTTCGAAGGCGCGATGATCTACAAGCGTGGCAAATACTATTACCTCTTCGCCAGCGTGGGTTCCTGTTGCGAAGGCGAGAACAGCACTTACCGCACCGTTGTCGGGCGCTCCACTAACCTCATGGGTCCGTATAAGAATAAGGATGGCGGCGACATGAAAAGCGATAACTACACCACCATCATCTCGGGGAACACCCGATGGAAAGGCCCGGGACACAACAGCGAAATCATTACCGACGACGAAGGCCAGGACTGGCTTCTCTATCACAGTTACGACAGGAACAACAACTTCAACGGTCGCCTCATGCTTCTCGACAAGATAACTTGGCGAAGCGATTGGCCCGTCATCAATCCCGGCGTGTCTTCGGTGCAGGGTCACCCCAGCAGCGACGAGATGGACGCTCCCGTCTTCTATTCCGGCAACGGCGCAAACGTCACCTATAAGCTTGTGAATCCCGACCTGAGCAAAAGCCAGTGGAAGGGCTGGGACATAGAAGCGAGCGAGGATTGCAACAACTCGACGGGCAACGGCACGGCTTTTGCGCCTTTCGGCCAGGTGCGCGACGGCGGCACTTTCGACATCTCGCAGACCGTGACGGCAAGCGTGGCAGATGGTCTTTACGAGATGAAGCTGAACGGTTTCGACACGGAGCACAGCGTGGAGTTTTACGTCGGACGTGTTGCCACCCCGGTACTCTGCCCTGCTGACAACAACATGACGGCTCCCACCAATCCTTCGACGGTCTCCACCAACTTCATAAACAACCGCTTCGTCCAGAGCGTGTATGGCCTTGCGACGGGCGGCACCCTGACCATAGGCATGCGTTCGAAGCAGCCACTCTCCCCGACGGAGCGCTTCGTCGTAGGCAAGATCAACGTCATCTACCGCGATAAGAATTCGGATGCCGACTCGACGGCCCTGGCTTCCGTACTGAACAGCTACTACGCTATGGCAGAAGACGTTGCCGCTTCCGACAAGCCGTATTACGCAGGCTATAACGCCACGCTGGCCCACTACAAGGAAGTGGCCGAGGGTTCCGACGAGTCGAATACGCGCTACCAGCAGTTGCTCAAGATCCACAAGACGCTCGACAGCATCCAGACGAGCATTGACGTCTATGCCTCCCTCGTCGTTGCTGTCCAGACGCTTCAGGACGACCTTGCTGCTGCTGAGGCAGGCGGCTTTGCCACTCAGGAGGCGAAGGACGCTTTGGCAGAGGGTCAGCAGGTGCTTGCCGACGGCAGCCTCAAGGACAGGGACGTGAAGACGCTCGTCAGCCGTCTGAAGGGCTTGGCCCACGATATGATGTACTCCTACCAGTCCGGCGACGGGAGTCAGGAGAATCCTTACGTCATCGTCCGTCCCGAACAGCTTGACCACATGCACGACGTGCTGATAAGCGAGCAGATGGTTTACTTTGTAATGGACGCGGATGTCGATATGGCGGGCTTCGACTGGGTACAGCTCAATTCGAGCGACAACAGCTACCGCTACTGGATTAACTTCGACGGCCGTGGCCACATCATTCGCAACCTCACGCCCGCCGGCAAGAAGTACTATCCCAGTTTCTTCGGAACGATGTGCGGCGAGATACGCAACACGGGTTTCGTCGATGCGAAGGTGGACGGCGTTGCCTCCGGAGCGGCCGTCATCGGCGGTCAGCTCGGCCACAGCACCTTCAAGGATGCTGAGGACAATCTCTATCCCGTCGTTATCGAGAACTGCTACGTGACGGGCAGCGTGACGAGCAAGGGCTACGTCGGTGCGCTTGGCGGCACGCTTGGCAACAGTCCCGTCACCATACGTAACTGCTACAGCGCGGCCTCCGTGACGGGTAACGGCTCGAGTGCCAACTACTCGGGCGGTCTCATCGGACGTGTCCGCACCAACCTCACCATGGAGAACTGTTACGCCGCAGCCCCCGTAGCGTCGCCCGTGGCAGCCGGTGTCGTGGCTGGCGGCCAGAACAACTCTACGCCCGGCAGTACGTACACGAACGTCATTGCCTGGAATCCGACCGTCGATGGCGCTACGGCCCATCCCTTCGGCAGTTTCATCGAGCTCGACGTCCTGTCGCATGTCTATACCTTTGCCGACATGTTGCTGAACGGCGAGCCTGCTGTTTCGTCCTCTTCGCAGGACGAGGCGTGGGCCGATGCCTCCAAGTCGCACATGGAGCTCTGCCACATCGCGGGCACCTGGGGTGCGCCTTGGCATCAGGACCCGACGGCAGGCAACGGCTATCCCATCCTGCAGTGGCAGTACGACCGCGGCGACTATCGTGAGCTGTGTGGCTTCGACCCGGACCATGACCCGACAGGCATCGCCTCACCCCTCGCGTCGCCTGAATCGGGCGACCTGAGAATCTACAATCTCGCAGGTCAGCGGCTGGGCAAGATGCAGCGCGGCATCAACATCGTTGGCGGCAAGAAAGTCATCGTCAAATAAGAGGGGAGCTCCATCCCCGACAGAGAGATAATAACTCCCCACGTGTGGCGCCGGCCAACGCCACAGCAAGCGTCGCCAGTTCCTACAGCAAGGAAAGCCAGTCCCCTCAGCAAGGGACTCCAGTCCTCACAGCAAGGGACTCCAGTCCTCACAGCAAGGGACGCCCGACGCCACAGCAAGCGTCAGCCGACGCCACACGCGGGATATTCCAACACTACTTCAAGCTTTCAGGATTATGAATCGTCTGATGTCCCTACTCATGCTTTTCTGCTGCACCTCTCTTCTGGCGCAGCAGCCGATGGTGAGCGGTGTCGTGAAAGGTCCCGACGGCAGCATCGCCAAGGTCTCTGTGCGCGAAATCGACTCCGAACATCGTATCTTCAACCATACGACGACAGACCGCAACGGCCTCTTCTCGTTCCGCGTCCGCGACCTCATGCACTCATTGCAGTTCTACGCACCAGGCTACCGCACGTTCTCGCACAAGATGCTTGGCGCGACATCATTCAAGGTGACGATGGAGAAGCGTCGCACCTCGCCCTACGTGGCCACGGCAAAGGTCATCCTCAAGAGCGACCGCCTCTTCTGCGGACATTACCTCGGCGAGGTCGTGCCGCAGCAAGCCTGGATTGAGCGGATGAACGACACGCTCTTTGCGCTCATCCTGCCCGTCGAGATGGAACGCGCCGTCGATGAATACCCGGCCGGCCGCCAGCTCATCGTGTTGGACGAACTGGGCCGTCAGGTCGTACAGCTCGAGAATGTGGTGGACGTCTATCCCATCATGGGTGACCCCGACGATGTCAGCCAGACCTGTCTGGCACAGTCATATACGGGGACCGACCGCATCCCGGGCGTCAGCAGCGACGATGTGCGCCTCTATGCCTATCCCCACTTCCAGGTGTCGCGCTCCTGGCTCGAGACGTTCTGCAACAAGCCTGAACTGCTGGGCCGCCTCGCCGTCGACACCTATCGCGCCAATAACTATTGGAATTTCTTCCCCACAGACAAGACCATCGAACTCATCCGCAAAACATTAGATAAATAAACCATCATGAAAATCCGCAATTTAGCTGCCTCCGTCCTGCTCCTCTGCACTTCCGCTTTCTGCCATGCCGAGGACGAAAAGACCTTTTTCCTAATCTCCGACACCCACCTCGACACGCAATGGAACTGGGATGTCAAGACCACCATCTCGCAGTACGTCAGGAACACGCTCTTCGACAACATGGCGCTCATGGACAAATACCCCGCCTTCCGCCTCAACTACGAAGGCGCCATCAAGTACATGTGGATGAAGGAGTACTACCCACAGGAGTTCGAGCGCCTCAAGCAGTATGTCCAGAGCGGACAGTGGCACGTGAGCGGCATGTCCGTTGATGCCAGCGACGTCATGATGTCGTCGGCCGAAAGCATCCTCCACAGCATGCTCTATGCCAACCGTTTCTATGAGAAGGAGTTCGGAGTGCGAGGCGGCTACGACGTCATGCTGCCGGACTGCTTCGGCTTTTCCTACGCCCTGCCCTCCCTCATGCGTCACGCAGGCCAGCGCGGCTTCCATACTGCCAAGCTCGGATGGGGAGCGGCGGCCTACAACAAACTGCCGCACTTCGGCGTCTGGCAGGGGGTGGACGGCAGCCAAGTCTATGCCATCTACAAGCCCGGCGCATACGACGTGCACGAGGACTGGAACCGCGACCTGACGGGTGACAGCGAGATACTCGGCAAAATCAATACCAACATCTCCGAGAGCGGCTTGCCCGTGGCCGTGAAATACGTCGGGCCGCGTGGCGACCGCGGTGGCGCCCTCCAGGACGACCCCAACAAGGATGGCGAGAACACACCTTACTGGCTCAGCTACAACGTCGGGAAGGAGGACGGCCCTGTCAAGGTGCGGCTCGCTTCGCCGGATGAGTTCTTCCAGTACATGCAGGAGCACGACAACGGGCAATACAAGGTCTGGGACGGCGAGTTGCCAATGCGCACCCACGGCGTCGGGGCATACACCAGCTGGGGTGCCCTGAAGCTATGGAACCGCAGGAATGAGCTCCTGGCCGATGCCGCAGAGAAGGCCTCTTCCCTGGCCATGTGGCTCGGCGTCCGTCAGTATCCGTCGGAGCAGCTCCGCGATGCCTGGATACGTACCCTCTGGCAGCAACACCACGACGGACTGCCGGGCACGAGCATCCTCTCCGCCAACGACTACTCCTACAACGAGTTCTACCTCGCCAACCGCACCTTTGCGCAGGAACTTGCGACGAGTGCCGGGGCCGCCATCCAGCTGATGGACACCCAGACGGAAGGCACGCCAATCGTCGTCTATAACCCTCTCTCGCACGAACGCACCGACATCGTGGAGGGCTCCGTTTATGTCGGTCCCTATCAGAACAAGGTACGCGTCTTTGACCCCGACGGCAAGGAAGTGCTCTCGCAAGTCACGGGCTACGACCTCATCAGTCATCGCCTCCACTTCATCTTCGCAGCCACTGTGCCCTCCCTCGGCTATGCCGTCTATGAGGCAAGGGTAGGCGAGAAGTCCACCCTCACCTCCGAACTCTCCGCCGAAACAGGAGGAAGCGTGCAGAAGTTGTCAAACGGACGCTACAGCATCTCGGTGAACAAGAACGGCGACATCTCGAATCTCTACGACCTGAAGAACAGCCGCGCGCTCATCACCTCGCCCATCCGCCAGCAGCTCATCTACGACCACGAGGACACTTGGCCGGCATGGGAAATCAGCTATACCGACGTCTGCCGAACCCCCTCGTCGTATGTCTCGAAGAATGTCGAGATGGAGCTCGTCGAGGACGGTCCGCTGCGCAAGTCCCTGCGCGTCGTCCGGCAGCAGGAAGGCTCTACCTTCGTGCAGTACATCCGCATGAATGCCCTCAACGACCGTGTGGAATGTGTCAACGAGATTGATTGGCACACCTACGAACGCATGCTGAAGGTCAACTTCCCCTTCCCCTCCATGCTCAGCAACAGCCAGACGACCTACGACATCTCGCTCGGCACGATTCAGCGCGGCATACGTAGTAGCGACGAGTACGAGGTGTGCGGCCACCAGTGGGCCGACCAGAGCTCCACGAAGGGCACCTGTGGCATCTCCATCCTCTCTGATTGCAAATACGGTTGGGACAAGCCGTCGGCCACGTCGCTCCGCCTGACCTTGCTGCGTACGCCGTCGTGCAAGAACTACAACCACCAGGCCAACATGGACCTCGGACCCAACAAGTTCACCTACGCCTTGCTTCCTCACGAGGGCAGTTGGAGCGAGCAGACACAGATGCAGGCGGGGGAGTTGAACCAGCCCCTGGCAGCCTTCGTCGCTCCCAAGCACGCCGGAACCCTCAGCCGTCGCGTCGCCTTTGCCTCGCTCAGCACGGACAAGGTCGCCATCAAGGTCCTGAAGAAGGCCGAGGATACAGACGAACTCATCGTTCGCGTCTATGAATGGACGGGCGAAGACCAGCAGGACGTGCGCCTCTCTTTCCCCATGCCTATCAGCTCGGCCCGCGAGGTGAACGGCATCGAAGAGGAGATGCCCGATGGTCAATGCACAATAGTCGACGGCAAGCTGTCGTTCAACATTGGGCGCTATCAGCCCAAGACCTTTGCCGTCCGCGTTCCCATGATGTGCATTGTCACCTATGGAGGAGAGTCCGAAGTCGATCATCCAGGTTACCCTGTTGCTCTTCCCTACAACATCGACCTGATGAGCTACGACAGTTCGCGCGGCAATGCTGCCAGCACCTACACTTACGCCTATCCCGCCGAGCTCATCCCCGACACGCTCCTCTGCGACGGCATGGACTTCGTGATGGGACCGCGAACCAACGGCGAAAAGAACGTGCTTCGCCTCTCTGTACCTCAAACCATCTCCCTCCCCCAAAGGGATGGCTGGAGCAGGTCGAAGCTCTATCTCCTTCTTGCCAGTCCCACGGAAGCGGGTTCGAGTGTGACGGTGACGGCAGGCGAGGAAGAGACGGTGCTCAATGTGCCCTGCTTCACCGGCCGTGCCGCCAATCCGCCTTCCTGCACCACCCTCACCGAAAGCTATCGCAAGCAGAACATCGTCTTTGCCTCTTCCCATGCCCATCATGTCAAGGACAAAGCCAACCAGACCATGCAGATGCTCTATATCTATAAATATGGTATCGAGCTGCCCGATGGCATCAGCGAGGTCACCGTCAAAGCCTCCGACCTCAAGACCCTCCTCTTTGCCGCCACAGTCGCTCCCAATCACAGCGACGACATCGAGCTATTCAAGCCCCTCACCACCGAGATTGAGAGTTCAATGTTCACTGCTCAATCCTCAATGTATAATAGCCAATCGTCGATGGCCAATAGCCAATGGTCAACGGACAACCGCCTTGAGGCTCGAACTGTCACGGCTTCGCATTACAACAACAATAACGAGGCGGCCCGCTATGCCAACGACCAGGATCCGACGACAAAGTGGTGCGTCACCGGTTCGCAGAGCCATACGCCCTGGCTGCAATACATTCTGAAGGACACAGCCGTCGTCAGCAAATGGATGGTGCTTGGTGCGGCTCGCGAGAGCGGAGGCTATGTCGCCAGGTCCTTCAAGCTGCAGTATCAGGCAGACGACGGCACTTGGGTGGATGCCGACGTCGTCGAGGGCAACCAGATGAACAAAGTCGTCCGCACGCTCTCCACCCCCATCACCACAACCCGTGTCCGCTTGCAGATGATACAGGGCGAGCAGGAAGCCTACACCACCCGCATCTACGAGTTTGCCGTCTATGGCTACCTCAAGAAGGACGACCCTGTCGGCATCGTTTCTCCCCTTGAGGAGACGGAAGAGGGGGACGCCATCTATGACCTCAGTGGCCGTCAGGTGATGAACGGCAAATGGTCGGCTGGCAAGCTGCCCCGAGGGATTTATGTCAAGCAGGGAAAGAAAGTCGTCATATCGCACTAACGCTGCCTCGCGACACGTTTCTAATTCCTTGACGACACGTTTCTGATTTGTAATCCATCTGCCTCGTGTGCGCGCTCATACGCGCGCACATCATTTATATATATGTAAAGGTAGCGGCATCCGCATCGAGCAGCACCTCGCAATGTGGATGACGCTGAAGGATGGAGGCCGGAACGTCTGTGCTGACGGGGCCGCTCACTACCCGGCTCACTATCTTTGCTTTGGCAGTTCCCTTGACCACCAGTATGATGCGACGGGCTTGCATGATGTCTGACAATCCCAATGTGACGCCACCAAGCCGATGCTCGGCAGGCAGGTTCGTTTCCCTGCGTATGCGAGTCTCCAAGGCACGGTCCATGCTGCCCATGCCTACAGTACGCTCGAAGGGCGTCCCTGGCTGATTGAATCCCAGATGTCCGTTCTCGCCCAAGCCCAAGACGAGCAGGTCGATGCCTCCCCTTTGCTGCAACTTCTCCACGAAGCGCTGGCAGTCGGCAGTCAGGTCATCACTCTGCGTGGGCAGCATCAGGAAGTGCTCTTCATCCACTCCCATCCCATCGATGATTTCCCTTTTCAGCATCGTGTAGCACGCGCCGGAATAGGAGCGAGGCACGCCTGTCACCTCGTCCACGCCAAAGAAGGTGACGCGGCTGGCATCAAAAGGCTGCTCGCGATGCATCCCGACCACCAGCCGGTGCATATTGCCCGTAGTGCGTCCCGTGGACAGTCCTATCACGCTCTCTGGCTTCTCCCTGATCTGCTGCACAATGCTCTCGGCAGCGGCCAGGTCGAAAGCCCGTTCGTCTCTTTCTATGTTTATTGTCATGGCGTCAAGTCAGGGGAGGGTAATCTATTCATATTCAGCGATGAGCGACAACAGCTTCCCTGCCGATGTCACCCATACCTCCTTGTAGCAGGCATTGTTTGTCTGGGGCCAATAGGGCACGTCGTCGTTGCCATAGGAACGTATGCCAACAGGTATCTCGCCCGTTATCTCGCCCGACGAGAAGCTGTCCATGGATGGATAGCGATGCCCTTCGCCATAGATGAGCGACTGGCAGAACGGATTCTTGCCCACTGTCCAGTAGAGCTGCTCCAGCCCTATCTGGAGGAGAGCCTCGTCGTTCAGGTAGTGTCCGCATAGTGCAGCACCTTTGCCTGTGGAAAGGATGATGGCCTCGTTGCCATTGAAGATGCCAAAGCTCATGGGGAAACGACGCAGGTAGTGCCTCTCGTCAATCTTTTCCCCGCATCGCAACTGGCTGTCGAAGAGCTGCTGAGCATTGCCTGGCGCGAAGATGTGCAGGGAATGGAAGCCATCGGGGTCGGCATACTCCTCAGTCTGCCATATTCCCGAGGGTATCATGCCGTAGGGCTCGGTGTATGGCATCAGGCGTTTCAGGTAGTCGGCATAGCGGCGTATGGCATCGTCCCATTGCGGGGCATCGGGATGCGAGGGCTGGGACTGGCACAATGCAATAAGTGCCTGGGGGAAGAGCTGGTCGCGCGACTGATGAATGAAATGGACCGGTGCACGCCGCGTCGTGTCGCGATAGAAGTAACCCGAAAAGCCCTCTCGCTCCTGGCATCTCAGGACATAGCGAATGCTGCTGGTTGCCGTCTGGGCATAAGCCGACTCGCCCGTCATGAGATAGAGCTGTGTGGCCGACCAGCTACGGGCTGCCTGGAACAGCGACGGGGAGGTGTTGTAGGTGTGCTCCATGATGTGCGGGAAATGGTCGTAGCCATCACGCATGAATTTCTTCTCGGCAAAGCGGAAGTCTTCTGCTGCCGCCTTGGCAAGGCTGTCGCGGAGAGGGGAGGCAGGCAGGGCCTTTGCTGCTGAGGCTTCGTAGGCGGCATAGAGATAATTGTCGAAGGCATTGTCCTGCTTGCGGACGCTATGGATGTCGTCGTAGGTCCCGGTTTGGGAGTCCGTCCAGTGAAGCAGTCCTAAACTGCTGGCCCGGAAGCCGTCGCCAAAACGGCAACGCAGGACAAAGCGCATTCCCCATTCTGCCTCTTCCAGCAATCGCTTGGCCAAAAGGGGATGCGCGTCTTTGTTGTGGAGATAAGCCTCGAGCAGCGAATGGGCCACATCGGCTGTCTGTAGCGTTTGCTGCGAGAGGTCGCCTGCGTCGTGCCAGCCACCACCATAGCAAACCTCCTGTCCTGCATGATTGCAGAAGACATCCTGATGGCAGACTCCATGAATGCCCGGTACCTTATAGCCGCAACGCTGGCAGAAGATGAAGTTGAGCAATCGCCATTGGGTATCGAGGAAGGCATCATCCGAAATCAGGAAAGGCTCCGTGAGGGTTTCGCCAAGTCGGAGGCGATAGTGCCCGGACTCCATGAATCTGGAGAAGTCCAGCACGCTGAAGCTTCCCAATGCGGTCTGTATGGGTTGTGTCTTGCCTGTAAAGCACACCTTTCCGCTTACCTCATCCACGAGCGAGAACGTCCCCTCAGGACTGCTGTCCGCTACAGCCGTCTTGCGCCCCTTCACCAGATACCCCGTGGAGGAATAGGCGATGCAACCTGGCTGCACGTCCCATCCAATCTCTTTCGGCTTCTCCTGCACTTGCTCTAAACGCAGGTTGCGGAGCATGTAGGTAATGCTGTCGCACAGGGCTTCGTTCTTTCCCTTCAGGTCTGTGTATAGGGTGAGACTCATCACGGAATCGCGCTCCAGTCCGCTTATGTCGAACACGACGGTGTTCCACCTGTTGTTGGTCAGGTTGATGAGATGCGCGCCCAGCGTATTCGGCTGGGCATTCTGCAGGACGGCATTCAGGTTCATAATCATAACGCCATGGCAGACGGGCTTCACCTCCATGACCATCCTGGTGAAAGGTCGCAGGTCGCGCCCGTCCATGTTCAGCGACAGGCTTGCTCTGCCGAAAGTGGCATAGTCCGGGTCGCCTGCAGGCCCTTTGGCTCTTTCTCCAGTGTGAACGGGGACAGTCAGGCACAGCCCGCTGTCCGCAATATACTCCATCCGCCCAAAGCCATCGTGTCGCCATCTGCCTGCATTGTTGTCGAGAGGTATCGCTTCTGAAAGCAGCACTGGCTGCTTGAGCTGACTTGCCTCCACCGACCGGCTGCCGTCCAAGGGCAAGGGACTGTGCAGCATGTTGCTCATGCGGATTTCCTCGTCCAGGCTGTTGCTCAGCGAATGGCGTCGCAAACAACCTGTCATGCAGAGCAGCAGCCCTCCGACAATCAATGCTGAAAAGAAAAGAAGACGATTCACTCTTGCTATCATTTTTTGCGTCAGTAATTCTTTAAACCGATACAAAGATACAAAAACAAAAGCAACTCCCACAAAAATATAGCGCGAGTTGCCTCATATTTAATTATTTTTATCGCTTCAGAACTGCAGCAGAGGAGAACAAATGGTCAATGATTGATGTTGACTTCGTCGAGCTAAAGCTTCAATGTTCAATTTTCAACCTTCAATTTTCAATTTTCAATTTTCAATAAAATAACCTCCCTAAATTCTATTTTGTTATGAAACATGATGAAGAAAAAAGTCTGAAACCGAGAAATGGTTTCCTCGCATACCTAAACTGCGAGATTGAACATCAGCGGCAGAACGGCCATATCAGCGTGGCCAACAACTACGCCAGTGCGGCACACAGCTTTTCCCGTTTCCTAAGGACAAAGAGCAAGGCCGATATCTCCTTCAAGAAGATGTCGTCCCAACTTGTGGCCGATTATGAGGCTTGGCTGCAGACCTGTGGCCTCTGCAGGAACACCACATCTTTCTACATCCGTGCCCTGCAGTCCGTCTATCACAAGGCAGTGCGCAAAGGAATCACCGAAGATTGCTATCCGTTCTGCGGTACCTATCGTGGTGTGGCCCGTACTGTGAAGCGTGCCATCGATGCCACGGAGGTCTGCCAGCTCAGTACGCTCGACATACGTCGTGCGCTCTTGGACAATGGAGACTACGGGAAAGGCAAGCGTCTGGACCACATGCTCCACCAGTTGGAGTTTGCCCGCGACATCTTCATTTTCTGCTTTTGCGCCCGCGGCCTGACCTTTGTCGATTTGGCACACATGCGGAAATCGGCCATCTCGGGAAACCTGCTGGTTTATGTGCGCCGCAAGACCAAGCAACGCATTGAGGTGCAGGTAGAACCGATGATGCAGGCGGTCATAGAGCGCTATCCTTCCCATACAGATTATCTGCTGCCTATCCTGACGAAGACAGGCAATTTGGAAGCCGTCTATCACCAGTATCGTTATGCCCTCGGACGCTATAATGCTTGTCTTGACACATTGGGCACGATGCTTGGCGGACTCAAACTCACCTCATATGTCAGCAGGCACTCATGGGCTTCGGCTGCATATCAACAGCATGTCCCCTTGTCTGTCATCAGCCAATCCATGGGGCACGACTCCGAGAAGACCACAGAGATTTACCTCAAATCACTCGAATGCAACGTCATCAACAAAACCAATCACGAATTGTTGAACAGCGTGTTCCATAGAGTCGGAAAAACAGGAAAAACCTCCAAAAAGTGAGGAGTGAAAACGTATGTCTCTTTGTCAGATATGCGTTTGCCTATCTCCAGGCGCTGAAGTTCGTGATGCGGCTGCGGAAGTCGCCTGTCTCCTGCAAGGGGAAGACGAGGGTGCGCATGATTCTGTAGGTGCTCTTCTTGTTGTCGGTGCGGTGGCCGGTGTCGGGCTTGAGGTTCTCCACGAGTCGTCCGTCGGCATAGAGGCTGATGCCTTTGTTGTCGCCCTTCAGCTGGATGGTCTCGCGCTTGCCGGGCTTGCCCTTATACTTGAAGGTGAAGAGGTAACCGTCGCGGCTGAAGCCGAGCATGCCCTTGATGGGGTCGGAGAGATAGAACGTGCTGCGCTCGCTTGTGCAGAGCACGGTGCCGGGCTTCTCGTCGGCCCATTCGATAGTAAACTCAACGGTATAGGGATAGCCAATCTGATGGATGTTGAACAGCGAACCCTTAGGGTTGAAGATAGTAGTCGAGGGCTTCAGGTCGATGTGGTTGCGCATGCTCTTGCGGCCTATCTCGTCGGCAAGAGGTCCGTCTTCGAGCTTCTTTGCCAGACTCGTCCATTCCGAGAAAGCCGCATCGGTGGTGTCGCGAAGAGCGTGCCAGCACTTCTCGCTGACGACCTGCATGGCAGGCAGGATGCGGTCGTGGCAGTCGCCAACGGAGATGCCGTTC
>CAMJOE010000027.1:0-25327 GCA_946407485.1 uncultured Prevotellaceae bacterium | reverse complement strand
ACGCGGCGTTTACCAACACCTGGGCGTTGCAGTCCTACTACAACCCTGCAGCGGCAGGGCTCGACAGCAAGCTGAATGTCGTCGGGATGTACAGTCTGCAGATGGTCGGCTACCAGGGGGCGCCCAAGACGATGGTCATCAACGCCGACATGCCCCTGTTTTTCGTCGGACCGAAGCACGGCGTGGGAGCCGCCTTCCTCAACGACGACATCGGAGCCTTCTCAAATAAGAAGATACAACTCCAGTACGCCTATCACCAGAAGTTTCTCGGAGGCCGCGCCAGCATCGGCATTCGCCCCGCACTGCTCATGGTGGGATTCGACGGCTCGGATATCGACCTAAGAGACTCCGGCGACCCCGCCTTCGCACAGAACGACATCAAGGGCAACGCCTTCGACCTCGACGTCGGACTCCGATACTCCTACAAGAAGCTCTGGTACGCCGGCGTGAGCGCCATGCACATACTCGGGCCGACCGTCAAGATGGGCGATGACAAGACACACGAGGTCAGCATCGACCCACTCATGATGGTGCAGGGAGGATACAACCTCGCGTTCCGGCAGCCCCGATACAAACTCGCACTCGACGCCATGGTACGCTCCGACCTCACCTTCTGGCGAGGAGACATCAACGCCCGGCTCATGTACGACGGCAACAAGCATAAGCTCTACGGAGGACTCATGTACAGTCCCACCATCAGCGTCGGCCTGCTGCTCGGATTCGACTTCCACGGCATCAACATCGGATACTCCTACGAAGTCTATACAGGCGGCGTCGGAGCACTCAACGGCACACACGAAATACTCATCGGATACCAACATGAACTCGACATGTTCAAAAAGGGGAAAAACCTCCACAAAAGTGTCCGACTGCTCTAAACAACTCAATCATAAAAACCCCATAAAGTCCCATTTAACCCATTAACCCCATTAGACCCATTTAATAAAACAATATGAAGATTAAAAGTCTGCTTTTAGTAGGTGCAGCCCTCGGCTGCATGGTCTTGGCCTCCTGCTTCGGAAGCAACTCCTCGGCCAACGCCGTAGGAGGCGAAGTGACAGGCACAAAAGGCTCCTCCTTCTCGGAACCAACACCCTTCGGTATGGTTCCCGTACACAAAGGCTCACTCAAAATCGGTCTGGAAAACAACGATACCCTGTGGGGCACAGAGTATCCACTGCGCGTCATCAGCGTCGACGGATTCTGGATGGATGAGCATGAGATAAGCAACTCAAAGTATCGCCAGTTCGTCAACTGGGTCAGAGACAGCATCATCCGTGAGCGACTCGCCGACCCCGCATACGGCGGCGACGAAACCTACAAAATCGAGGAAGACAAGGAGGGTAACCCCATCACACCACACCTCGACTGGAGCAAAGCCATACCCTGGCGCAAAGCAAACGAGGACGAAGACCGAGCCATACAAAGCGTCTACGTAGTCCATCCCATCGACGGCACCAAGATGCTCGACGCAAGTCAGATGAACTACCGCTACGAAATATATGACTACGTGGCAGCCGCACAGAGAAAGTACCGACTCAATCCAGAAGAGAGAGACCTCAACACTGATCACCCCGTCAGCAACGAACAGGTAATCATCAGCAAGGACACAGCATGGATCGACGACGACGGCAAGATCGTACGACAGACCATTACGCGGCCGCTCTCAGGTCCTTGGGATTTCCTCAACACATACATTGTTAATATATATCCCGACACAACTTGCTGGGTCAACGATTTCCAGAACGCCGACAACGAACGCTACATGAAGCTCTACTTCTCCAATCCTGCATTCGACGAATATCCCGTAGTAGGCGTCACCTGGGAACAGGCAAATGCCTTCTGCGCCTGGCGTACCAACTTCCTCATGAAAGGCATAGGCGGCTACGCAAAGTTCGTGCAGCGCTACCGACTGCCAAGCGAGGCAGAATGGGAGTTCGCAGCACGAGGCAAGGAAGGAAACCCCTTCCCCTGGGAAAGCCTTGAGGTCAAAAGCGACAAGGGATGCTTCTACGCCAACTTCAAACCCGACAGGGGCAACTACACGCAAGACGGCTCACTCATCACCAGCAAGTGCGGCATCTTCTCAGCCAACAGCAACGGACTCTACGACATGGCAGGCAACGTGGCAGAGTGGACCAATGACGTCTACGTAGAAGCCGGCATACAAGCCACCGCCGATATGAATCCCGCACTCTATTACAACGCAGCAAAGGAAGACCCCTACCGCCTGAAAAAGAAATCCGTACGCGGAGGCTCCTGGAAAGACCCTGAAAGCATGATACGAAGCGCGTGGAGATCCTACGAGTACCAAAACCAGCCGAGATGCTTCGTTGGCTTCCGCTGCGTACGCACCATGGTGAACGACAAGTCCGGCTCAAACAAGGCAAGCGGCAGCTCGGCCAAAGGCAAAGGCTCTGGCTCCAAGGGCTCATCATCCGGGCCTGCACTCAGCACACGCAAGACACGCCGTTAAAACAATTCACAAATAGCATAACATTAACAGAAAAGATACATAAGATATGAATCCCATAGCTAAATTGCAGAAGTGGATGGACAGTCCATCCGGACAAGTCTTCATGAATTACGCCTACAGCTGGGGTGCTGCAGTCGTCGTTTTAGGTGCATTGTTCAAATTGACTCACATCCCGGGAGCCAACGAGATACTGTTTATCAGTATGATTACCGAGGTGTTGGTGTTCTTCATCTCAGGTTTTGAAAAGACTTACGAGAAAGTACCCCGTGCCGAAGGCGAAGGCGCAGCAGGAGGCGGGCAAGCCATCGTGGTGGCAGGCGGCACACCTCTGCCCGAAGGAGCTGAGGTGCCGGAAGGCCCCATCGTAATCGGTGGCGGCGGTCCTGCTGTGATTGGCGGCGGCGGTGCTGCCGTGATAGGCGGAGGTGCCGTTGCTGGCGGCCCGATCGATCCCGACGCATTGGCAGCCGGTACCGGCCTGAGTGCTGCGGCAGCCAATCTGGCAGCGGCAGGTCAGGCTGCAGCACAGGCGCAGCTTGCCCTCGAGCAGATACAGAACGGCGGACCCGTGGTGGACGGCAACCAAATCAAAGCCACCGACCCGGCCACTATGGAGGAAGCTATCACGAATTACGCCGAAGTGCTCAAGGACCTTACAGAGGTCTTCGGACGCGTCAAGAAGCAAGCCGAACGCATGTCGACGGACAGCGAGGAGATGGAGAATCTGAACCGCTCCATCACAGGTATCGCCACCGTCTACGAGCTGCAGCTGCGCAACATCAGTAAGCAAGTCAGCACCATCGAACAGATTGACGAGCAGACGCGCCGCATGGCACAGCAGATCGAGGAACTCAACAACGTCTATGCCCGCATGATTAAGGCGCTGACCGTCAACATGAAGACGGTGCCGGGCGCTGAGGGGAGCGAGAACTGAGCCTCCAGTAATCCGAGATAATCCGAACAATCCTATTATTCAGAAAGCAATAAAGCAATGCCTATAAAGAAGAAAAGGATATCCCCACGTCAGAAGATGATCAACCTGATGTACCTGGTCCTGCTGGCCATGCTGGCACTTAACGTGTCGAGCGACGTACTGAACGGTTTCTCTCTTGTGGCGGACGGACTGAAGAAGAGTACCGAAAATGCCTCCAAATCCAACATGGGCATTTA
Organism: uncultured Prevotellaceae bacterium; assembly: GCA_946407485.1. Lineage (GTDB taxonomy): Bacteria > Bacteroidota > Bacteroidia > Bacteroidales > Bacteroidaceae > Physcousia. Next base: position 21,681 of record CAMJOE010000027.1, on the reverse strand, counting down.
CAGCACCTTCGACCAGCAGATGAAGGACAACCCTGCTAAGGTGAAGGAATGGTACGAGAAGGCGCAGTATGTGCGCGGCATGAGCGACTCCCTCTATAACCTTGCGGAGGAGCTCAAAGAGGCAATCGTGCGCAAGAGCGACGGCAAGGAGGCCGATGTGAATAACATAAAGAACCGCGAGGACTTGGAAGCCAGCACCCAGGTGATGCTGGCGCCGGGCACAGGCCGTGGCAAGGAACTCTTCAACGCCATCAATAACTACCGCGAACGCATCATGAAGATGGTGACGGACAAGGAGAAGAAGGACATCATCGCCAGCAATTTCGACACCGAGGTGCCTACGAAGGCAAAGATTCTCGGCAAGAATTGGCAGGAGTACTCCTTCGAGAACATGCCGACGGCGGCTGCCGTGACGCTGCTGACGAAGTTGCAGAACGACGTGCGCTATGCCGAGGGCGAGGTGCTCCACAATCTGGTGAGCAACATCGACGTGAAGGATATCCGCGTCAACCAGCTCAACGCGTATGTCATCCCGAATGCCGTGACGGTGGTACAGGGCGGACGTTTCAGCGCCCAGATCATCATGGCGGCCGTGGACACCACTCGCCGTCCGACCATCTACATCGGCGGTCGGGAGATTCAGAGCGACAAGGGTTATTACGAGACGGTTTGCAGCAAGACGGGCGACTTCACGTTTAGCGGCTACATCGAGATGCTGAACGGCTCGGGCGAGAAGGTGCGGCGCGACTTCTCTCAGAAGTACAGCGTGGTGGCTCCGAGCGCAACCGTCAGCGCCGACATCATGAACGTGCTCTACGCGGGTTACGACAACCCGATGAGCGTCTCCGTTCCCGGCATCCCCAGCAGCAAGCTGCGTGTCAGCATGACAGGCGGCAGCTTCGAGCAGAAGGGCGAAGGCAAGTACATCGCCAAGCCCACGACGCCCGGCACGGAAGCCGTCATCACGGTGGCAGCCGAGAGTGAGGGCCGCATGCAGGAAATGGGGAAGTTCACCTTCCGAGTGCGCAAGTTGCCCGACCCGACGGCATACATCGCCTATGCTGCTGAGGGCGGCGGCGAGGAGCACTTCGCAGGCGGCAAGCTCTCCAAGCAGGTGCTGATGGGCACCGAAGGCATCGGCGCTGCCATCGACGACGGTCTGCTCAACATCGCCTTCCGCGTGAACAGCTTCGAGATAGTCTTCTTCGACGCCATGGGCAACGCAGTGCCCTACCAGAGCAACGGCGCGAAGTTCTCCGACCAGCAGAAGGCGCAGATGCGCGGACTGGCCCGCAACAAGCGCTTCTACATCAGGGAAATCCACGCCACCGGTCCCGACGGCCTGGAGCGCACGCTGAACGGCGTCATGGAGGTCATCATCAATTAATTTAGCAATCAAGAACCAAGAATACATAATTCTATGAAGCGAATACTTTCTCTCATCACGGTCACGCTCCTACTTGCAGGTACCGCTATTGCTCAGCCGACAAAGACCCGCGTCCCCAAGCAGGATGCCCCCGGCCAGGCAGCCGGGCAGGCAGGCAAGTCCTCTGCCACCGACCGCGCAGCGCTCATGTTCCCCACCACGGCGGCTATGCCCGACGACGTGGTCTGGAAGCGTGACATCTACCGACAGCTCGACCTGACGAAGGACAAGAATGCGCCGATGTACTATCCCGTAGAGCCGATGGGCAAGCAGGTGAACCTCTTCACCTACCTCTTCCGACTCATCCTGACGGGGCGCGTCAACGCATACACCTACAAGCTCGACGGCAACGAGTCGTTCGACGAAAAGGACAAACTCCCCGTGAAAGACATGTTGGAACGCTACGGCATCTATTACGAAGAGCAGGGCGGCAAGCTGACCGTGGCCGACAGCGACGTGCCGAGCGCCGAAGCCACACGCTACTACCTCAAGGAGAGCATCTATATGGACCAGCGCACCGGTACGTTCTCGACCAAGGTGACAGCACTATGCCCCGTCCTCATGCGCGGGGCGGACGAGTTCAGCAGCGACGCGACGCCCTATCCCCTCTTCTGGGTCAAGTACGACGACGTGGCGCCATGGCTCGCCAAGCTGCCTATGATGCCCAGCGACCTCAACAATGTCACCAACATGAGTGCCGACGACTATTTCGCCATGAATCGCTACGACGGCAAGATCTACAAGACGAACAACATGCAGGGAAAGATGTTGCACAACTACTGCGAGACGGACAGCGACATGGTGGCTGAGCAGAAGCGCATCGAGAAGCAGATAGACGACTTCAAGAAGAACGTATGGGGCAGCGGCTTCCTCCCCGACACGACGAAGAAGGACAGCGTCGACGCCGAGATAGAAGCCACGGAGAAGAAGCCGATGAGAGGCCTGCTGTTCGGCAAGAAGAGCGCAAAGCCCAAGAGCACCGAAAGCACGGCAAGCAGCGCGGCCAACAAGAAGGAGAAGAGCGAGCCTGCAGCCAGCAGCTCACCCCGCGTCAGCGCACGCCGACAGAGACGATAAACGAAGAAAGGCATAACACGCAGCAGAGGGCATGTCGGGATATCCCGGCATGCCCTCTCTGCATATAGGCCGCCGGCCCCTTCACGTGGCGTCGGAGACTCCTTGCTGTGGCGTCGGCTGTTCCTTGCTGTGGGAAAGGCTGTTCCTTGCTGTAGCGTCGGCAACTCCTTGCTGTGGGGTTGTCAACTCCTTGCTGTGGCGTAATATTCCCCCTAAAGGGGGTTAGGGGGTCTTTCTGCGGCGCGTCGAATTCCCCCTAAAGGGGGTTAGGGGGTCTCTTGCTGTGGCGTCGGAAGTTCCTTGCTGTGGCGTCGGCAGTCCATTGCTGTGGCTGACTAAAGTCTCGAAGAGACGACAGACTACAGACGGGGGTGTAAACCCCCGGTAATAGCGCGATGAAAGGGAAAGTCCTGAAAGGACGACAGAGCCATAAGCAAGTTGTAATTAAACCTATTACGTATTCTGTCGCCCTTCCAGGGCTTTAATATAGTGAATGGCATAGCTCCGGGGGGTGCACCCCCGGCTGTGGTCTTTTGCACCTTGACTATCGTCGACCTTTGGTTCGGTGCTTTTAAACGGACAGCAATAATAATAAAAAGAGGAATGCGACGCATCGCATTCCTCTTTTTCATTCGATTAAGCTCGGACAATGAGCCTAAGCGCCGTGCCTCTTACTTAACGGCAACCTTCTTGCCATTGACAATGTAGATGCCCTTTGCAGGCTGGCTTACGCGGCGGCCTTGCAGGTCGTAGATAACGCCGTCGTTAGCATTCATCTTCACGCTTGTGATGCCGTCGGTGATGTCAAAGCCGAAGTTGAACTGTGCAGGAGCCTCCTCGCCGTCGAACGTCATCTTCAGGTAAGCAGACTTGGCAGGAATCTGGACGCCCTCAGCAGAAGCTACGGCAACAAAGTTGCTGCCTTCGCCCAATACATAATTGTAGATGCCGCCGTCCTCGCTTGGGAATACAGTAGTTTCCTCGAGAACACCTACGAAGAGATTGTTATCATAGACAGGCATCTCGTTGAAGTTGTGGTAAGGCAACGTGTAGGTCTGACCCGGTTCTGCAACGAGCAGAACGCCTACGCCAACAGGAATCCTCTCAACCTGCTCGAGGATAGCGTAGTTGATAGCCTTGTTGAAGCCGGTAGCAATGTAAGCCTTCACCTCCTCAATGCCTTCGAGGTTAATGGCCTGGTCACAGCTGAACAGGGTGTACTGCTGCGTGGGAGTGAAGTATTCCACGAGGGCTTCCCACTGAGCCACACACTCTACGTTCTCTGCAGGCATCGTCTCGGGAACTGCGGGCTCCCAGCCCAGGAACTTATAGCCTTCCTTAACGGGATCTTCAGGAGCCGTGACGGGCGTGCCATAGTCCTGAGTGATGGGGTCAACCACTACGTCTTCGAAGCCAGTCGTGAAGGTGATGGTGTACTGGTTGATTTGCCACTGAGCGATAACCGTCAGGTCGTGTGCAGGCATTGTCTCAGGCACAGGAGCACCGTCTTCCAGAGCCCAACCGGTGAAGGTATAGCCTTCGCGTTCGGGGTCTTCAGGAGCGACAATAGGTGATTCAAAATTCAGAGTTTCGCTGTATAATACGAGACCATTTTCGGGATCAAACAAGTAGGTGAGGGTATAAGCATTAGGTGCCCACTGAGCCACGCAGGTCATCTCGCCCTCGGGCATCGTGGCGGGAATTGCAGGCTCCCAACCCGTGAACGTGTAGCCTTCCCTGACGGGATCCTCGGGTGCAGTCACCTCTGTGTCAACGTCGAGAGTGATGTCGGCATACTGGCCTTCGCCGCCGTTGAGGTCAAAGTGGATGGTGCCCTGAGCAACAGGAGTGGCTTCAGTAATCGTCCAGGTGAAATCCTTCTGGCCCTGATACTTGTGCACGCCATCATTGGGTTCGATGAGCATAATGTCCTTGACGGTCACGGTGTAGTCACCAGGCAAAACCGTGCTGGCAATGTTTACCGTAACGACTGCCACAGCACCCTCCTTGCCCGTGATGCCAATGCCTTCAGCACCGGAACAGGAGAAAACGACTTCATTACCTGCATCATTCGCGTTCTGCGTGAACACTGCATTGTAACCTTCAGGATAACGGCCGTCTTCGCCGTCAACAAGAGCAGCACTCTCGAAAGTAACACCTTCGGGCAGAACAAGCGTACAGTTCCATGTTCCAATAGGAAGGTCGTTTGTCATGTACAAGAACAACTGGGCAGTTTCACCTGCCTTACCAGCTTCACCCCATGCTTCGATGCGGTATTTTTCGTTCATAGTGTTCTCTGTCCCAGCTGCCATACCATAAAGGCAAAGCATAAACAGAGTAATCATTGAGAAGATTTTTTTCATAGTGATTTAGTTTATGAATTAATAGATTAAAATAGTTTATTTGGTCGCAAAGATATTAATTATTATACAAACTGCCAAATGATTTGCAGAGTTTTTTTGTCAAAGACGCTATTTGTTGCACATTATATAATAAAAGAGCCGTCTCATCCTTCCGGACGAGACGGCTCTTTATCGTTTTTCTCTCTCTTGGAGAGGTCCTTGGCAAGACTGTCTTTTACATCATGCCACCCATGCCTGGAGCACCGCCCATTGGCATCTCGGGCTTGTCCTCCTTGGCCTCGCAGATGACGCATTCGGTGGTGAGGAACATGCCTGCTATGCTGGCTGCGTTCTCCAGGGCAACACGCGTCACCTTGGCAGGGTCGATGATGCCCGAGGCTTTCAGATTCTCGTACTTGTCCACGCGGGCATTGTAGCCGTAGTCACCCTTGCCGTTGCGCACTTCGTTGACAACCACGCTGCCCTCCAGGCCTGCATTCTCCACAATCTGACGCAAAGGCTCCTCGATGGCACGACGGATGATCTGGATACCCGTCTCTTCGTCGGCGTTCTCGCCCTTCATGCCTTCGAGCGCTTCCTGTGCACGGATGTAAGCCACACCGCCGCCGGGGATGATGCCCTCTTCAATGGCAGCACGCGTTGCACACAGTGCGTCGTCCACGCGGTCCTTCTTCTCCTTCATCTCGACCTCGCTGGGAGCACCGACGTAAAGCACTGCCACGCCGCCGCTCAGCTTTGCGAGACGCTCCTGCAACTTCTCCTTGTCGTAGTCGCTTGTCGTGTTGCTGATCTCGTTCTTGATTTGGTTGATACGATCCTGGATGAGCTCCTTCTGACCGTGACCGTTGACGATGGTCGTGTTGTCCTTGCTGACGGTCACTTTGTCGCAGGTGCCGAGCATCTCGATTGTGGCCTGCTCGAGCTTGAGACCTGTATCCTCGCTGATTACAACACCACCCGTCAGCGTAGCAATATCCTGGAGCATGGCCTTCCTGCGGTCGCCGAAGCCAGGAGCCTTGACTGCGCAGATCTTGAGCTGCGTGCGGAGACGGTTCACGACAAGCGTGGTGAGCGCTTCGCTATCCACATCTTCTGCGATGACCAACAGCGGGCGTCCGCTCTGGACTGCAGGCTCGAGGATGGGCAGGAAGTCTTTCAGGTTCGAAATCTTCTTGTCGTAGATGAGGATGTAAGGGTTCTCCATCACGCACTCCATCTTTTCCGTATCGGTTACGAAGTATGAGCTGAGGTAGCCCCTGTCGAACTGCATGCCCTCGACAACGCCGATGGTGGTGTCTCTGCCCTTAGCCTCTTCGATAGTGATGACGCCGTCCTTGCTGACCTTTTGCATAGCATCGGCCAGGAGCTTACCTATCTCCGGGTCGTTGTTGGCGCTGACGGCAGCCACTTGTTCTATTTTTTGATAGTCTGCAGCCACAGGCTCGGACTGCTTCTTTATGCTCTCCACGACAGCTGCGACAGCTTTGTCGATGCCGCGCTTCAGGTCCATCGGGTTGGCGCCTGCTGCCACGTTCTTCAAGCCTTCACGCACGATGGCCTGGGCCAGAACAGTTGCAGTAGTCGTTCCGTCGCCTGCATCATCGCCAGTCTTGCTGGCAACGCTCTTGACGAGTTGTGCGCCGGCGTTCTGGAAAGCATCAGCGAGCTCCACTTCCTTTGCCACGGTGACGCCGTCCTTAGTGATTTGAGGAGCGCCAAACTTCTTTTCGAGAATCACGTTGCGACCCTTCGGACCGAGGGTTACCTTTACTGCGTTAGCCAGTTGGTCGACGCCCTGTTTCATTGCCTCACGGGCATCGAGGTTGAATTTAATATCTTTTGCCATAACTTTATTTACTATTTAATCATTTACCATTTACCATTAATTATGAGAGGATTGCCACGACGTCGCTCTGACGCATGATAAGGTACTTCTTTCCCTCCACTTCGAGTTCAGTGCCGGCATACTTTCCATAGAGTACTTGGTCGCCTTCCTTGAGGACCATCTCCTCGTCCTTCGTGCCATTGCCAACGGCAACGATGGTGCCTTTCAGCGGTTTCTCCTTTGCGGTATCGGGGATGATGATGCCGCCTACTGTCTTTGTCTCTGCAGGTGCGGGCTCAATAAGCACGCGGTCTGCCAATGGTTTTACGTTCATTTGTCTTATTGTATTAATTGGTTAAACATTCCACATACTTACATACAAAGTGCGTGCCAAACCGAGTTGACACGCACAATTATCTGTCATGACTGACAAAATTTCATAAAAGAACACGTCTCCGCAGAAGACTCAACACGTCAAGTTGGCGAATTAGACACGTCAAGTTGGCCGATTAGACACGTCAAGTTGGCCGATTAGACACGTCAAGTTGGCCGATTAGACACTTCAAGTTGGCCGATTAGACACGCCTAAGTTGAGGACTTAACTGGCAGCGTTCTGCCTCTTCCTGTAGAAGCTGAGGCCAAGCAAGGCGATGAGCATCAAGGCGAGTACTATGAGAGCGCCGTATGCAATAGCTTCCGTGACGTGTACCGTCTGTGGGTCGAAGGTCATGATTACCTCGTGTTCGCCTGCCGGTACCTTTATGGCGCGAAGCACATAATTAGCCCGTGCTATATCCGTCGGCTGGCCGTCGATGGTGCATGTCCAGCCGGGATAGTAGATTTCACTAAAGACGACCACTCCTCCCTGCTGGCTCCTGACCTTGTACGACAGGCGGTTGGCCTCGTAACTGGTCAGCTCGACGGACCCTTCCAAACCTCCCCTTAAAGGGGAGGCTTCTTGCCCAGAGTCCTCTCCCTTTAAGGGAGAGTTAGAGAGGGTCTGCTCGCCGAGCACGCTTTCAAACTGCTTGTCCACTACTGCCACCTTCCTGAGGTCGGCATTGTGCAAGGCTGCAATCTCGGCATCAGCATCGGGAACGTACTCCACCTGCTCGACGAACCAGCCGTTGCCCTGTGCCCAGGGATTCTGTACAGGCATCTTGCCGCCGTCCTTCAGTCCGAGGATGACGTACTTCGTGTTGAGCATGTTGAGCACATGGAAGAGACTGTCGCCGTTGCAAGCATCGAGATGTCCGCCCGTCTCGACGACTGCCACGTTGATTCTGCTCATCTCGCCTTGCAGATGCTCTTCGATGAGCTCCTGATAGCGGCGAAGCTTGGCGGGGTGATAGCCACCGATGCTCTTATGATAGAACGAGGTGGTGTTGTCGTTAAAGGTGCTGACGCTGAGGTTCAGCACACGATAATAGGTGTCCGTGTCCTGGCAGATGATGCGGTCTGCCTCGGTCTGGGGGAACGCCTGCTCGTTGGTCTGCGGACGCGAGAACATGCTGTCGTTGAGGTAACGCTTGTTGATGCCCCACATATCGACGAGGCAGAGCACGATGATGCCTGCCACCATCGGCGTCGCCTTGAGTTTCCCGAAGCGATACGCCAGCAGGAGGACGGTGCCGATGGCCACGACGATGAAGCTCCTCAAGGCATCCGCCGTGAACATCGACCTGCGCATCTCGCTCATGTTTGCAAAGATCTGCCCCGCCATATCCTGTGGGATGTAGCCTGCATTGACGTACTGCTGCATGTACATCTGGTCGGAAGTGGAGATGTAGTTGCCGAAGAAGAGGTCCGGCATGAGCCAGAAGAGCAGGGCCACGCCGCCGGTGAGCGCAAAGCTTATAGTAATATAATGTACGCGCGAGAGGTGGTCCTCCTTGCCGCGCAGGCAGTCGGGGTTGGTCACGACCTCTTTCAGAGCGAGCATCGCAAGCAGGGGAATCGTGAATTCCGCTATGACGAGGATGCTGGCGACGGTACGGAACTTGTCGTACATCGGCACGTAGTCGAGGAAGAAATCGGTGAAGCCCATGAAGTTCTTGCCCCATGAGAGCAGTATGCTGAGCAAGGTAGCGGTGATGAGACACCACTTCATCGGTCCCTTCACGACGAAGAAACCGAGCCAGAAGAGCATGAGGACGAAGGCGCCGACATAGACCGGACCGCTCGTCCCGGGCTGCTCGCCCCAGTACTGCGTAAAGGCGCGATAGATGGGAGCAAAGTCCTGCTTGGCGTGCTTCATAGCCGTCTTGTTGTCCGCCAGCACCTGGCTCGCGCCGCCTTTGGTGTTAGGCACGAGCAATGTCCATGTCTCGCCCTTTCCGTACGACCACATGGTGATGTAGCTACGCTCCAGGCCGCTGGTTGTCTGGTCAGCCGGGTCTTTCGTCTTTTGCGTGAGCTCGCTCTTGCCACGCATGCTCTCCTTGCTGTATTCCCAAGTGTGATAGAGGTTGCTCAGGTTGATGCAGACGCCGAGTATGCCGCCGACGGCGAAGCACAGAGTTGCCTTCAGCCACTTCGCGAACGTGCCCTGGCGGATGGCATCAATCAGGAAGGCGAGCGACATGAGAGCGATGACGAAGAGGAAGTAGTAGCTCATCTGGACGTGATTGCTGAGCACCTGCATCGCCGTGAAGAAGCCGGTCACCACGATGCCCAGCAAGTAGCGGCCGCGATAGCACAGCACCATGCCGCCGATGGTGGGCGGGATGAAGCTCAACGTCAGGAGCTTCCAGATGTGACCTGCCTGGATGATGATGAAATAGTAACTGCTGAAGGCCCACAACACGGCGCCGAGGGCTGCCATCCACACTCGGAAGTCGAAGGCCCTGAGCATGATGTAGAAGCCCAGAAGCATCATGAAGACGTATGCTGCATAAGGCGAGAGGCCGGGCAAACCAAGCTGATAGACGCGCTCGAGCGCACTGAGGGTCTCCGTGCTGCGGTAGCTGGGGCTCATCTGATAGGTGGGCATTCCGCAGAAAAGCGTATTGGTCCAGCGTGTCCGCTCACCATTGTGGGTGGCTTTGTACTGTTCCATCTCGATGCCGCTGCCGACGCCTCCGGTGTGGTCGTGCCCCGAGAGGACCAGCCCGTCGCGGATGGGACCGATGAAATACACGACGCTGACGGCCACGAAGAACAGGACGGCCAGCACATCAGGTAGAAGCTTTTTCCAATTCATAATTGTTGAAGGGGTTCTTTTTAGGCTTTCTTAGGGTTTCCTGGGAGGTCATAGGTTTTTTCCTAGGCTGTCCTAGGCAATCATAGGTTATCCTAGGCAATCCTATATTAAAGTTAATAACTAAAATAAGAAAGGCTGCACGCCCGCTGAGGGAATGCAGCCTTTGTTTCTTTTCCAGCGGAGCTGCGTAGATTACTTACGCAGGCCGAGAGCTTTGACAATGGCACGATAACGGGTGATGTCGCGGGCCTTCAGGTAGTTGAGCAGGGCGCGACGCTTACCTACAAGGCCTGTGAGGGCACGTTCCGTGCTATGGTCCTTGCGGTTTTGCTTCATGTGCTCGGTGAGGTGAGCAATGCGGTGCGTGAACAGAGCGATTTGGCTCTCGGCACTACCAGTGTCCTGTTTGCCCTGGCCGAACTTCTCAAAGATCTCTTCTTTCTTAGCTGAATCTAAGTACATAATGATGTTTGTTATGTGTTGAACTTGTTTGTCGAACAGCACCTCTCGTCGGCACTGTTTCGCAAATGCGGGTGCAAAGGTACAACAAAAAGTGAAAAGTGAAAAATGAAAAGCAGAAAATTTTTCCTTTTCCTATTAAAAATGTACTTTACCCCGTGCAAAAGTGCTCTGTCTCAGACGTTATGTACCTATGGAAGCCAGCTTGGGAAGGTGAATACCCGCTTATCCGTCTTGACGGACAAGATGTTCTTCTCCAGGTTCTTGCTCGTATCCTGGTCGAACAGGATGCCATTGATCTTGCGGAACACGTTGGAGATGCGCTCCGAGGATATGTTCAGGAGAATCTGTATGCTGTATTCCTTCCAGCCGTCCCTGACGAGGAGGCATACCAGGAAATCGCGTCCGGACAGCATTCCCTTGCTTCCTGAGAGCAGGTAGAAGATGAAGTCGTGGTGCTCGATTTCGTACATCCGCAGGATGGCCTCCCAATCCTTCTTTGTGGGCTTGGCCTTGCCGGTTGTCACGAAACTGCTCATTCTGTCGCGCGCCATGCGACCTTTCTCCAAAATGTCCTCAACGTCATTCGCCATAGGTGACGAAAACGACTCGATTTTCTTCAGATTGGCGATTTCCTTTTCCAGCTTGCTGACCTCTTTCTTTAATGCTCGCACATCTTTTTCGTGAGCATCCAGCAAGCTCTTCAACAGTGTCTTAAATTCACTCTTTGTAGTAGTCTGTGCTGTCATGGTGTGTGAAAAAAGTATTTTTTCGAGTGCAAAGATACTATTATTTGCATAAATAGACATAATAGAACACGCATAAGTTTTTAGGTCATGCCGTATTTATGTCATTTTATTTTTAGTATATTTTGCAACCTAACATATTGGAAAAAAGAAATATTATCATAAGGGCACGACAAATCAACAAGTCGAGGAAGGCGACTCGACATGTCGGAAAAGCGAACTGACAGATGGGGCCGGCCAGCCCGACACGAAGGGCGATTCGACGCCACAGCAAGGAACTGCCGACGCCACAGCAAGGAACTGCCGACGCCACAGCAAGGAATCGCCGACGCCACAGCAAGGAACTGCAGACGCCACAGCAAAGGGCAGCCGATGCCCCGTATTTAGGCGTCAGATTTTATGCGTTGGGAAGGATCTCCCTGAGCGGTATCATGACGAAGTCACGCTCGTGCATGTGTGGATGCGGGATGGTGAGCCGGGGAGTGGAAATGGTGAGGTCGTCGTACAAAAGCAGGTCGATGTCGATGGGCCGGTCGTGGTATATGCCGTCCTTCGACTTCTTCTTGCGCCCCAGTTCGCGCTCTATCTGCTGCGTCGCCTCGAGGCACTGCATGGGCGAAAGCGTCGTCAGCACCTTCACGGCAGCATTCAGGAAGGGGTGCTCGCTCTGGAACCCCCACGGTTCCGTCTCAATGAAGGACGAAACGCTCTGCACCGCACCAACCCGTTCATCGATAAGCGCGATGGCACGGTGCAGCATCTCGGCCCGGTCGCCAAGGTTGGAGCCGAGAGAGACATATAGTTCAGAGTTCATAATTCATAGTTCATAGTTGACTTACGCCGAGCTAAAGCTTCATAATTCATAGTTTCATAGTTGACTTACGTCGAGCTAAAGCTTCATAATTCATAGTTCATAGTTGACTTACGCCGAGCTAAAGCTTCATAATTCATAGTTTTATAGTTATCTCTCGTTTGTTGACTTCACGATCGACACTAATATTTTGATAAGTTCCTGACAGTCTTCCAACAAGGATTGCGCAGAGTCGGAAGGCAAGTACTCAGTGTTCATCAACAACTCTATCCAGTATTCGCACTCGCTGGCCTCTTTTAAGGAGATGCTCATCTTAGCTGTGAAGTCGGGCCGGCTTTGTCCTCTTAATGCCTCCTTTATGTTCGCTCCTATGCTTGTTCCGCTGCGAAGCAACTGCTTGGAAAGGATAAACTCACGTTTTTCCTCGACCAAGTACTTGTAGCATCGAACGATTCGAATGGCAAAGCACATGCTCTTGTCCCTGATGATACTCTCCTTCATTATACCTTCCTTTCAACTATGAATTATGAATTATGAAGCTTTAGCTCGACGTAAGTCAATTATGAACTATGATTAGTCATTGAGTATCAGCATCGCGTCGCCGTAGGGGCCGAAGCGGTAGCGTTTGCCGGGGTCGTTCTCGTTGTAGCGAAGCGCTTCCTTGTACGCCTTCATGATGAGGTCGTAGCCGCCGAAGGCGCAGGTCAGCATGAGCAGCGTGCTGTACGGCATGTAGAAGTTAGCCACCATGGCGTCTGCCATGTGGAAGTCGTAGGGCGGGAAGATGAAGCGGTTCGTCCAGCCGTGGAACTCCTTGAGCTGGCCGTCCGTGGAAACCGACGTCTCGAGGACGCGCTGCACCGTCGTGCCGACGGCGACAATCTTGTGACCCTCGAGGTGCGCCTTGTTGATGATGTCGCACGCCTGCTGGTCGATGTGCATCTCCTCGCTGTCCATCTTGTGCTTCGTCAGGTCCTCGACGTCTATCTCGCGGAAGTTGCTGAGGCCGCAGTGCAGGGTCACGAAGGCGAAGTCCACGCCCTTGATTTCCATCATCTTCATCAACTGCGGGGAGAAGTGGAGGCCGGCTGTGGGAGCCGTCACGGCGCCCTCTTTCTCGGCGAAGATGGTCTGGAAGTTCTCTACGTCGTCAGGCACGACGTCGCGCTTGATGATTTGTTTGGGGATGGGTGTTTCGCCGAGGGCGAAGAGGGCGCGCTTGAACTCGTCGTGCGTGCCGTCGAAGAGGAAGCGCAGCGTGCGGCCGCGGCTCGTCGTGTTGTCTATCACCTCAGCCACCAGCGACTCGTCTTCTCCGAAATAGAGCTTGTTGCCGATGCGAATCTTGCGTGCAGGGTCGACCAGCACGTCCCAGAGACGCATGTCCTTGTTCAGTTCGCGAAGCAGGAAGACCTCTATCTTGGCTCCCGTCTTCTCCTTGTTTCCGTAGAGGCGGGCCGGGAAGACCTTTGTGTCGTTGAATACGAAGACGTCCTTCTCGTCGAAGTAATTGAGCACGTCGCGAAACGACTGGTGATGCTCGATGACACCCTTCTTGGCGTGAATCACCATGAGTCGGCAGTCGTCGCGGAACGGCGTGGGCTCCAGGGCGATACGGTCTTCGGGAAGCTTGTACTTGAATTGCTGTAGTTTCATGTTTTATTTGGTCGTTTAGGAGATTGGTCGTTTAGTCGTTTGGGGAATATAGTTGGGGCGTTGGGGAGATTATTTGATCGTTTGGGAGATTGGTCGTTTGGTCGTTTGCTCGTTTAGGAGATTTGTCGTTTGGTCGTTTAGGGAATATAGTTGGGGCGTTTGATAGAAATAGTTGGGGCGGCAAAGAAATAATTATGAATTATGAATTACGAATTATGAATTAACAATTGTGAATTATAAATTAACAATTATGAATTATGAATTGTGAATTATGAATTATTTTGAAGCCAGTTTGGGAAGTCCTCCACCTGCATGCAGTCCTCGACGCGGACGTTGCCGACGCGGGTGCGGCGCAGGGCGATGAGGTGGGCGCCGCTATCGAGGGCCTGCCCGATGTCGCGAGCCAAGGCGCGGATGTACGTGCCTTTGCTGCAGACAACGCGTATCGTGGCCTGCATCTTCTCCTGATTGAAGTCGAGGAGCTCTATCTCGTCGATGACCAAGACCTTCGGCTTGAGCTCCACTTCCCTACCCTTCCGGGCGAGGTCGTACGCGCGCTTGCCGTCGATCTTGCAGGCCGAGAAGGCAGGCGGCACCTGCTCTATGCGGCCCACGAACCTGCTGAGCACGTCGCGCAGCAACGACTCGGTGATGTGCTCGGTTGGATATGTCTTGTCGATCGGCTTCTCGAGGTCGAAGCAGGGTGTCGTCGCGCCAAACTGCAGCGTCGCGACGTACTCCTTGACGTGTGCCTGCAGCTCGTCGATGCGCTTCGTCGCTTTGCCCGTGCAGATGACCATAACGCCCGTCGCCAACGGGTCGAGGGTGCCGGCGTGACCTACCTTGAGCTTCTTCACGCCCAGTCGGTGACACAACTGGCTGCGTATCTTAGCCACAAGGTTGAAACTCGTCCACCGGAGCGGCTTGTCGAAACAGAGTATCTCTCCCTCGAGGAAATCCATCAGTCAACCATTACGAGTGAATGTCCCGTCCAGAGAAGGGCGAGGATGATAATGCCTACGATGATGCGATAGACGCCGAAGGCCTTGAAGCCATACTTGGTGAGGAAGGCCACGAACCACTTCATGGCGAGCAACGCCACGACGAAAGCCACCACGCAGCCCAGCGCGAGCATCATCAGGTTATCGCGTGTGGCCCAGCTGGCATCTGCCTCGTCGCCGAAGAACAGCTGCAGGAAGTCCAGGGCGGTTGCTGCCGCCATCGTCGGCACTGCGAGGAAGAAGGAGAACTCCGCTGCGGCGCGGCGGGTCAGCTTCTGCGCCATGCCGCCCACGATGGTTGCCATGGAACGCGACACGCCCGGTATCATGGCGATGCATTGGAACAGGCCGATGCGGAACGCCCTCGCCTCGGTCAGCTCTGTCCGCTCACTACCCTTGTTGAACAGGCGGTCGCAGAAGAGCATGAAGATGCCGCCGAGAACCAGCATGATTGCCACCACCTCGACGCTTTCGAGGAAGCGGTCGATGAGGCCTGACATCTTGCCGATGAAGCCAATCACTATGGCGGGAATGAACGCAACGAGCAGCTTCCAGTAGAAGTCCCACTTGTGGAGGAAGGCCTGAAGCGGCGTGCTGCCGTAGGGTGCTGGTGTGCGGTTCAATCTGAAGAAACGGTTCCAGTAGAGGCACACGACGGAAAGGATGGCGCCAAACTGGATGATGATGGTGAATGCCTTGACGAAGGGCGTGCTCTCCACTCCCAACAGGTTCTGCGTGATAATCATGTGGCCCGTTGAAGACACGGGGAGGAACTCCGTCAGGCCTTCCACGATGGCAATGATGATGGTCTCAATAACTGTCATAGCCGTGCCTCCTTACTTCTCTTCGTTACGTGTTTTGGGCTTGTACATGATGGCGAACATGATGAAGCAGAAGCCGAAGAGGCTCACGAGGGGTGCCACTTTGATGCGACGCGCGCTGAAGATGTCGGGATTGAAGAAGCCTTCGGCACTCCCGTCGCCTGACATCAACACAAGGCCAACGATGACGATTGCCATTCCTATGGCCAAAAGGATGTAGTTCTTTTTACTAAATGCCATGTTATTTACTATTTGACGATTTACGATTTACGATTTATTTACGATTTGACGATTTTATTATTTAATCCCCCATCCTATTCCCCCCTCCTCTGGAGGGGTTGGGGGAGGCTGTTCCTTTGGAGGGGTCGGGGGAGGCTTCTAATAGAGTTCCGACACGCGCATCTTTAGGCAATGCGTCACGGAGAAATAGGTGCAGATGGTCGTCAGCAGGAGTCCGATGACGAGTACTGAGACGGCCGTGATGATCATGTTTTGTTGGGTGACATAGTTCAAGATGCCGCTGTCGTACCTTGCTGCCCAATAGATGCCTCCTATGATGGCGG
This sequence comes from uncultured Prevotellaceae bacterium, assembly GCA_946407485.1. GTDB lineage: Bacteria > Bacteroidota > Bacteroidia > Bacteroidales > Bacteroidaceae > Physcousia. The sequence continues at coordinate 5,731 of CAMJOE010000027.1, read as the reverse complement.
CGTCGGCGAGGAGCGCTGAGACAACGCCCAGCCAGAAGCCCTTGACGAGGAACGGCCGACGTATGAAGCTCCACTTCGCGCCCACAAGCTTCATGGTGTGCAACACGAAGCGATGGTGGAAGACACTCAGCCGGACGGTGTTGTTGATGAGGCTCAGGGAGATGACGACCAGCAGGAGAGCGATGGCGAGCATAAAGAGAGAGGCTCGGTGGAGGTTGAAGTTGAGGCTCTCCACCAGGTCTTTCTGGTAAACCACGTCTGCTATAAGCTTCGAACTCTTCAGCTCGCCGGCAATCCACTCTAAGCTGTCGTTGCACGAGTACTCAGGTTTCATCTTTATCTCCATCGAGATGGAGAAGGGGTTTGCCCCGAGAAACTCGGTCGGGTCGATGCCCATGCTCTCTATCTGCTCTTGCAGAGCCTGCTCGCGACTGATGTATTCGATGCTGCTGACGTAATGCTTCGTCTTCAACGAGTCGAGCAGACGAGCGGCCTCCGAGGTTTGCACATCGTCGTCGAGCACAGCCGTCACGGTCAGGTTCTCCTTGACGCTGTCCGCCACGACGCGGGCCGTGAGCGAGAGCAGTATGACGAGTCCAAAGAGGATTAGCAGCAGAGTGGTGCTGATGGCACTGGTGATGGCCTGCATGGTGCGTGCTATCTTGCGTTTCTTTTTCTTCTTATGTGTCATTTCCTATACATTATTATATTATATGTCCTTTGAGGGTGGCGCTGCTTGCCTCTGTGATGACGACGGGGACGGTCTGCCCTATCCGCAGGTCGCCTCTCGGCACGATGACCACTTTGTTTTGCCCCGTCCGGCCGAACAGCTCGTCGCGGCTGCGCTTGCTGACGCCTTCGATGAGGACGTCGTACTGCCTGCCGATGCATCGGCGGTTGGCTTCGGCCGAGAGTTCGTTCTGCAAGGCGATGATTTCGTTCAGCCGTCGTATCTTCACGTCCTCGGGCACGTCGTCGGGCAAGTGTTTGCTGGCGTACGTCCCCGGCCGCTCGCTGTACTTGAACATGAACGCGCTGTCGTAGCCCACCTCACGCATCAGCGAGAGGCTTTGCGCATGGTCCTCCTCCGTCTCGCTGCAGTAGCCGACGAAGATGTCTGTCGAGATGGCACAATCGGGAATGATGCGCCGGATGGCTGCCACGCGGTCGAGGTACCACTCCCTCGTGTACTTGCGGTTCATGAGCTTCAGGATGCGGTTGCTTCCGCTCTGCACCGGCAGGTGAATGTGATGGCAGATGTTGGGCTCCTCAGCGATGACGCGGAGCGTTTCGTCGCTCATGTCCTTGGGATGCGACGTGGTGAAGCGCACCCGCATTTGTGGCACCTCATGCGCCACGAGGCGAAGAAGCTCCGGGAAAGCCACTTCCCCGCTCTCCTTTTGGGGGAGTGCCTCAACCTCGCTGCACTTGGAAGTTTCAACGGCAATGAGGCACTCCCCCAAAGGGGAAGCGGGGAGGGGGCTTTTGTACGAGTTCACATTCTGCCCGAGCAACGTGACCTCTTTGTAGCCGCGTGCCTGCAAGTCTCGGCATTCGCGCAGAATGCTCTCCACGTCCCTGCTGCGCTCGCGGCCTCTGGTATAGGGCACGATGCAGTAGTGGCAGAAGTTGTTGCAGCCGCGCATGATGCTGACGAAGCCCGAGATGTGCGGACCGCAGATGCGTTGCGGCACGATGTCGCGGTAAGTCTCTGTGGTCGAAAGTTCTACGTTGATGGCTTTGTGGCCGCACTCAGCCTGGGCGATGAGGTCGGGCAACGAGAGGTAAGCGTCCGGACCTGCCACGAGGTCGGCATGATTCACCTCTAAGAGTTGCTCCTTCACCCTTTCGGCCATGCAGCCGAGAACGCCGACGATGATGCGCCGACCCTGTTTCTTCTGCAAGCTGTGGTAGTAGTCGAGGCGCGAGAGTATCTTTTGTTCGGCATTGTCGCGCACAGAACATGTGTTCAGGAACACGGCATCGGCCTCATCCTGACTCTCCGTCACCTCGTATCCGGCCATACCCATCACGCTGGCCACCACCTCGCTGTCGGCCACGTTCATCTGGCATCCGTAAGTTTCTATGAGCAGTTTCTTCATCTTTGTCAAGTCGAGCTTTAGCTCTGAAAATGGCGCATACTCCCCCATTTTCGGTGCAAAGATACAACTTTTTTGTGAGAATCGCGTTTTTTGGCACATAAAATGTGCCTATTAGTCTGCTTTAATGGATAATTATTTTGAGAGGCACGTTTCGAGACGACCTTTCACGCAGAAAAAGACCACGCCTGCATAATTTGCAAACGACACGTGTCTAATTTACAATTTAGACGTGTCTAGTTGGCAATTTAGACGTGTCTAGTTGGCAATTTAGACGTGCTTAGTTTTTTAACATCACGTTGTCAAGCGGATAACATCACGTTGCCAAGCAGCCAGCATCACGTTGCTAAGCGGCCAGCATCACGTTGTAAGGCAGCCAGCATCACGTTGTAAGGCAGCCAGCATCACGTTGTCAAGCGGCCAGCATCACGTTGTTCTTTAACAAGAGATGTGAGGAAAGCAGGAAACGAAAAAGAGCCCCGCCGGCCGATGAAGGCAGCGAGGCTTTCTTGTGAGGCATATCCATTTGGGAGACAACCCTATACCAGATGTCCGATAATTTGTTCGCGGTCGCCCGGCAAGTAGTCGATGACGGGAATCTCAATCATCGTGTAGGCTCCAGGCTGCTGTTTCATCGTGGCACGCGCCGCGTTGACAAGCACTTGTGCCGTGAGGGCTGGGTTGTTGATTTTCATGTTGAACTCGAAGAGCTGATTGTGCGTCTGACCGCTCACGCCCTTGCGGACGAGGTTCACGCCGTGGCCGACGTCGTTCAGCGCATCGACGCTCTCCACCTGGAAGACGTGTGTCTCGTCGTTGGCAAAATAGGGGTCGGCCTTGATGTCCTTCGTCACCTGCTCGAGGCTCACGCCGTCCTCCAGCTCCACATACACCATGCGGCGGTGGATGCCTTCACCCACGGGAATCGTCATCGAGAGGGCATCCTTGACGCCCTTCTTGCTGCGGACGCAGACACTATGTCCCATCGAGCGCCCCGGGCCGAAGTTCGTGTAGGTAAGGCCCTTAGGAGCGAGGCTCTCCATCAGCGTGCGGACGATACTGTCGCTGCCCGGGTCCCATCCGGCCGAGATGATGCTCACGGCCCCGTGTTGCTTGGCGGCAGCCGATAGCGAGCGACGGAGGTCGAGAATTGACGTGTGGATGTCGAAACTATCTACCGTGTTGATGCCCAGGGCGAGGCATTTCAGCGCATGTTCCTCGACGGAACGCGTCGGCGTGGCAAGTATCGCCACATCCACCTTGCCAAGTTCCGTGATGTCCTTCACCACCTTATAATCAGCCAACTCAGCCGGCTTGTCGGCTGCGCCATTACGGCGAACGATGCCTGCAATCTCCATATCGGGGGCCGCCTGCAAAGCCTGAACTGTGTACCTTCCAATGTTGCCGTAGCCTACAACAGCAATTCTTAACTTCTCCATGTCAATATACTTTTAGTTACTTATTTCTTTATTTCGGCGACAAAGATACATCAATTTCCCGATACGAACAACAAAATGCTCACTTTTTATAGCTAAAGAGAAAAATTTGCATAGCGAGGCCGCTCTCTTCACTTCCAGAGGCCCGTCAATTGTCTCACGTCGGCCAAAAATCCGTCAGCTGACATTTCCCTTCTCGCCACGTGTCTTTTTCTCCCTATACATATATATATTTATTATGGTTTTCGCGAGAATTTGGCAAACTCGACGCGCCCCTCCTTCCTTCGGCTGCAAAAATTCAAAAAGTTTTCCAACGGAAACAACGCACATACAAGCAGAAATATACTTTTTGGGAAACTTTCTGTTTTGCCGAATGTATTTATAGCACTACCCTTCAAGTACTTAACTTTTAGTTTTGGAAAACTTTTCTTTTTCTCTTACTTTTTTCTTGTTTTATTTTGGTCAACTCGAAAAAAGTTTCTACCTTTGTAGTCGTTTTCCGTGAAGCAGGAAATCAGAGTTAAAATTAACACACTATACCATCATGATCGTAATCAAAAGAGACGGCTCGCCGGAAGAGTTTAATCGAGCCAAAATTAAGAATGCCATCATCGGGGCATTACAGTCGGTGAACAAACTTGACAAGGAGAAGATCAAGAGCGTTGCCACCGACTTGAGTGAAAGCATTTCAGTCCGCGACGGTTATACAGTAGAGGAGATTCAGAACCGTGTGGAGCTGGCTTTGATGCAGAACGGCTACTACGACGAAGCCAAAGCCTACATCCTCTACCGCCAACAGCATGCCGAGGCCCGCTTCATCAAGGAGCGCATCGACTACATGAACGAGTACAGCCACAGCGATGACAACGCGGCCACCGCATCGGAGACAGACGCCAACGCCAACGTGACGATGAAGAACGTGGCGAATCTGGAAGGCGAGGTCTATAAGACCACAAACCGCGTCATTCAGCGCCAGCGCATGAAGGACAAACTAAACCAGATGTACCCCGAGGTGTCGAAACAATACGAGGCCGACCTGAACCACCACATCATTTACACTCACGACGAAGCCTCCACGCCCGTGCTGAAGCAGTACTGCATGGCAGTCAGCCTCTACCCCCTGATGACGGACGGCGTGGGCAACATCGACGGCGTCACACCCGGCCCGCCAAACGACCTGCAGTCTTTCTCAGGACAAATCACTAACCTCACTTTCCTGCTCTCTTCCCAGTGCAAGGGTGCCGTGGCATTCGGTGAATACTTCGTCGTGCTGAACTATTACATCATCTCGGAGTTCGGCCAGAAATGGTACGAGCATCTCGACGACGTGGCCACGACAAGCGTTTGCCTGCAGCAGCGCACGGTACGCGAACATATTCTCAAGGCCTTCAAGCAGTTCATCTGGGGCATCAACCAGCCCGCCGGCAACCGTTCATACCAGTCTCCCTTCACGAACGTCTCCTACTACGATCACACATACTTCAACAGTCTCTTTGCCGACTTCTGCTACCCCGACGGCACAAAGCCCGAGTGGAAAGCTGTCGACACGCTGCAGCGCATGTTTATGAAGTGGTTCAACAAGCTTCGCCTGAAGCAGCTGCTCACGTTCCCTGTCGAGACGATGGCCATGGTCTATGACCCTGAAACCAAAGACATCATCGACAAGGACTACAAGGACTTCACCGCTGAGATGTATGCCGAGGGACATTCCTTCTTCACATACATTTCGGACAGCGCCGACTCGCTCGCTTCGTGCTGCCGACTGAAGAACGAACTGACCGAGAACACCTTCAATCCCACTTCAGGACTGACGGGCGTGATGACAGGTTCGTGCAACGTCATCACCCTGAACATCAACCGTATCGTGCAGGACGCCAAGCGCTCTGTCTCTGTAGCAGAAGGCAACTTCGACTTCTACGCCTTCCTGCGCCTTTACCTCACCACCATCCTGGAGCGCGTATATAAGTACCACATCGCCTACAAGACCATGCTCTATGAGATGGAAGACCGCGGCATGTTCGCAGCCTCGAACGGCGGCTACATCTACATCAGCAAGCTCTACTCCACCATTGGCATCAACGGACTGAACGAGGCCGCACGCTTCCTGGGACTCGAGGTCAGCAACAATCCCGAGTATATCAAGTTCCTGCAGCTCATCCTGGGCACCATCAAGGAAGAGAATAAGCGCCACAGCAT